>CAXTNQ010000166.1:0-6028 GCA_964245745.1 uncultured Jatrophihabitantaceae bacterium
CCTTCGGGTACAGCACCTGGTCGCCGATGTGCAACGTCAGCGCGCCGGGGTCGGCGTAGTACAGACGGCCGTGACGCTGGAAGGTCACCGCGCACACCATGCCCACGCCGGGCAGCCTAAACCGGTCGCCGCCGACGCGTGATCCCTATCCTGACCGGGTGGTCCACAGCTTCGTCCCGCCGGACGGCAGCCTGCTCGCCCGGCTCCTGCAGCGGCAGCGGCGCCTTCGGCCGGACCAGTTCCTGTGCGGCCTGCGCGGGGACGGCAAGCCCTTCCCGCGCACGTGGCTGTACCTGCGCAGCTCGGTCGAGGGCGACGAGCTGCGCTACGGACGTCGGCGGCTGCGACTGCGCCTCGCTGGGCCGCCGAGCGACGCCACGGCGCGCGACGGCGACATCAGCTGGCCGATCGTCGACGACACTGGCCGGCGCGGCGAACTCGCGGTATCTGTCCGCGACGCCTACCGGATTACCGACTCGGCCCTGACGCAGGACCGGACCGCGTGAGACGTCAGTTAGCGCTGGTCGCCGTACCGGCGCCCTTGGCCTCCTGGTACCGCCGCGCGACGTCCGGCCAGTTCACGAGGTTCCACAGCTGGCTGACGTAGTCCGGACGGACGTTCTTGTACTGCAGGTAGTACGCGTGCTCCCATGCGTCGAAGACGAGCAGCGGCGTCGTCCCGGCACCGACGTTGCCGTGGTGGTCGTAGACCTGCTCGATGATCAGCCGGTCGTTGAGCGGCTCGTAGCCGAGGACGCCCCACCCCGAGCCCTGCACCGCGGTCGTCGCCGTCGTCAGCCGCTTCTTCAGCGCGTCGAACGAGCCGAAGTACTGGTCGATCGCGGTCGCCAACGCACCGTCCGGACGGTCGCCGCCGTCCGGCGAGAGGTTCTTCCAGAAGATCGAGTGCAGCACGTGACCTGACAGATTGAACGCCAGCGTCTTCTCCAGGCCGACGACCTGCGTCGGGCTGGCGTCGGCGCCCGCCGCGTCGATCTGCTCCAGGGTGTCATTCGCGCCCTTGACGTAGGCCGCGTGGTGCTTGTCATGGTGCAGCTCGAGAATCTCGCCACTCATGGCCGGCTGCAATGCACCGTAATCGTAGGGAAGATCCGGCAAGACGTACTGCGCCACTGCGCCTCCTGGATGCGAGATTGGTTTCTCCGAACCGACCCTAGGCCGGTGATCAGGGCAGTCGCAAGGCCACGGTCAGGGCTTCGACGGCGATGCGTGGTTTGACGTTCAGCTCGACGGCTTCGCGGCAGGCGAGCACGGCGTCGAGGCGCTGCAGAGCGCCGGTCGGTGTGACGCGGCCGGCCACGTCACGGACGTCGGCGGCGAAGTCGGGATGAGCCGGCGCCGCGCCGGAACCCGCGCCGAGCAACAGCACGTCCCGGTAGAACGCGGCGAGATCAACCAGCGCACGGTCGAGGGCGTCGCGCTGGGTGCGGGTGGCCCGGGACCGCTGCCGGCGCTCGAGCTCGCGCACCGCGCCGACGGTCCCTCGACCCGCGGCGGCCGTCCCTTTGCCGGTACCACCGGCGCCCAGGGCCACCTGCAGCGCCTCGACCTCGTCCGCGTCGAGCTCGGTGGAGATCGCCGCGGCTTCGCCCTCGGCCACGCCGACCAGGTGATCGGCGGCGTCCAGGCAAGCCTGCAACGACGTGAGGGACGCGGGGATGGCCAGCACCTCGGCTCGGCGCGCTCGGGCCTGCGGATCGCGAGCGAGCCGACGGGCCCGGCCGACGTGGCCCTGGGCGGCCTGCGCGGCCCAGGACGCGGTTGGCGGGTCGACGCCGTCCCGTTCGAGGACGTCGGCCACGGCGGCCGCGGGCGGCGTGCGCAGCGCGACCAGCCGGCATCGCGACCGGATCGTGAGCGTCACGTCGTCCGGGTGCGTGGACGGCGCGCACAACAGGAACACCGTGCGCGCCGGTGGTTCCTCGACGGCCTTGAGCAGCGCGTTGGACGCGGCCTCGGTCAGCCGGTCGGCGTCCTCGATGACCCCGACCTGCCAGCGCCCGAGGGCCGGCCGTCGGGCGGCGGTGGCCACCACCGAGCGCATCTCGGCGACCGAGATCGACAGCCCCTCGGGCACCACGGCGTGGACGTCCGGATGGGTGCCGGCGAGGACGGTGTGGCACGCACTGCACTCACCGCACCCCAGGTGGTTGGGACGTTCGCACTGCAGGGCGGCCGCCAAGGCCCGCGCGGCCACCGACCGGCCCGACCCCGCCGGCCCGGTGAACAGCCAGGCGTGGGTCATCGCGCCGGGCGTGACCGGGCGCTGCGCGACGACGTCGGCGGCGGCGTTCGCGGCGGCGCGCAGCACGGCGACGGCGTCCGGCTGGCCGATCAGCGCGTCCCACACGCTCATCCGGGGTGCCCGACGACTCGTGCGGAGCGTCTTCTCGGGGCGGTCACGCCCGCACCCCGGAATGCGTCGCTCGCGTCCGCAGCCGAGTGAGCAGGGGCGGCGCGACGTGCGAGCGCAGGAGGCGTTCGACGGTCGGGCGGATCTGGGCCGCGAGGTCGTCCGGCGGCTGCGTGGCGTCGAGTACGAGGTAGCGACGGGGGTGGGTCTCGGCCAGTCCGCGAAACGCCTGCCGGACCCGTTCGTGGAACTCGATCGACTCCCGCTCGAGCCGATCGGCCTCCCCGCGCGAGCGGGCGCGGTTCAGCCCGATCTCGGCGGGCACGTCGAGCAACACCGTGAGGTCGGGCATGAGGTCCGAGGTGGCCCACCGCGAGATCCGCCCGACCTCGTCCATGGTCAGGTCGCGTCCCGCGCCCTGGTAGGCCAGCGACGAGTCGACGAACCGGTCGGTCAGGACGACCTGCCCGGCATCGAGGGCGGGCCGGATGACCGTCGCGACGTGGTGGGCACGGTCGGCGGCGAACAGCAGCGCTTCGGCACGCGGGCTGAGCGGCTGGTCGTGGTGCAGGACGAGGTCGCGGATCTGCCGCCCGACGGCCGTAGCCCCCGGCTCGTGGGTGACGACGACGGTGATGCCGTCGGCGCTCAGGGCCTGCGCCAGCAACCGGATCTGACTGGATTTGCCTGCGCCCTCACCGCCCTCGAAGGCGACGAGGACGCCGCCGCTGCGCATCCGCCGGCGCAACGCCGAGTCGCCGCGCAGGGAGCTGACCACGTCGGTCCACAACCCGACGTGCTGCTTGTCGTCCATCTGCCGATACGCGAACACGCCGGCGGCGATGGCGAGCAGGCCGCCGGCGACGAGCACGAAGCGCGTGCCGTCCACTGTCACCTGCAGGCTGCCCACGCTGAAGCGATGCCGTCCGACCTGCGCGACGACGAACGGGACGGCGGCCAGGCTGAGGATGAGTACGACCCGGATCAGCGACTGCAGCAGGGCGAATACGCGGCCCCGCATCTGATCCTCGACGTCCGTGCCCATCAGCGTCACGCCGCAGAGGTAGGCGATGCCGGCGCCGAGCCCCACGAACACCGAGCCGAACAGCACGCCGTAGGCCGCGTTGCCGCCGCCGAGGCTGCTCACGAAGATCCGCCCGGCCCCGATCACCGTTCCGCCGGCGACGAACGCCCCGACCAGTCCGATGATCAGGCCGCCGAGTAGCCGGGAATGCCGCACGAAGCTGGCGCCCTCACGGATCAGCGCGAACAGCGACGGGGCGGCTTCCTCTCGCCGGCCCGACCGTCGCCCGCTGATCTCACGGATGAACCACACGACGATCGCGCCGACCAGGAACGTCGCGGCGTTGAGGTACAGCGCGAGGTTGGTCGAGTTCGTCTTGACGAACGAAAGGTGCCGGGCCAGGGCGTCGGTGATGAGCGACAGCACCGAGAACAGCGCCGCACCAAGCACCGGAGTGATGCCGTACGTGGTGACCAGACTGAGCTGGTTGGCCGCCTCGATCTGGTCACGACGCACGAGGTTGGGCACGGCGGCGTCCTTGGCCGGCAGCCAGAACAAGCTGATGCACTCGATGAGGAAGCTCGAGATGTACAGCCACACCAATGTCTGCCGGTCGTTCACCACGAAGTGGGCGAGCGGGATCGTCAGGAAGAGCCCGAACCGCAGGAGATCGGACACCACCATGGTGATCCGCCGGTCGAAGCGGTCGGCGAAGGCGCCGGCCAACGGCCCGAGCACGATCGCGGGCAGAAGTCGGACGACGAGCACGCCGCCCAGCGCGTAGTTCTGCGCCTGGTACCCGGTGGCGAGCGACGTGGCCAGGGCGGTCGTCGCCAGCAGACCCAGCCAGTCCCCCAGGCTTGACAAGCCGGTCGCGTACCACAGCCGACGGAAGGGCGTGGTCTGCAGGACACCCCGCACGGCCGCGACAGAAGACACCGCCCGCGTCGTGGACGGGTTCTCGGGCGCGGCAGGCACCGCGGCCCCCTGTGCGAGTGGGTCCACGGTGACGGCGGCGGATGGCGCTTCGACGGGTCCAGCCTATCGACGGGTACTGACGAAATACCGAGAACGACCTTTAGCCGGTGGGCTGCGCCGCGGCCAGCAGGTCCCGGAGGACGGCGGCCAGCCGTTCCCGCCGGGACGCCCCGAGGGACTCGAGCAGCTCACTTTCCAGGGCGAGCAGGTCGGCCAGCGAGCCGTCGACCCGGCGGCGTCCGGTGGGCGTCAACCGCACCCGAACCAGACGCCCGTCGACCTCGTCCGGACGACGAACGACAAGCTTGCGCGCGACCAGACGGTCGAGCCGGCTGGTCATCGTGCCCGAGGTGACGTGCGTGGCCGCGCACAACTCACCCGCGCGCAGCTCGAACGGTTCGCCGCTGCGGCGCAGCGCCGCCAGCACGTCGAACTCGTGCCGCTGCAGACCGTGGTCGACAAAGGCGGCGGCCCGCCGCTCGTCGAGCACATCGGCCAATCGAGAGATCCGGGAGAGGATCTGCATGGGTTCGACATCGAGATCGGGACGTTCCCGCCGCCATGCGTCGACGATCTCGTCGACCTCGTCACCCATGATCTCGATGGTAACTCTCTCTTGAAGTCGAGAGATAAACTCTTGATGTCGAGAGGATTACCGGCATGGCGTGGGATCCGGCTGTGTACGAGCGATATCGCGACGAGCGCGGCCGACCGTTCTACGAGTTGGTCGATCGTGTGCGCGCGCAACGACCGCGTCGAGTGGTCGACCTGGGCAGCGGAGCGGGCACGTTGACCGCCACCCTCGCCGACCGCTGGCCGGAGGCGATCATCGAGGGCGTCGACTCCTCGCCCGAAATGATCGACGCGGCGCGGCAGCAGCCCGCGGGGACGTTCCGGGTCGGCGACCTCGCTGCCTGGATGCCGAGCCCAGATACGGACGTGGTGATCAGCAACGCCGCGCTGCAGTGGGTGCCCGATCACGTCGCGGTCTTGCGCCGATGGTCGGCCGCTCTGCCGTCCGGGGCGTGGCTGGCGTGGCAGGTGCCCGGCAACTTCGACGCGGCGTCGCACACGATCATGCGCGAACTGGCCGAGTCCGGCCGCTGGGCCGAACAGCTCGACGGCATCCTGCGCCATCGGGGCGCCGTCGCGGAACCGACGGCCTACGCGCGCCTACTGCTCGACGCCGGCTGCACCGCCGACGTGTGGGCGACGACCTACCTGCACGTGCTGTCCGGGCCGGACCCCGTGCTCGAATGGATGCGTGGCACCGGGCTACGTCCCGTCCTGGCCGCCCTGTCCCAGGACGATGCAGCGGACTTCACGGCCGCGTACGGCCACGCGCTACGTGAGGCGTACCCGCCGACCCCTGCCGGCACAATTTTCCCGTTCCACCGCATCTTCGCCGTGGGCCACAAATCGTGATCATCGCCCTGGACCACGTCCAGCTCGCCATCCCGCAAGGCGCCGAGAGCGTGGCGCGCACCTTCTACGGCGACCTGCTCGGGATGACCGAAGTCGCCAAACCGGCCGCCCTCGCGCCGCGCGGCGGGTGCTGGTTCACGTCCGGCGCGGCGGTCGTCCACCTCGGTGTCGAGACGCCCTTTCGCCCGGCCCGCAAAGCCCACCCGGCGTTCGTCGTCGACGACCTC
>CAXTNQ010000167.1:0-6007 GCA_964245745.1 uncultured Jatrophihabitantaceae bacterium
GTCCCGAAGCGCCCCGCCCCACCTATCGCGCCGAATCCGGTCTGCGCCGGGCCGGCCGAAGGGATGGCCCCGGTGTGCGGGGTCGAAGCCGTCTGGACGGCGTACGCGGCCGGACCGACGAGCAGCGCCGCCGCGCCGGCCACGGCCGCGACTACCGGGGAGCGCCCCCCCAGCAGCAGCGACCCAGCCGCCGCCGTGGCCAAGAGCCCGCCGCAGCGCCGGGACGTCCACCACGTACTGCGTCCGAGCAGCACGTACGCCCACCAACCGCCGATGGCCACGATGGCGGCCGCGAGCCACGGCACGCGCCAGGCGACGACCAGCCCGATCCCTACGAGCGCCCCGATCGCCGGGGCGAGCGCCACGGTGTAGTACGGGTGGATGATCCCGCTGGCGAAGCTGAACACCAGGCCGGTCATCAGTAGCCAGCCGCCCCACAGCACGAGGCTGCCTCGCAAGGCATCGGTCCGGGGCCGGCGGGCGGTCAGCCACACGAGCCCGCCTGCCGCGACGAGCGCCGCCGGTAGCAGCCAGCTGATCTGACTGCCCATGTCGGCCCCGAACAGCCGGGTCAGCCCAGTGGAACCGGACGAGAAGCCGCCGGTCCCGCCGTTGACCGCGCCGTTGTTGCTGCTGCCGTCGAGTCGGCCGACGCCGTTGTAGCCGACCACCAGCTCCCAGATCGAGTTATGGTTCGTGCCGCCGATGTACGGACGCGAACCGGCGGGCCACAACTCGACGAGGGCGATCCACCAGCCGGCCGCGACGAGCAGACCGACACCCGCGGCCAGCAGCCGCCGGATGCGTGCCCACACCTCGACGGGCGCGGCGACCAGATAGGCGGCTGCGAAGCCCGGGACGACGAGCAGGGCCTGGCCCATCTTGGTCAGGAAAGCGAACCCGAGCAGCACGCCGGCCAGCACCAGGGGCCGCGCGCGTCCCGACTCGACCGCCCGGACCGTGGCGTACGCCGCGGCCGTCATGAGCAGGACGAGCAGCGCGTCGGGGTTGTCGAAGCGGAACATCAACGCGGCGACCGGCGTCGTGGCCAGGATCGCTCCGGCGAGCAGGCCGGCGGTCGAGCCGGCGACCCGCCGCACGGCCAGGTACAGCAGAGCAACGGCGGCCACGCCCTCGAGCGCCTGCGGCACGAGCAGCGACCAGCTGTTGACCCCGAGCAGCCGCATCGAGATGTCGATCACCCACAGCGAGGCCGGAGGCTTGTCGACGGTGATGAAGTTCGACGTGTCGAGCGACCCGAACAGCAACGCCTTCCAGCTGTTTGCGCCGGCCTGGCCGGCCGCCGCGTAGAACTGGTTGGCCCAGCCCGACGCGGACAGCCCGACCAGGTACAACGCGGCCGTGCTCGCCAGGAGCACGCCGAACGCCATCCGGTGTCGCGCGCTGTACCGCCCCGTCCGTTGATCAACAGACGGGGTCCCACGGAGATCGACCGCCGGGATCGACGTGGCCAACGAACCAGCGGTCATGACGAACTCGACGAGGTCGGCGACGTCAGGTCGTACACCGTCGTACCGCCGATGGTCGTGCTGGTGAAGTGCGACGTCACCCAACTCGTGATCTCGCTGCCCGTGCCGGATCCGCCACCGAACCCGCCTGCGCCACCGCCGGCGATGAAGTAGCGGATCTGCCCGGAGGCGACCCAGGCTTCGAACTGGGCGAGCGTCGGGGTCGCGTCGGATCCGCTCCAGCCGCCGATGGCCATGACCGCCTTGCCGCTGCTCGCCAACTCCAGCGAGGCCGCGCTCTGGTCGCCGATCGTCGCGGCCGCCCAGCGGGTGGACGTGCCTTTGAGCAGCGCGGCGAGGGCCGCGTTGGCGGTGGCCCCGCCGCCCGGGCCGCCGGTACCGCCGGTTCCATCGGTCGCGCCGGTTCCGCCGGAGGACGTGGTCGGCCCTCCGCTCGGTGCGGTGCCGCCAGGTAGCTGAGCGCCGGTCGGTGGCGTCCCGCCGAAGCCGCCACGCGTTCCGCCGAAGCCGCCGGTTCCGCCGGGGCCGCCAAACCCGCCAAACCCGCCGCGCGTGCCGCCGCCGAATCCGCCCGCAGCCGCCGCAGCCGGACCGGCCGACGGGGTGCTGCCGGTGTGCGCGGTCGCCGCGGTGTTCAGGGCGAAGGCGGTCGAGCCGAGGCCGAGCGTCACCAGGCCCGCGGCCGCTGCCGCCACGGCGGCCCGCCGGGACGGCACGAGCAGCAGGACGACCGCCGCCAGAGCCACCACGACGAGGACGACGCGCAGCCAGGAGTGCCAGGAGGCCGCCCGGTCCAGCAGCTCGTAGTTCCACCAGGCCGTCACGGCCACGCCCGCGGCCAGGGTGAGGCGCGCGCCGGTGGTCGCCCGGAGCCGCCACAGCTGCACCGCACCGATGGCCACCAAAGCGGCGATCGCGGGCGCCAGCTGCACCGTGTAGTAGGGGTGGATGATGCCGCTGGCGAAGCTGAGCACCCCGGCCGTCACGAGCAGCCAGCCGCCCCACAGCAGAGCTGCGGCCCGCGTCCGGTCGGTGCGCGGCGCGCGTCCGGCGAGGGCGAAGAGCGCAACCAGCGCGATCAGCGCGGTGGGAAGCAGCCAGGAGATCTGCGTGCCCATCACGCTGTTGAACAGCCGCCCGAATCCGGTGGTGCCACCGAAGCCGCCGCCACCACCCGGGCCGCCGGTCTCGCCGGTGACCCGGCTCAGACCGTTGTAGCCGAAGGCCAGGCCGAGCACGCTGTTGTCGCCCGAACCGCCGATGTACGGCCGGTCCGACGCCGGCCACAGCGCGACCGCGAGGACCCACCATCCGGCCGCGACGAAGAGGGCCAGGCCGCCCAGCAGCAGATCGCGGATCCGCCGCCCCCAGCCACCCGGTGCGGCCACGAGGTAGACCAGCGCGAGCGCCGGCAGCACCGTGAACGGCTGCAGGCTCTTGGTCAGGAAGTCCAGGCCCATAGCCGCCCCGGTGAACAGGATCCACCGCAGGCGACCGTCCTCGACGGCACGCGTCACCGCGTAGCCGGCCACGACGAGCAGCAGGGTCATCAGGGCATCGGGCTGGTTGTAGCGGAACATCAGCGCCGCCACCGGGGTGACGGCCAGCAGGGCGCCCGCGATCAGCCCGGCGCCGACGCCGAACCAGCGGCGCACGGTGGCGTACAGCAGCCAGACCGAAGCCACCCCCATGAGCGCCTGGGGGACGAGCATCGACCAGGAGTTGAAGCCGAAGATCCGTCCGGCGATCTCCATCGGCCACAGCGAGAGCGGCGGCTTGTCGACGGTGATGAAGTTGGACGAGTCGAGTGAGCCGAAGAAGAACGCTTTCCAGCTCTTGGTGCCGGCCTGGACCGCCGCGGCATAGAAACTGTTCGCGTTGCCGGACGCGCTGAGCCCCCACAGGTACAACCCGGCGGTGGCCGCGAGCAGGATCGCGAGCGGCCACGGCCGGGTGGCCCTTCGGGTGGCCGCCGGTGCGGCAGGACGTTCGAGGACGTCGGCAGGCAGGACGGTGGTCATGACGAAGCACCCTTTCGGTAGGGGAAGACCCACTCGCGCAACAGCACGAAGCGCAAGACGGTGGCGGCCAGGTTGGCCAGGACGAGGACGCCGACCTCGACCGCGCGCGACGGCGCCGAACTGATCGCGCCGAGCAGGGTGAGCGCGCCGCTGGTCAGGGCCAGGCCGAGCCCGAAGACCAGCAGCCCCTGCAGCTGGTGTCGGGCGACGCCGGCGCCGCGCACGCCGAAGGTGAATCGGCGGTTCGCTGCGGTGTTGGCGACGGCGGTGAGGAACAGCGCGGCGAAGTTGGCCGGCTGCGCACCGAGGGGGTGCCGCAGCAGTATGAACAGCGCGAGGTAGGCCAGCGTGCTCAGCACCCCGATCGTGGCGAAGCGCAGGATCTGCCGGGAGAGGGTGGGCGCCACGCCGGGCACGCGCGGCACTTCCAGCGGATTCCGCCCGAGCTGCGCGCGCAGATCGCGCAACGGCAGGGCGCCGGTGGCGAGGGCGCGTCCCACCCGAAGCACGCCCCGCAGGTCGGCCAGCGCGGTGGCCACGATGTCGACCCTGCTGTCGTCGTCGTCGACCCAGTCGACCGGCACCTCGGCGATGCGCAGACCGGATCGTTCGGCCAGCACGAGCAGCTCGGTGTCGAAGAACCAGCCGGTGTCCTCGACATAGGGGAGCAGGGCACGGGCGCACTCGGTGCGCATCGCCTTGAACCCGCACTGCGCGTCGGAGAATCGCGCGCCGAGGGCCGCTCGCAGGATCAGGTTGTAACTACGGGAGATCAGCTCGCGCTTGGGCCCTCGGACCACCCGGGACGTGCGGGACAACCGCGTACCGATGGCCACGTCGCTGTGCCCGGACAGCAGCGGTGCGACCAGCGGCAGCAGCGCGGCGAGGTCGGTGGACAGGTCGACGTCCATGTAGGCGACGACGCGCGCCGTGCTCGATCCCCACACCGCGTGCAGCGCGCGCCCACGTCCTTTCGCCTCCAGCCGGACGGTGCGCACGAGCGGCAGCTCGGCCGAGAGGGTGCGGGCAATCGCCGCGGTGCTGTCCGTGCTCGCGTTGTCGGCAATGGTGATCAGCGCGGAGAAAGGGAACTGGCGCGTCAGGTACTCGTGCAGCCGCACCACGTTGGCGGCGAGCTCGGCCTGCTCGTTGTAGACCGGCACGACGATCTCGACGTCCACCACGTCGAGGCCGGTGAACGCGTCTTGCCGCGCCGGCGCCTGCATGGTCACTTCTCGTCTCCCACCGCACGCAGCGCGAGGGCCGGGCAGGCGGCGACGACGCGTCGCGCATCCCGTGCCCCCCAGTCCAACGGTGTGAGTAGCGGGAATCCCCATTCGTCACGGCGGATTCGCTCGGGCGCCAAGGCGGCGCACAGCCCGTGTCCGTCGCACCGCGTCCAGTCGATGTCGAGTCTCATGTCGGTTCTCCGATCGGCAGCTGTCCGAGTACGGGCCGTCCGCAGCCGCCGTACGCGTGACGGGTGATCTCTTCGTGCAGGACGTCGAGCCCCGAGGTGACGAAACGTGCGGTGCCGTCCGGGTGGCGGCACGCGCCCCGGCCGACCACCGCCGTCGCGTGTCGTCGGGCGCTCGCCGCCTCGGGCTGCCCCGCGGCCTCCGGCTGCCCCGCCGCCAGCGCGGCGACGTCCCCGGCCAGCGCCGGCAGGCCGAAGCGGCAGGGTCCGCACTGCTGCGCGGACTGGCCGGCCAGCCACGCCGTGACCCGGGCCAGTTCGCCGAGCGCGCAGGTGTGCTCGTCGAGCACCAGGACGACGCCGGCGCCGAACGTGCCGTGTGCGCTGGCCAGCCCGTGCCGGCTGAGCAGCACCTCGGTCCGCGGTGGATGCCAGGAACCGTGGTAGCCGCCGATCACCAGGGCCTGCGCCGGTGCGGCCCCCGCGGCGTCCAGGACGATGTCGAGTGGGGTTCCGAGCGGCAGCTCGACCACGCCCGGTCGGGCGACGGCGCCCCCAATGGTGATCAGAGCCGTGCCGGGTTCCTCGTGGGTGCCGGTGTTGCGGAAGGCCGACCCGAGTCGAAGGAGGACCGCGGTCTGGGCGAACGTCTCGGCGTTAGCCAGCAGGACGCCTTGGTGCGCGTTGTGCGTACGTCGGCCGGGTGGACGGGCCGGGCCGCCGGCCAGCGCCCGGACGACGGCTCGGGCCTCGCCGGCCACGAAGCCGCCGTCGAGGACGACCACGCGTACGTCGGCGCCTCGTTCGCCGGCGCCTCGTTCGGCGGCCGCGGCCCCGACGGACTCGGCCGCCCTCCGGTCGTGGACGGCCACCGACACGCGCCGGGCGCCCACCGCCTGGGCGACGGCCAAGGCGCCGTCCAACACCAGGTGCGGCGCTCGACGCAGCAAGGTGCGGTCCTTGGCACTGCCCGGTTCGCTCTCGGCGCCGTTGACCACGACCTCGCGCGGACCGGTCGCGGGCAGCGCGCGCAGCTTGGCGGCGAGCGGGAACCCGGCGCCGCCGCGTCCGGCCAGCCC
>CAXTNQ010000168.1:0-5982 GCA_964245745.1 uncultured Jatrophihabitantaceae bacterium
AGGTCGGCCAGGTCCACAACGTTGAGCTCGTCGGCGACCTCGGCCCGCAGCGACGGCGACACGCTCGCCCATCCCGGCGCGGAGACCAGGGCGCGGGCCAGCGGTTGCCGGACCTTCACGCCCGAGTCCGCTCGCGCCGCCCGGCCGAGCTCCACCACCCGCCGCACGACGGCGACCTGGTCGCGCAGCCCGTCGTCGACGGCCGACAGGTCGGCCTTCGGCCACGACGCCAGGTGCACCGACTCCACGTCCGAATCCGCGAACAGTGCCCGCCACACGCGATCGGTGATGAACGGCACGAACGGTGCGAGCAGGCGGGTCAGCACGTGCAGGCACTCGTGCAGGGTCGCGAGAGCGGCCGGATCCCCGGCCCAGAACCGGCGACGCGACCGCCGGACGTACCAGTTGGACAGGTCGTCGACGTAGGCGGCGAGCACCTTGCCGGCCCGCGCTGTGTCGTACTGCTCGAGCGCGTCGTCGACCTCGGCGGCCAGCCGGTGCAGCTCGGACCGCGCCCACCGGTCGAGATCGGTCGGTTCACCGACGGCAGCGCTGTCGGGTGACCAGCCGTTGGCGCGGGCGTAGAGCGACTGGAAGGAGGCCACCGACCAGTAGGTCCGCAGCACCTTCGACGCGATCTCGTCGAGCACCTTGTGCCCGACCCGACGGGCCACCCACGGCGAGCCGGACGCCACCATGAACCAGCGCACGGCGTCCGCGCCGTGCCGTTCCAGCAGCGGCATCGGCTCGAGGGTGTTGCCCAGGTGCTTGCTCATCTTGCGGCCGTCCTCGGCGAGCAGCAGTCCCAGGCACACCACGTTGCGATAGGAGTTGCGGTCGAAGACGAGGGTGCCGACGGCCATCAGCGTGTAGAACCACCCGCGCGTCTGGTCGAGGCCTTCGCAGATGAAGTCTGCCGGATAGTTACGCCGGGCCAGCTCGGCGTTGCGGTAGGGCGCGCCGAACTGGGCGAACGGCATGGAGCCCGAATCGAACCAGGCGTCGATCACCTGCGGCACTCGGCGGTACGTGCCGTCCTCATCCGGTCGGCTGAAGGTGATGTCGTCGACGAACGGCCGGTGCGGGTCTTCGAGGTCGACGCCGGAGAGCTCACGCAGCTCGGCCAGCGAGCCCACGCAAATCATGCGGCTCGGATCGACGTCGTTGCGCCAGATGGGCAGGGGCGTGCCCCAATAACGGTCGCGGGACAGTGCCCAGTCGATGTTGTTCTGTAACCAGTCGCCGTAGCGGCCGTGCTTGATCGTCTCCGGGTACCAGTTCGTCTGCTCGTTCTCGGCCAGCATCCGGTCCTTGATCACGGTGGTGCGCACGTACCAGGACGGCAGGGCGTAGTAGAGCAACGCGGTGTGGCAACGCCAGCAGTGCGGATAGGCGTGCGCGTACGGGACGTGACGCAACAGCCGGCCCCGCGCTCGTAGGTCGGCGACCAACACGTCGTCGGCGTCCTTGAAGAACAGGCCACCGATGAGCGGGATGTCGGCCCGAAAGTGCCCCTGCCGGTCGATGGGGTTCACCACCGGCAGTCCGTAGCGCCGAGCCACGGCCAGGTCGTCCGCGCCGAACGCAGGTGCTTCGTGGACCAGGCCGGTGCCGTCGGCCGTCGTCACGTAGTCGGCCAGGACGACGTAGTGCGCGGTGGGAATATCGACCAGGTCGAACGGCCGCTGGTAGGCCCACCGTTCCATGTCGCGCCCGGTCAGCGTGTCCAGCACGTCCTCGTGGCCGGCTCCCAGCGCGGACTCGGCAAGGTCCGCGGCCACGACGAACGTGCCGTCCGCCGTCCCCAGCACCTGATAGGTGACGTCGGGGTTGACGGCGACGGCGGTGTTGGACGGGAGGGTCCATGGCGTCGTCGTCCAGACGAGGAGGTCCGCCCGACCCGCCCACGGCCCAGAGGTCAGTGGGAACCGCACGTAGACCGACGGGTCGACGACCTCGCTGTAGACCCCCTCCTGACCCAGCTCGTGGTCGGACAGCCCGGTGCCGCAACGCGGGCAGTACGGCGTGACGCGGTAGTCCTCGACGAGCAATCCCCGCTCGAAGATCTGCTTGAGCGCCCACCACACCGACTCGATGTAGTCCGGATTCATCGTCCAGTAGGCGTGGTCGTAGTCCGTCCAGTAGCCGATGCGCTCGCTCAGGGCCTGGAACGCGTCGACGTGACGTTGGACCGATACCCGGCAGTGGGCGTTGAACTTCTCGATGCCGTACGCCTCGATGTCGGCCTTGCCGGTGAAGCCCAGCTCCTGCTCGACGGCGAGCTCGACGGGCAGGCCGTGGCAGTCCCAGCCGGCGATCCGGGGGACGTGGTAGCCCTTCATCGTCCGGAAGCGTGGGAACACGTCCTTGAAGACTCGCGCCTCGATGTGATGGGTACCGGGCAGGCCGTTCGCGGTGGGTGGCCCCTCGTAAAAGGTCCACTGCGGGCCGTCGGCGGTCGCGGCGAGGCTGCGGGCGAAGACTTTGTCGGCCCGCCACGCGGCGAGGACCTCCTGGTCCATGGCCGGCAGATCGACGTGGGCGGGTAGCGGCTGGTAGCTGCTCATCGGACGGGTCGGCTCCTCGGCGGACGTACGGCCGAGGGACGACGGCTGACGCCGCCGCGGTACCACCCTCGTTGGCGACCGGCTGGACGGCCGCCCACTTCGTTCGGTCCGGTTCTAGTAGAGCCGCAGGCTCGTTCTTCCGGTGCTCGGAGGTGATCTCGGGCGGGCCATACCCCCGGGCTCACACCGTCCCCGGGTCGCTCAACGCTGGGCTCCGCGCCTACCTGTCCTCGTCGACGCCCAGCTATCGTACCCGCGCGCCCGCGACGGTTTGCGGCAGTTGTGCCGCCTGCGGCGCGTCCTGGTGGCGAGAAGTACCCGCGCCTCGTATATTGGCCGCCTTTGCGGGGCCCGGTCGCGCGCTGTGCCCACTCCGTCCTGAGGGGGAGCCATGCCCGCCGTTACCAGGCGTCTAGGCCAGGCGCTGAAGACGGTGACGGGCCGCCCCAGTGCGTCGTCGGCCAGCTCGGACGGCGCCGCCCGCAAGGCGACCCAGACCGCTACACCGGCGCGCACGACCAAGGCGGCGGCGAAGTCTCCCGCAAAGGCGGCGGCAGGGCCCCCGCGGTCCACCACCAAGGCGACGCCGGGTGGCAAGGCGCCGACCAAAGCGGCCAAGAAGGCGCCTGCGGCCGGCAAAGCCACCCCCCGGACCGCCGCCGCGAAGCGGGACGCCGCGAGCAAGGCGCCGCCGTCCGGCAAGGCGGCCGCCGCGGCGAAGGCGAGCGCTGCGGCGGCGAAGGCGAACGGCGCCGCGAAGGTGGCTGGCGCCACGAAGGCGGACGCGTCCGCTCCGCGCAAGACGGCGTCCGTGTCGGCCAAACCGGCGACTCGCTCGGCCCCGGCCGCCGCCCCCGTTCGAGCCGCGCCGGCGCGCAAGGCTTCGGTCACCGCACCGTCGACCTCGAAGCGGAGCACGGCGACGAAGGCGGCCACCGCGCCGGAAGTGGTCGCAGCGCGCAAAGCGACGCCGGCCGCCAAGGCACGTGCGGCTACGAAGGCAGCTCCCGCCACGAAGGCGCGGGCCGCGGCGAAGGCGGCGCCCACTGGGCCGACAGCTCCCGCCGACAGCGCGACCATTGCCGTGCCGGAGGGCAGCGAGTGGTCGGCCGCAGAGTTGCGGGACGTCCGCGCCCAACTGGTCGAGGAGCTACAGGCCATGCGCGGCGAGTACGACCAGTCCCTGCACGACCTCAACGAGCTCCAGGCCGCCAGCACCGACGGGGCAGGTGACGACCAGGCCGACGCCGGAAGCAAGACCTTCGAGCGGGAGCAGGAGCTCTCGATCGCCGCGAACCGCCTCGACCTGCTGACCCAGATCCAGCGTGCCGTCGAGCGCATCGACGCGGGCACCTACGGGTTCTGCGAAAGCTGCGGGAAGCCGATCCCCAAGGCACGGCTGCAGGCGTTCCCGATGGCCACGCTCGACGTCGTCTGCAAGCAGCGCGAGGAACGTCGCTGAGTCTTCGGGCCGTTCGCCGATGAGCGAGAATGGCGCCGTGACCTCCTCCAGCCGCCCGGTCGAGTCGGCCGACCTGGCGGTGGCGCGCCGTCCGCGTCGGGTAGCTCTCTTCGGCTCGACGGCAGTGGCCGTCCTCGTCCTCGACATCATCAGCAAGGTGCTGGTCGTCGCCCACCTCGAGGGTCACCCACCAGTGCGCCTGCTCGGCGGCGCGCTCTACCTCGTCGCGGCCCGTAACTCCGGTGCCGCGTTCTCGGTAGGGACCGGCGCCACCATCGTGCTCACCGTGATCGCCGCACTGATCGCGGTCGTCATCGTCCGCACCGCCAGCCGGCTGCGGTCCGTGGCCTGGGCCATCGCCCTCGGTCTGATTCTCGGTGGTGCGCTCGGCAACCTGGTCGACCGGCTGTTTCGGGCACCCGGCTTCGGGCGCGGTCTCGTCGTCGACTGGATCAGTCTGTTCTCCGACGACGGCGAACGGTTCGCGATCTTCAATCTGGCGGACTCGGCCATCACCTGCGGTGCGGTGCTGACGGCGATCATCGCCTTGGTGGGCATCAATCTGGACGGGTCGCGGACGCGACGGTCGACGTGACGGCGCGGCTGCTGCCCGTCCCGGATGGTCTGGACGGGTTGCGGCTCGACACGGCGTTGTCCCGGCTCCTCGGGCTGTCTCGGACCTCCGCCGCCGACCTGGTCGACGGCGGGGACGTGACGGTGGACGGCGCGGTCGCCAACCGGTCGGACCGGGTCCGAGCCGGAAGCTGGCTCGAGGTCGTCCTGCCGGTGGCGTCCGGGCGCGACACGGTGGCGCCGGACGCCGTCGACGGTCTCACCGTGCTCTACGACGACCCGGACGTCGTCGTCGTCGACAAGCCGCTCGGCGTGGCCGCGCACCCGAGTCCGGGCTGGACCGGGCCGACGGTCGTGCAGGGGCTCGCGGCGATGGGGTACACCGTGGCGACGTCCGGTGCGGCCGAGCGTCAGGGCATCGTCCACCGTCTCGACGCAGGAACGACGGGCGTCATGGCGGTTGCCAAGACCGAGCACGCGTACGCCCGGCTCAAGCAGGCGTTTCGCGATCGCACGGTCGACAAGCGTTACAGCGCGCTCGTGCAGGGCCATCCCGATCCCACGCGCGGCACGATCGACGCGCCGATCGACCGGCATCCCAGCGCCGACTACCGGTTCGCGGTCGTCGCGGGTGGTCGGCCCAGCGTGACCCATTACGAGACCGCCGAGGCGTTTCGCGCGGCGACCCTGCTCGACGTCCATCTCGAGACCGGCCGTACCCACCAGATCCGGGTGCACATGTCGGCGATCCGGCATCCGTGCGTCGGCGACCTGACCTACGGCGCCGATCCCGCGCTGGCGGCCCGGCTCGGCCTTTCCCGACAGTGGCTGCACGCGCGCGCGCTGTCCTTCGAGCAACCGACGACGGGGGAGTGGACGACCGTCACCTCGGCCTATCCCGCCGACCTGCAACACGCGCTGGACGTGCTGTCGGGGGACTCCTGAGCGGCTACGCTCTGGCGGATGCGCATCCGCGCGGGCCTGATCGTCGCGTCGGCCGGCCTACTGGCGGCCTGCGGGACTACGGTGACCGGCGTCGGCTCGGCCGTCCGAGCGTCTGCGCCATCGACCAGTGTCTCGACGCCGGCGGCTGCGTCACCCGTGACCTCGACTCCCGACCGTCCGGCAGCAATGCGTCCCTCGGCCATCGCCGCCCCGTCGCCGTGTGCGACGAACAACCTGCCCCGCCTGGTCACCGTCAGAGTGGCGCAGCAACATCTCTGGATGTGTGACCGACGGCGGGTGGCGTACGAGACGGCGGTCACGACGGGGATCCCGACCGAGGACTACCACACGCCGACCGGACACTTCGTTGTCCAGGCCCGCATGCAGCACCAGACGCTGACGCTGCTCAGCGGTGACCGCTACGTGGTGAACTAC
>CAXTNQ010000169.1:0-5912 GCA_964245745.1 uncultured Jatrophihabitantaceae bacterium
ACTCGTCTTCCACGAGCCGACCACCGGTGCGTCCAACGACATCGAGAAGGCGACCGGTCTGGCCCGCGCCATGATCACCGAGTACGGCATGAGCTCGAAGCTGGGCGCGGTCAAGTACGGCACCGGCGACGCCGAACCGTTCATGGGACGCGACTACGGCCACCAGCGTGACTATTCCGAGGACATCGCCGCCGACATCGACGGCGAGGTGCGCGACCTGATCGAGGCGGCGCACGACGAGGCGTGGGAGATTCTCGTCCAGTACCGCGAGGTGCTCGACCAGATGGTGCTCCAGCTGGTCGAGAAGGAGACGCTCGCCAAGGATGACCTCGAACGGATCCTGGCCCCGGTACGCAAGCGGCCGCCGCACAACACGTTCAACGGCTTCGGCAAGCGCACGCCGAGCGATCGGCCTCCGGTCGAGATCCCGGTCGGCGCGCGGGCCAACGGGTCGCGCAACGGCACGTCGAACGGCAACGGCAATGGCGGCTCCACGAACGGTGTGAACGGCGCCAACGGAGGCGGCGTGCGCACACCGGGGCATGCCGCGCCCCAGCCCGATCCGGCTGCGGCGCCGCCCTACGGTGGCGTTCCGGCTCCCGGCTCGATCCCGCCCTACGGGACGGGGACCGTCCCGCCTTACGGCACGCCGCCGTCCTACGGGCAGCCGCCGACGTACGGCTCGCCGATCGGTGACACCCAGCGCTTCGACGGTCCGCTCTACGGCTCGCCGCCGCCGGCCCCACCGGCCAACGGGTCACAGTCGTCCGGCGCCGACGGTAGGGACGGTTGAGCCGACCCGCACCGGGTGATCTGGAGCGGGTGCGCGAGGAGGCCGTCGCTCCGGCGAAGCTCGCTGCGGAGCGGGAGGCCAACGCCCGGGAGGCCGTGGCCATCGAGCGAGCTCTCGACGGCGCACCGGTAGCCGCACCGGCACCGCCAGCGGCCAAGCCCGAGCCGGCTGGTGTCGACTTGGCTCGCGCCGAAGCGGCCGTCCGTGAACTGCTGATCGCCATCGGCGAGGACCCCGACCGTGAAGGTCTCAAGCACACTCCGACCCGGGTGGCCCGGTCGTACAACGAGATCTTCGGCGGACTGCAGGTCGACCCCGACACCGTGCTCGAGACCACGTTCGACGAGGGCCACGACGAACTGGTGCTGGTCAAGGACATCCCGCTGTACTCGACCTGCGAACACCATCTGCTGCCCTTCCACGGGACGGCGGCGGTCGGCTATATCCCCGGTCCGGACGGACGGATCACCGGGCTGTCCAAGCTGGCCCGGCTCGTCGACCTCTACGCGCGGCGGCCGCAGGTGCAGGAGCGGCTCACCGCGCAGATCGCGGACGCGATGATGCAGCGCCTACAGCCGCGCGGTGTGATCGTGGTGATCGCGGCCGACCACCTGTGCATGGCCATGCGCGGCGTACGCAAGCCGGGCGCTCGCACCGTCACCTCGGCGGTGCGTGGCCAGTTCCAGGCGGACGCCCGCACCCGCGCCGAGGCGATGTCACTCATCCTGGGTCGATGATCACCCGCGTCGAGGACCGGCTCGTCGTCATGGGCGTGCTCAACGTGACCCCCGACTCGTTCTCCGACGGTGGCCGGTATCTATCGGCCGACCGGGCGGTGCAGCATGCCGCCCAGATGTGGCAGGACGGCGCCGATCTCATCGATGTCGGCGGAGAGTCGACGCGGCCGGGTGCCGAACGAGTGGCGGCGGACGAGGAGACGCGACGGGTCGTCCCGGTGATCCGGGAGCTGGCCGCGGCCGGGATGGCGGTCAGCGTCGACACCTACCGGGCCGCGGTGGCGGCGGCCGCGCTGGACGCCGGCGCCACCGTGATCAACGACGTGTCCGGGGGACTAGGCGACCCCGAGATGTCGCAGGTGGCCCGCGACGCCGGATGTCCGTGGATCCTCATGCATTGGCGCGGGCCCAGCCGGGTCATGCAGGATCTCGCCCACTACGACGACGTGGTGGCCGATGTCCGCAGCGAGTTGCTCGAACGGGTCGAGGCCGCCGAGAAGGCGGGCGTGGCTACGGACCGGCTCGTGCTCGACCCCGGCCTGGGCTTCGCCAAGACCGCCGAGCACAACTGGGCGCTGCTCGCGCACCTGGACGTGCTGACCACACTGGGCCTGCCGGTGCTCGTCGGGGCGTCCCGCAAATCCTTCCTCGGCCAGCTGCTGCGCGATACCGACGGTGAGCCGCGGCCGGTTGACCGGCGGGAGGCGGCCACCGTCGCGGTCACCGCGTATGCGGCGTCCGCCGGTGCGTGGGGGGTGCGCGTCCACGACGTCCGACCCAACGTCGACGCCGCCCGCACCATCGCCGCCGTACAGGGCACGCATGCCTGATGTCATCAGCCTGACCGGGCTGACGGTCCGCGGGCACCACGGTGTCTATCCCGAGGAGCGTCGCGACGGCCAGGACTTCGTGGTCGACGTCGAGCTCGAGGTCGACCCGGCGACCACCGATGCGGCGGCTCGCTCCGACGACATCACCGACACCGTGCACTACGGCGAGCTGGCGCAGGCGCTGGCCGCGGTGGTGGCCGGCGAGCCCGTCCGCCTGCTGGAGACTCTGGCCGCCCGGCTGACCACGGCCTGTCTGGCCGACCGTCGGGTCGTGCAGGCGACGGTCACCGTGCACAAGCCGCAGGCCCCGATCCCGGTCGCGTTCGACGACGTCGCCGTAACGATGACCCGCGCGCGATGACCTGCGCCCGATGACCCACACGTCATGAGCCGAGCGGTGCTCTCCATCGGTTCCAACGTCGGCGATCGGCTCGCTCACCTGCAGACGGCGGTCGACGCGATACGTCCCTGGCTGTGCACCGTGTCGGCGGTGTACGAGACCACACCGTGGGGCCCGGTCGCCCAACCGGACTACCTCAACGCCGTGCTGATCGCGGCGGACGCGAACGCCGCGCCGGCGGACTGGTGGACCAGAGCTCAGGCCGCGGAACGCGCCGCGGCACGAACGCGGGAGGTCCGCTGGGGGCCGCGCACCCTCGACGTCGACGTGATCGCCGTCGACGACGTCACGAGCGACGACCCGGCGTTGACCCTGCCGCACCCGCGGGCGGCCCAGCGCGCGTTCGTGCTCGTCCCGTGGTCGGACATCGACGCCGGCGCAACCCTGGCCGGGCGCCCGGTACGCGAGCTGTTGGCCGGGCTCGATCCCGACGAGATCGCCGGGGTCCACCGACGCCCCGACGATGTGCTGAGGTAGGGCGGTGCGTCGCACGTCGGTCACGGATCTCGTCGTCCCGTTCCTGGTCTTGGGCGTGGCGGCCTACGTGCTGCTGCGCAACTCCTACGACTCGCTGCCGCCGCTGCAGTGGGCGATCGGTCTGCCCCTCGCCGGGCTGGCAGCGGCGGAGGTGGCGGCGGCCCAGCGGGTACGGGGAGCCGTCCGGCACGACCCGACGGCCAAGCCCATGGCGGCGGTGGTCGTCGCCCGGCTCGTCGCGCTCGGCAAGGCGTCCGCGCTGGTCGCGGCCGCCGTCATGGGCATCGCGGTCGCGCTGTTCATCCGCGTCGTCCCGGACGCTGCGCGGGTGCGGGCGGCCCGTAACGATCTGTGGGTCTCGATCGTCCTCGTGGTCGCGGGCGCGCTGTTGCTGCTCGCCGGGCTGTACCTCGAGCGGGCCGGCATCGATCCGGGCCAGCGCGAACCCGGGTCGCCCGGTTGAGCGTTCCGTGCGTGTCGCAGCAAGGGGCCACTTAGGGTGGCATCGGTAAGCTGCCCGGCATGCCCGACAGCTTCGAGCGTTGGGGAGGGAACACACACCGCAGTCGTAAGCAGACCTGGGGCATCGCGATCGCCGCGATCCTCGGAGTCGTCGCTCTCGGACTGGTGGTGCTCGGCAACACCCAGAAACAGGTGCAGATCGGGCTGATCGTCGGCGGCTGGGCGGTGGTCGTCGGACTGATCAGCGTGTTCTGGCGCCACCACGGCGACGACTCCGGCGAGCCACCCACGAGTGACGTCCGCGACCTCGAACTGCGACGGGGCCGCGAGCTCGAGCGTGAGCGGGTGGCGAGCGAGCGACGCGCCTACATCGAGCAGCTCGAGCAGCTGATGCGCCGCCAGGTTCGGGAGGCATTGCGTGAGGAAGTGGGAGCCCTGCGCGACGAGGTGTCGGCCCTGCGGTCCGACCTCGTCGAGAAGGTCAACGGTCAGCTCAAGCTCGAGCGCGTGGAGACGACGCGCCTGATCGGCTCCGACCTCGAAGCGCTGCAACACGAGGTGCGGCGACTCGCGGTCGCGCGTACCGAGCTGGCCGCGCCCGCCGTTCGCGGTATGCCGACCCTGACCGAGACCACCGTGCTGCCGCGGGTGGTGGCACCGGTCAGCACCATGGCGCCCGCCGACGCGGACGTCGTGTTCCTGCCCGAACCGGTCGAACGAGTGGAGCCGCCGTCCGCTGGTGGCGACGAGCGCTCCTCGACGACTCCAGTCGTGTCGAAGCTCCCCACTCCGCCGACGCCGTCGCCCGCGGCGCGTGTCGACCCGCCGGTTGACCATCCGCCGCCCGCGGCGCGCGTCGACGCCTCGGTCGACTACTTGTCGGTTGCGTCGCGTCCGACCGAGGACCCCTTCGCGGGACTGCCTCGGCTCGGGGGATTCGCAGATCTTCCGGACGACGCCTCGACGGGCTCGGGCATCGCAGCGCTGCGACCGGTCGAGGTGTCAGCGCCCTTCGATGCCGACGCGGGGTACGTCGGGCGCCGGCGCCGCGCGGCCGAAGCCGCCGAACGCGAGCGTTCGTCCGGTGCAACCGATCGGATCGACCGGGGCGACAGCGCAGTGGCGGGCCGGCGGCGGGCCGGCGATGGCGCAGACGACGTGCTGGCGCGGCTACTCGGACGCTGAGGGCTCAGGCCGGCTGGAACGGCCACTCGCCTTCGGCCGCCTTCGCCTGCGCTGCCCGCCGCTCCAACCAGTCCGCCGTCGTCCGGACCTCGGCCTCGACGTCCACGCCGGTCTGGTCGCCGAGCAGGAACAGCCCGTACGCCAGCTCGCCCAGGCGGGCGTTCCACTGGGCGGACGGCCGGAACGGTCGCCGGCCGCGCTCGGTGCTGGCGGTCGCGGCATGAGCCAGCGCGCCCAGCTGAGTTTGCAGCTCCAACAACAACGCCGGTGCTGTGGCGTGCAGGCCGGCCACATCCGCACTGCGCGCCACGATGTGTTGCACGTCGCTCACGAACCGTGAACTCTAGCGGCTCGTACGCCGACGCGTACTGTCGGCGTCCGTGACTGCTGCCCCTGCCCGGCTGCGCATCGGCGTGCTCGGGGCGGGACGGGTCGGATCCGTGCTCGGTGCGGCGCTCACGCGTGCCGGGCACACGGTGGTCGCCGCGAAGCCGCCGACACCGCGGTCCGGCCCGCCGACGAGGTGGTGGGCGCCGCCGAACTGGTGCTGGTCACGGTGCCGGACGACGAGCTGCGCGGCTTGGTCGCGGGGCTGGCCGAGACCGGGGCGTGGCGTGCAGGTCAGCTGGTCGCCCACACGTCCGGTGCACACGGGATCGATGTGCTGGACGCCGCTTCGGCCCGCGGCGTGTTGCCCATGGCCCTGCATCCGGTCATGACCTTTGCCGGCCGTCCCGAGGACCTCGACCGGCTCAGCGGCGCCATGTTCGGCGTCACCGCCACCGCGGAGCTTCGGCCGGCCGCAGAGGCCCTGGTTGTCGAGCTGGGCGGTGAACCGGTCTGGGTGCCGGAGCGGGCGCGTCCGCTCTACCACGCGGCACTGACCATGGGCGCCAACCACCTGGTCACGCTGGTCGACGACGCCGTGGACGTCCTGGCCGCCAGCGGGGTGGATCAACCCGCACGGCTGCTCGGCCCGCTGTTGTCGGCGGCATTGGATAACGCGTTACGCCTCGGCGACGGCGCCA
>CAXTNQ010000170.1:0-877 GCA_964245745.1 uncultured Jatrophihabitantaceae bacterium
ACTAGGCTCCGACCCCACGGACGAGGACGTGAAACCCGCGGGAGGTCGACGGTGACCCGTCCCGAGCCCGCGCCTGGTGCGCTGAACCGCGGTGAGGCGTCTCCCACCGCAGCGTTCTTGGACGTCGACAACACGATGATGGTCGGCGCCTCGATCTTCCACTTCGCGAAGGGACTGGCCGCCCGGCACTTCTTCACCACCCGCGATATCCTCCGCTTCACCTCAATGCAGGTCAGGTTGCGCACCCGTGGTGAGTCCCGCGACGACATGCATCGCACCCGCGATTCCGCTCTCGCGTTCGTCGCCGGCAAGAAGGTGAGCGAGATCGTCGGCCTGGGCGAGGAGATCTACGACGAGTCGATGGCCGGCAAGATCTGGTCCGGCACCTACGAGCTGGCCCGCCGCCATCTACAACAGGGCGAACGCGTGTGGTTGGTGACGGCCACCCCGCAGGACCTCGCGTTGATCGTCGCCGAACGACTCGGACTTACCGGTGCCATCGGCACGGTGGCGGAGGTGGCCGACGGGACGTACACCGGCCGACTGGTCAGCGACGTGCTGCACGGTCAGGCCAAGGCCGCGGCGGTCCGCGCGCTCGCCCAGCGCGAGGGGCTCGACCTGTCCACGTGCTGGGCCTACTCCGACTCGATCAACGACATGCCGATGCTCTCGCTCGTGGGCCACCCGGTGGCGGTGAACCCGGATTCGGCGTTGCGCGACGAGGCGCGCAAGCAGGGTTGGGAGATCCGGGACTTCCGCACCGGGCGCAAGGTCGCACAGATCGGCGTCCCGGTGCTGCTCGGAGCTGGCGCCGCCGGCGGGGTCGTCGCCGTGACCATCGCCCCGGTGATCGCGGCTCCGCTTGGGTCGGTCACCA
>CAXTNQ010000170.1:887-5896 GCA_964245745.1 uncultured Jatrophihabitantaceae bacterium
GGATCGTCTCCCGGATCCGGTCGGTCAGGTCGAACACGAGCATGGGATCGGCCGCGGCCTCCGCGGCGAAGGTGTCGGTCGGGAACGGCTCCCCGAACTCGATGTGCCACTTGCTGGGCAGCGGGACGAGCCCGAGCGGGCCCAACCACGGAAACGTCGGCGTCAGCGGAAAATACGGCAGGTTGAGGACGCGCGCGAGTGTCTTCGCGTTGCCGAGCATCGGGTGGATCTCCTCCGATCCGACGATCGACACCGGCACGATGGGGACGCCGGTACGCAGCGCCGCGGTGACGAAGCCGCCCCGCCCGAAGCGCTGCAGCCGGTAGCGCTCGGAGAACGGCTTGCCGATCCCCTTGAACCCCTCGGGCCACACTCCGACGAGCTCGGCGGCCGCGAGTAATCGCTCGGCGTCCGGATTGCAGGCCAGCGTGCCACCGCCCTTACGGGCCAGCGGCCCGAGCACCGAAGTGGTGAACACCAGGTCGGCGCCGAGCAGCCGCAAGAAGCGATGTCCCGGCGTCTCGTCGTGGACGGCCAGCGCGGTGATCACGCTGTCCAGCGCCCACAATCCGCCGGCGTGGTTGGCGACGAGCAGTGCGCCCCCGCTCTGCGGGATGTGCTCCACCCCCGCCACCTCGGTCCTGAACCACCGGCGGTAGAGCGGGCGTACCGCCGGCATGAGCGCGTGCTCGGTCAAGTCGGGATCGAATCCGAACTCGTCGACCTCGTACTCACCGGTGATGCGCTTGCGCACCTCGGCCAGCCCGGCGGCCACGCGCTGTTCCCACGCCGAGGCGGGCCGGTCGGCACTCGGCGGATCTGCCTCGGCCTCCGGAGCGGGCGGCTGCTGCGGCGCGCGTTGCGTCCGGGGCGGTCGACCCGTGGGCAGCGGAATGACCCGCGCCTGAGCGGTCACGTACGGGCCTGCGCCGTCGCTGCCGGGTGAGCCTGCGCTGTCGTGTGAGCTCGCGTGGCGGGCACGCCGAGGACCCGTCCGAGCGTCGACTGCACCCGGCCGATCCGATCGGCGCTGAACACAGAGGGCACCGGTCGTTGCGCGAGCATCGCGGCCAGCGCGGCCGGCGTCGTGTACTGCGGCGTGAAACCGAACTGCTCGCGCAGCCGCGTGGTGTCGACCACCCGCCCGAAGGTCAAGAACGAGGTCTGCTCCGGCGAGGCGTCGACGCGGCGTTGCACCAGTCCGGCCATCAGCCGCGCGGTCGGAGCCGGAATGGACAGCCAGGGTCGGCCCGCGCGGCGCAGCACCTGGGACAGCAGCAGCACGCCGTCGCCCGCCACGTTGAACACTCCGGGACGATCACTTTCGGCGGCGAGGCGCAGGACGCCGACCGCGTCGTCCTCGTGCAGCAGCTGCAGGCGCGGGTCGACGCCAAACGCCACCGGCACGACGGGCAGAGTCAAGTACCGGACGAGCGGGGAGTCGACCGTCGGGCCGACGAGGTTGGCGAACCGCAACACGGTCACGACGATGTCCTGACGGCGTCGCGCGAACCCTCGCACGTAGCCCTCGACCTCGACCGCGTCCTTGCCGTAGCCGCCTCGCGGCATGGCCTTGGCCGGCATGTCCTCGGTGAACACCGCGGGATCTCGCGGACTGGAGCCGTACACCGCGGTGGTCGACCGCACGACGAGCCGGCGGACGCTCTCGGATTTCTGGGAAGCCGCCAGCAGCTGCATGGTGCCGATGACGTTCAGTTCCTTCATCGCCGTCCGACCGCCCGAGCCGCGCGGCGTGGCCGTGACCGCGGCGTGCACCACGGTGTCGACGTCGGCCTGCGCGATGACCCGTCCGATCAACGGATTGCGGATGTCCGCGCGTACGAATTCGGTACGCCCGAGCCGGGCGAGCTCTACCCGCGACGGTGGTGTGGTGTCGACGCCGATCACCCGCTCGATGCGCGGGTCGGCCGCCAGTTGACCGGCGAGGCGGCTGCCCAGGAAGCGGCTCACGCCGGTGATGAGCACGACGTTCGGCATGTCGCGACTCCGGTCCTCGGATCGCCGCTGGTGGGCGATCCGCTTGCTCTACTTCTTGTTGCGGCGCTGGACGCGGGTGCGCTTGAGCAACTTGCGGTGCTTCTTCTTCGCCATCCGCTTGCGTCGCTTCTTGATCACAGAACCCATGTGCGTACCCGTCGTCTCGCGTTGCGTCGAGGTGCTCGACCCGTCATCGTCCGGCCGTCACCCTACCGGCCAGACCGATGCGACAGCGCCGAGCGGACGTTCAGCCCGCCTCGATGTAGGCCGCGCGCAGGTAGTCGTGCACGGCGCGCTCGGGCACCCGAAACGACCGTCCGACCCGCACCGCAGGTAGATCGCCGCCGTGGACGAGTCGGTAGACCGTCATCTTCGACACCCGCATCATGCCGGCTACCTCCGCGACGGTCAGAAAGCGCACGTCGCCGAACACGTCGCCGCCCTCGGCCGCGCTGCTGGCACTGCGGGCACTGCCCTTCGCGGGCGCACCGGCAGCAGCCTTACGTGCGGCACCGTCGTCGGACGTAGCCATACGTCACCGTACTTTCGGCACGTGTCGGTGCGTCGGCTTCCCCACCGGCGAACGGGACACGCACGTGCTGGTCGAACTGTAGCGGTACCAGTGGGACGGAAGCGATAGATGTTCCCCACCGCTGCTACTGCGCAGCGCCGAGCTCCCGGCTGCGCGCGCAGGCCGCCTCGATGGCCGCCAGTAGCGCGGCACGTACACCGTGCTTCTCGAGCTCGCGTACTGCGGCGATGGTCGTCCCGCCCGGACTGGTCACCGCTTCGCGGAGTTGGACGGGGTGTTCGCCCGAATCGCGCAGCATGACCGCCGACCCGACGGCGGTCTGGACGACGAGCTGAGCGGCGAGCGCACGCGGTAGGCCGAGCAGCAGGCCGGCGTCCACCATGGACTCGACCAGGTAGAAGAAGTACGCCGGACCGGATCCGGACAGCGCGGTCACGGCGTCCAGCTGGGTTTCGGGCACCTGTACGACCTGTCCGACCGCGCCGAGCAGCACCTCGGCGCGCGCCAGATGTTGCGTGTCGGCGTGCGATCCGCCGGCGACGGCGGTCATCGCCTGGTCGAAGAGCGCCGGCGTGTTGGGCATGCAACGCACGACCGGCACGTCCGCGCCGAGCGCTGCCTCGATGCGCGCTGTTGGCACACCGGCCGCCACCGACACCAGGAGGTGGTCCGGGCCGACGGCGGGGCGCAGTTCGGCCAGGATCGCGTCCATGTCCTGCGGCTTCACGGCCACGAGCAGCGTCCGCGCGAAGGCACACGCCGCGGCGACATCGACGACCTGCACGCCGTGTTGCGCCTCGAGCTCGGCCGCCCGTGGAGCGTGCTTCTCGACGACGACGACTCCGTCGGACGTGTAGTGGCCGCCGCGCAGCAGGCCGGACAGCAGCGCCTCGCCGATCTTGCCGCCGCCGATGATGGCGAGCCGTTCGTCCATGCCGGGTCAGCCCTTCGTGACGAGTGACCGCAGGAAGAACGAGAGGTTGGCCGGACGCTCTGCCAGGCGGCGCATCAGGTAGCCGTACCACGCCTGCCCGTAGGGGACGTAGACGCGCACCGTCTGACCGTCGCGCGCGAGCCGGCGTTGCTCGTCCGGCCGGATGCCGTAGAGGAACTGGTACTCGAAGTCGCCGGTCAGCCGCGCGTAGTGCTCGGCGCGGCTGCTCACGATCGCGATCAGACGGGGGTCGTGCGTGGCGAACATCGGATAGCCGTTGCCGGCCAGCAGCGTGTTGACGCAGCGGACGTACGAGCGGTCGACCTCGGTGCGGTCGCGGTAGGCGACGGACGTCGGTGCGTCATACGCGCCCTTGCACAGCCGGATCCGGCTCCCGGCGCCGGCCAGGTCACGGCAGTCACCCTCGGTGCGGCGCAGGTAGGACTGCAGCACCGCGCCGGTGTCCGGGAAATCCGCGCGCAGCTGACCGAGGACGTCGAGCGTCGAGTCGACGGTGTTGTGCTCCTCCATGTCCAAGGTCACTGTTGCGCTGACCGCCTTGGCCGCCGTACAGATGCGGCGGGCGTGGTCCAGAGCGATGCGCGCGCCGTCCTTCGGCAACGCCTGCCCGACCGCGCTGAGCTTGACGCTGACCTCGACGCGTGCGGTGAGCGGCCCGATCATGTCGGCGAGGCCGGCCCGGTGCAGGGCCGTCAGCAGTTCGAGGTAGGCGTCGACGACGGCGTCCGCGCGGGCCGCGTCGGTGGTGTCTTCCCCGAGGTGGTCGAGCGTGACGGTCAGGCCCTGCTCCACCAGTCCGGCGGCCGCGGTTACGCCACTTCGAGTGTCCGGGCCGCCGACGAAGCGCCGCACCACGCTGCGCGAGACCGGAGCGGCCGAAACGGCGTGTTCGACGCGCTGATTGCGCGCCGCGGCCAGAATCGCGGAGCGGAGCATGAGCCGAGCGTATCCACGGCTGAACTGGACTCATGTGCCACGGCGGGTAGGTTGTGTCCCCGATTCGTCTCGTCGATGAGTGGGGGCTCATGGGCACGAAGAACGGCAACGGACGTCCCGGCGGGGAACCGCCCCGTCCGACTCGCCGCGTCGCAGGGGCTCCGCGTCCGAACGCGTCGGCACAGAACTCCAGCGCGGCGCAGACCGTGGGCGCGCCGCCCGGCAAGGGACCGTCGCGGTCCCGACCTGTGAAGGGCCAGTCCGCAAAAGGTCAATTGGGTCAACCGCGCCCGACCGGGGCGATTCCGCCTGCGCCGCAGGGCGCGAACGGTGCGGGGATCAAACCGAAGCCGCCGCGGCCGAACCGGGCACCGGTTGAGCCGGCGGTGCCACCGCCGCCGAACGGGGCAGTGGCCGAGTCGGCGGGTGCGCGGCCGAACGGCGCAACCGCAAAGTCGGCAGAGCCCCAGCCGAACGGCGCCACCACGCCGGCGGAGTCCCAGCCCAACGACGCCACCGCCGCGCCGGCGAAGTCTCAGCCGCGAGGCGCGGTAGACCAGGCGACGGGCCAGCCGATACCTGCGGCAC
>CAXTNQ010000171.1:0-504 GCA_964245745.1 uncultured Jatrophihabitantaceae bacterium
GTTGAAGGGACCGCTCGACCGCTCATGGACACCGCCACCGCCATCGACACCCGCGCGGCATACCACACGCTGCCCGTGTTCGATCCGACCGGGTACGTCGTCCTGGACCGTTA
Source organism: uncultured Jatrophihabitantaceae bacterium (assembly GCA_964245745.1). Classification (GTDB taxonomy): domain Bacteria; phylum Actinomycetota; class Actinomycetes; order Mycobacteriales; family Jatrophihabitantaceae; genus CAXTNQ01. The sequence goes on from CAXTNQ010000171.1 coordinate 114, forward strand.
CGACCAGGCGCGTGACCCGCAGGAGTGGCTGGACATCGAATACGTCGACTGGAAGTCCTCCGGGGACACGCGGTTCGCTCCGCTCGCCAGCGCGTACGGCGACATGGAGTGCAACGGCTTCTGGAACCACACGCCCCCCAAGACCGACAAGGACGGGGTGTGGGTGGCCAAGAACGTCGCCCTCGCGCCGCGGCTGACGGCGCGGGCGCGGCGGCTGAAGCGCCAGAGCGGCCTCGACCTCATCGTGGTGGACTACCTGCAGCTCCTCACCACCGACGGCTCCAAGGGCGACAACCGGGTGCAGGAGGTCTCCATGATCACCCAGGGCCTCAAGGCGCTGGCCAAGGAGCTCAGCGTGCCGGTGCTGGCCCTCTCCCAGCTCTCCCGCCAG
>CAXTNQ010000171.1:514-4278 GCA_964245745.1 uncultured Jatrophihabitantaceae bacterium
CCCGGGCCGAAGAGCCGGGCGCCAACATCGGCCGATGCCGGGTGATCGAGCTACAGCCCAACAGCTACGCCGACTGCATCTACAACCTGCACCGCGACGACAACAACCGGCTCAACCCGACCGGCACCGGGTGGATCGTGCGGGGCTTCTTCAACCTCACCGACAACCCCGACTCGGTGATGATCCTGCGTGAAGACCGTGACGACCCGTCGACCGAGACTCGCATCCCGCTCTCAGCCGGCACGCAGGCGATTATCGACACTCAGCGGCTGTGGCACGCCGTGTGGCATCACGGCGACGCGCCTCGGTACTGCCTGATCACGTCCTGGGAGTCCGGACCGGAGCTCGGTGCGTACATCGAGAGGCACCACGGGGTATCGCGCGTCGACTCGCTCCCCCTCGGCGACGACGCGATCAAGGCCGCCCAGGCCGAGGTCGACCGCCGACGGGCCGCGCGTTCCGCGAAGTTGGCCGCCGCGGGGAAGTCCGACACCGAGGTCAAGTCCGAGGCCTGAACCCCGGTATTCCGGAGGGGCCGCCGCCCAGCGCCCCTAGACTCGGCCGCGTCGCGCATCGCTCATCCGACAGGACCTGCATGACCTACGACCCGGTCGAGCCGGCTGCCCTGCAGCCGGCGCAGCTGCAGCGTGCCGTCGACGAAGCGCTGGCGGCCATTGCTGGTGCGCGCGACCTGGCCGAGCTCAAGACCGCGCGGTTGGCCCATGCCGGCGATCGGTCGGCGCTCTCGCTGGCCAATCGTGAGATCGGGTTGTTGCCACCGGCCGCGCGGGCATCCGCGGGGCAGCGCGTCGGGCAGGCTCGCACTGTTGTCCGCGCGGCGGTCGAGTCCCGGCAGACGGAGCTCGCCGCTGAGCGGGACGCCCGGGCGCTCCTGGACGAGACCGTCGACGTCACCCTGCCGTGGGACCGGCGGTTGGCCGGAGCCCGGCATCCGTTGACGACCACCCAGGAACTGCTCGAGGACGTCTTCGTGCCGATGGGCTACGAGGTGGCCGAGGGCCCGGAGATCGAGACCGAGTGGTTCAACTTCGACGCGCTCAACATTCCGCCGGACCACCCGGCTCGCACGCTGATGGACACCTTCTTCGTGGGCGGCGAAGATTCTGGCCTGGTGCTGCGCACGCACACGTCTCCGGTGCAGGTCCGCACCATGTTGTCCCGCACGCCGCCGATCTATGTCGTGTGCCCGGGCAAGGTCTTTCGCACCGACGAGCTCGACCCGACGCACGCCCCGGTCTTCCACCAGATCGAAGGCCTGGCCGTCGACGAGGGCCTGACCATGGCTCACCTCAAAGGCACGCTCAACCACATGGCGCAGGCCATGTTCGGCGAAGGCATCGTGACCCGGCTCCGGCCGTCCTACTTCCCGTTCACCGAGCCGTCGGCCGAACCGGACCTGCTGTGCTTCGTGTGCCGGGGCGCCTCGGCCGGTAACCCCGACCGACCGTGTCGCACGTGCGGCAGCGAGGGCTGGATCGAGTGGGGGGGTTGCGGCATGGTCAACCCACGCGTGCTGCGGGCGTGCGGCATCGATCCTGAGCGGTATAGCGGGTTCGCCTTCGGCATGGGCATCGAGCGCACCTTGATGTTCCGCAACAGCGCCGCGGACATGCGCGACATGGTCGAGGGTGACGTGCGCTTCACTCAGGCCTTCGGCGTGGACGCGTGATGACGGGGGAGTCACGATGCGCGCGCCGGTGAGCTGGGTGGCCGAGTACGTCGCGCTGCCCGAGGGGACGACGCCGCGTGCGCTCGGCGACGCCTTGATCCGCGTCGGGCTCGAAGTCGAACGGGTGGACGCCGCGGCCGACGATCTGACCGGCCCGCTGGTCGTCGGACGCGTGCTCTCCTTCGCCGGCGAGCCGCAGCGCAACGGCAAGACGATCCGCTGGTGCCAGGTCGATGTCGGCGGAGACGTCCCGCGCGGCATCGTCTGCGGAGCGTTGAACTTCGCGGTCGGAGATCTCGTCGTGGTCGCCCTGCCCGGGGCGGTGCTGCCCGGCGGCTTCGCCATCTCTGCACGCAAGACCTACGGCCACATATCCGACGGCATGATCTGTTCGGTACGCGAACTCGGCATCGGCGACGACCACGCCGGCATCCTCGTGCTCGCGCCGGACGCCGGTCGTGTCGGTGATGACGCGCTGGACGTCCTCGGCCTGCGCGACGCGGTGCTCGACATCGCTGTCACGCCGGATCGCGGCTACTGCCTGGCCGTGCGCGGTCTGGCCCGCGAGGCGTCGGCCGCGTTCGACGCGCCGTTCGTCGACGTCCACGCCGAGGTTCCGTCCACCGACGACTACGGCTATCCCGTCGTGGTCGAGGATGCCGGCCGGTGCGACCAGTTCTCGGCCCGGACGGTGACCGGGCTCGACGTCACCGCGCGCACGCCCGAACGCATACAGGCGCGGCTGCGCGCCTGCGGGGTGCGCCCCATCTCGCTGGCTGTCGACGTGACCAACTACGTGATGCTCGAGACCGGGCAACCCCTGCACGCCTTCGACCGGTCCAAGCTGACCGGCCCGCTCGTCGTGCGGCGAGCAATACCGGGGGAGAAGTTGACCACCCTCGACGACATCGTCCGTGATCTCGACTCCGACGACACGCTCGTGGTTGACGACACCGGCCCGATCGCGCTGGCCGGCGTGATGGGCGGGGCGTCGACCGAGATCGACACCGCTACGACCGACGTGGTGCTCGAAGCGGCGCACTGGGAGAGCACGGCCGTAGCCCGGGCCGTGCGTCGCCACAAGTTGCCGAGCGAGGCCGCGCGCCGCTTCGAGCGTGGGGTCGACCCGCGTATCGCGGCGGTCGCCCTCCAGCGCTGCGTCGACCTCCTGGTCGAGCACGGTGGCGCTGCTGTCGCGCCCGGGTTGCCGGTGATCGGCCCCGGGCCGTCCTCGCCGGAGATCACCCTGCCTGAGGCGCTGCCCGGACGGCTCGGTGGCCTGGCCATCGACGGCGTGGCGGTGCGCCGCCGCCTCGAGCAGGTTGGCTGCGACGTCGACGGAGACGGCGAGCAGCTGCACGTCGTCCCGCCGAGCTGGCGTCCGGATCTCACCGACCCGGCTGACCTCGTCGAAGAGGTGCTCCGGCTCGAGGGCTACGACCGCATCCCGGCGGCGCTGCCGACGCCGCCACCCGGTCGCGGCCTGACCGCGGACCAGACGATGCGCCGGGCGATGTCCCGGGCCGTCGCCGCGGCCGGGTACACCGAGGTACTCACCGAGCCGTTCCTGCCCTGGTCGATCGACGACCTGCTGGGTTACCCCGCCGATGACGACCGTCGCCGGGCTCTGGTGCTGGCCAACCCGCTGTCGGAGGCGCAACCGCGGTTACGGACGTCCCTGATGCCGGGCCTGCTCGCGACGCTGCAACGCAACCTGGGCCGGGGCAACCGCGACCTGGCGCTGTTCGAGATCGGGCTCGTCTATCACTCGCGCCCGGGCGCCCCGCCAGTGCCACACCCGGGCGTGGCGCACCGCCCGTCCGACGCCGACCTCGCAGCGCTGGCCGCCGCACTGCCCGAGCAGCCGCGCCATCTCGGCGTCGTCATCGCCGGCGACCTCGATCGTGGTGGGTGGTGGGGCCACGGGCGGGCCGGCGGCTGGGCCGACGCCGTCGAACTCGCGAGGGTCGTCGCCGGTACGGCCCGGGCCGAGCTCACCGTGGTGCGCGGTGACCGTGCGCCCTGGCACCCGGGGCGATGCGCCGAGCTGCAGCTGGACGGCGAGGTGATCGGC
>CAXTNQ010000171.1:4288-5873 GCA_964245745.1 uncultured Jatrophihabitantaceae bacterium
GAGCTGCACCCGCGCGTGGTGGCGGCGCTCGACCTGCCGCCCCGGACCTGCGCGGCCGAGCTGCGGCTGGACGCGTTCCGTCCGCCGGCACCGGCTCACGCTCCGGCCCTGTCGACCTACCCGCCGGTCCTGCTCGACGTCGCCCTCGTCGTGCCCTCGGACGTGGCCGCCGCCGACCTGCTGACCGCGGTCCGCGACGGAGCCGGTCCGCTGCTCGAAGCGGTACGCCTGTTCGACGTCTACGTCGACCCTGGGCGCCTGGGCGCCGAACGCAAGTCGCTGGCCTTTGCTCTGACGTTCCGCGCGCCCGACCGGACCCTGACCGTCGACGAGGCGACCGTCGCCCGCGACGGTGCGGTGACGAGGGCCCGCGAGGCGTTGGGCGCGGAGTTGCGTAGCTGACCCCATTTGCATGAAGTTGTTCGCTCGCGCATAATCGTGTAATGGGTCACCGGGTGGCGGTTGCGGGCGCGAGCGGGTACGCCGGTGCCGAACTGCTGCGCCTGCTGAGCGCCCACCCTGACTTCGACCTGGTCACCGTCACCGCCCACGAGAGCGCTGGACGCCGCGTCGGCGAGCTGCATCCGGGGCTGCGGTCGTTGGCAACCTGGCCGCTACTACCGACCACGCCGGACGCTCTGGCTGACGCCGACCTCGTGTTCCTGGCTCTGCCGCACGGCGCGTCCGGGCCGCTGGCCGCGCAGTTGCCGCCTGAGGCCAAAGTGGTCGACCTGGGCGGGGACCACCGCCTGCGCGACTCCGACGCCTACGCCCGGTACTACGCGGGTTCCCATCCCGGAGCCTGGACCTACGGCTTGCCTGAGCTGCCCGGCCAGCGTGAGGAGATCGCCGCGGCGGCGCGGGTGGCGAACACCGGCTGTTACGCGGTGGCGACCGTCCTCGCGCTGGCACCGCTACTTGCCGCCGGGGTCGCCGAGCCCGAGGACGTGGTCGTTGTCGCCGCCAGCGGGACGACGGGGGCCGGCCGGTCGGCACGGCTCGGGCTGCTGGCGAGCGAGGTCATCGGCGATCTCTCGGCGTACAAGGTGGGCGTCCACCAGCACGTCCCGGAGATCAAGCAGGCCACCGGGGCGACGTCTCTGTCGTTCACTCCGGTGCTGGCGCCCATGCCCCGCGGCATCCTGGCGACGGTCACCGTCCGTCCGGCCCAGGCCGTCGGGGTCGACGTCGTTCGGGCGACGCTGGACGCCGCGTACGGTCACGAGCCCTTCGTTCACCTGCTGGCCGAGGGTGAGCAGCCGCATACGTCGGCCACTCTCGGGTCGAACTCGGTGCACCTGCAAGCCGTCGTCGACGGCGACTCCGGGCGGATCGTCGTCACAAGCGCGATCGACAACCTGGGCAAGGGAGCGGCCGGCCAGGCCGTACAGAACGCCAACCTGATGTTCGGGCTGCCCGAGGGCGCCGGCCTCTCGGTAGACGGTCGCCCGTGAGCGAGCGCAGCGAGCGAACCGTTGATGTCCTGCGGCCGCGGGAGCGGCCGTTCGGCCCGCAGGTACGGAGGGCCGAGTGAGCGAGCGCAGCGAGCGAACCGTTGATGTCCTGCGGCCGCGGGAGCGGCCGT
>CAXTNQ010000172.1:0-5865 GCA_964245745.1 uncultured Jatrophihabitantaceae bacterium
GTGGTCGCCGGCACGAGCGCTCGGGCGGTCGGACGGCAGGCGGCGACCGCACGCGAGCTCGACCCGGCCCACCGTCGTGACGCCGCCGGCCTCGGTGTGCGATTGCTGGGCCTGGTCACCGCCGCCGCGGTGTGGGTGCGGTCAGCCGGCCCGCTCGGGCTCGGGCTCACGGTTCTGGCTCGAGCGACACTGGGCCTCGGGGCTCTGGCTCTGCCCGTCGTGCTCGTCGTGCTCGGTGTGCACATGCTTCGGCAGGCGCCCCGCCCCGACCAACGGGGACGCGTACTGGTCGGCAGCCTCACGGTCGGCCTCGCGATCCTGGGGCTCCTGCATCTGGGCGCCGGCTCGCCGTCGTCCGAACACGCTCGAGAACGCGCCGGTGTCCTGGCCGGGCCGCTCGAGCGGGGGCTGTCCGCCGTCATCGCGGTGCCGCTGCTGTTCATGCTCGGCGCCTTCGGCGTACTGGTCCTCACCGCGACCCCGGTCAGCCAGCTCGTTCGCCAGGTACGCCAGCTACTCGGCCGGGGCGCCGCGTCCCCGGCGGCCGGCGATGCTGCGACCGCGAATCCCGACGGTGTGACCAGCGCGTTGCCGCAGCTCGACGCGGTCCTCGAGGCGGCGCGGGACGCCGCAGCTGACAACGAACCCGTCCCTGCCGACGCGGCCGATCCGCCCCGCCCGCGCCGAAGCCGCGCCGCCAAGCCAGAGGACCTGTCGCCCATCACCAGCCCGGTGCAGCTCGAACTGCACGGCGGTGCCGGCATGTACACCCTGCCGTCGCTGGCCGACCTCGCGGCCGGCAGTCCACATCACCAGCACACCAAGGCGAACGACGAGGTCATCGCGGCCCTACAGCAAGTGTTCGCCGAGTTCGCGGTCGACTGCGCGGTTACCGGCTTCAGCCGCGGCCCGACCGTGACCCGGTACGAGGTCGAGCTCGGGCCCGGCGTCAAGGTCGAGCGGATCACTGCGCTCACCCGCAACATCGCCTACGCGGTGAAGAGCCCGGACGTGCGCATCATCAGTCCCATCCCTGGCAAGAGCGCGGTCGGCGTCGAGATCCCCAACGCGGATCCCGAAGTCGTCATGCTCGGCGACGTCCTGCGCTCGCCGGTGGCCCAGCGCGATCACCACCCGATGCTCGTCGCACTCGGCAAGGACGTCGAGGGCGGCTTCGTGGTCGCCAATCTGACCCGCATGCCCCACCTGCTGGTGGCCGGGGCCACGGGCGCCGGAAAGTCCAGCTGCATCAACTCGCTGATCCTGTCGATCCTCAGCCGCGCCACGCCCGATCAGGTCCGCATGGTGCTCATCGACCCCAAGCGGGTCGAGTTCGCGGCCTACCAGGGCATCCCGCACCTGGTCACCCAGGTGATCACCAATCCGAAACGGGCCGCCGACGCCCTGCAATGGGTGGTCCGCGAGATGGAGCTGCGCTACGAGGACATGGAGGCCTCGGGCGTCCGGCACGTCGACGACTTCAACCGCAAGGTCCGCGCCGGCGAGCTCACCACCCCGCCGGGATCCGAGCGGATCTACACGCCGTACCCGTACCTGCTGGTGATCGTCGACGAGCTGGCCGACCTCATGATGATCGCGCCGCGCGACGTCGAGGACGCGGTCGTGCGCATCACCCAATTGGCGCGTGCCGCCGGAATCCACCTGGTCATCGCGACGCAACGTCCGTCGGTGGACGTGGTGACCGGACTGATCAAGGCCAATGTGCCCTCACGGCTGGGGTTCAAGACCTCGTCGCTCGCCGACTCCCGGGTCATCCTCGATCAGCCCGGCGCCGAGAAGCTGCTGGGCAAAGGCGACGGCCTGTTCCTGCCGATGGGCGCGTCCAAGCCGGCACGCATTCAGGGCGCGTTCGTGACCGACCCCGAGATCCGCACCATAGTCGAGCACTGCAAGGGACAGTTGGAGGCGGCCTACCGCGACGACGTGACCACGCCGGTCGCCGCCAAGAAGGAGATCGACGAGGACATCGGTGACGACCTCGACCTGTTCCTGGCGGCCGTGGAACTCGTCGTGTCGACGCAGTTCGGGTCGACGTCGATGCTGCAGCGCAAGTTGCGGGTCGGGTTTGCCAAGGCCGGACGGCTGATGGACCTCATGGAGTCCCGCTCGATCGTGGGCCCGTCTGAAGGCTCGAAGGCGCGCGAGGTGCTCGTCAGGCCCGACGAGTTGGCCGGACTGCTGTACGCCCTGCGCCACGGCGGCGGTGCCGAAGACCTGGTGTCCGCGACGCCCGGTGAGGACTCCGCGGGGGGAGTCTGATCGGTTCAGCGACGGTGCCGGGCGAGGTAGAACAGCCGCCGCCAGCACCAGGCGGCGCGCATGTCCAACCCGTGCCGCCCGAGGTGACGTGAAGAGCGCTGCGTCGACGCACCGGCGGGCGCCGGCCAACCGAGAACCGACGTGCCCGTACCCTGCGACGCGCTCATCCGGCGCTCCCTTCCGAGAAGTCGCAGGGAAGGTAACCGGTGGGACTGCTGTGGTTGCTGAGGCTCGCGGTATCACTCGGTGTCGATACGGTGTCGGTACGGTGCCAAAGCCGTCCGGCCGGTGATCGGCGATGACTTATAACGTCAGGAGCATGCGGGTGTTACCCAGCGTGTTCGGCTTGACGTACTCCAGCCCGAGGAACTCGGCGACCCCTGGGTCGTAGGACCGGCGCAATGCGTCGTAGGTATCCGGGTCCACCGGTGTGCCGTCGATCTCGACAAAGCCGGCCCGAGCGAAGAAACGCGTCTGAAAGGTCAGCGCGAACAGTCTCTGCAGCCCGAGCTCTCGGGCGGTGGCGACGAGCTCGTCGAGCACGGCCGCTCCGACACCCTGCCGGACGTAGTCCGGGTGGACCGCCAGCGTCCGGATCTCGCCGAGATCGGCCCACAGGACGTGCAATGCGCCGCACCCCACGACGCTGTCCGGTCCGTCAGAGGGGACGGCGACCCGGAAGTCGGCGACGTCCTCGTACAGGCCGACCAGTTCCTTGGCCAGCAGCCTGCGACCGGCTCCGGCGTACACGTCCACCAAGGCCTTGATCGCGGGCACGTCTGCCGTGCGAGCGCGTCGGACGAGGACGGTCACGTCCGGGTACCGCAAAGGACGGTCACGTCCGGGTACCGTAGCGGCCCGCGCCGGGCGTCAGCGGTTGCGCGCGGGTAGCCTGCGGGGGTGTCCACCGCGTCGGCTGCTGCGCCGGGTGGGCTGGTCACCATGATCACGCTCGGGTGCGCGCGCAACGAGGTGGATTCCGAGGAACTGGCGGGACGTCTCGGTCAGGGCGGGTGGACGCTGACCGCGGATCCCGACACCGCCGACGTGGTGCTCGTCAACACCTGCGGGTTCGTCGATGCCGCGAAGAAGGACTCGATCGACACCGTCCTTGCGGCGTCCGGCGGCCGCGCGAAGGTGGTGGCGGCCGGCTGCCTGGCCGAGCGTTACGGGCGGGAACTCGCCGACGCACTTCCCGAGGCGAACGCCGTCCTCGGCTTCGATGCGTACCCCGACATTGCCGCCCGGCTCGACGAAGTTCGCGCGGGCCTGGCGATCCGCACGCACGAACCGTACGACCGGCGCCGACGGCTGCCCGTCGGTCCGGCGCACCGGCCGGCCGCGAGTCAACAGCTTTCCGTGCCCGGACACGACTGGCTGCCGACCAACCGGGTGCGGCTCGCCGACGGTCCGGTCGCCTATCTCAAGCTGGCCTCGGGATGTGATCGCCGATGCACGTTCTGCGCCATTCCGTCGTTCCGCGGCGCCTTCGTCTCACGACCGCCCGCCGACGTCCTGGCCGAAGCGCGCTGGCTGGCCGCCTCGGGCGTTCGCGAGCTCGTCCTCGTCAGCGAGAACTCCACTTCCTACGGCAAGGACTTCGGCGACCTCAAGGCGCTCGAACGGCTGCTGCCAGCGCTGGCTGACATCGACGGCGTCGAACGGGTCCGGGTGTCCTACCTGCAGCCCGCCGAGCTGCGGCCCGGACTGCTCGACGTCATCGCCGGCACGCCGGGCGTCGCCGCGTACTTCGACCTGTCGTTCCAGCACGCAAGCCCAGCGGTCCTGCGCCGCATGAAGCGCTTCGGTTCCACGGCGCATTTCCTCGATCTGCTCGACCGGGTGCGCGAGCGGGCGCCGCAGGCCGGAGCGCGCAGCAACGTGATCGTCGGGTTCCCGGGGGAGACCGAGGCGGACCTCGAGGAGCTGGAGATCTTCCTGGGACAGGCTCGGCTCGATGCGATCGGGGTGTTCGGCTACTCCGACGAGGACGGGACGGCGGCGGCCGGGTTCGACGGCAAGTGGCCGGCCGAGGTCATCGCCGAGCGGGTGTCGCGGGTGGCGGCCCTCGCGGACGAGCTCACCGGACAGCGTGCCGAGGACCGCCACGACGAGCGAGTCACCGTGCTCGCCGAGGACGTCCTCAGCGACCGAGTGGTCGGGCGCGCCGCGCACCAGGGTCCGGAAGACGGTGGCACGGTCGTGCTCGGCCATCCTGCCGGCGTCATGCGCGGTGCGCTGTGTCAGGCCGTCGTCGTCGAGGCGCGCGGCGCGGACCTGATCGCGCAGGCAATCCGGTGACCGTCCGTCCGGCGTCGAGCAGCGCATCTGCGGTCGCGCGAGCCACCCCGGACCCGCTGGCCTACCCGGCGAGCGCCGTGTCGGCGTGGAACGTCGCCAACGCGCTTACCGTCGTCCGGCTCGCCCTCGTCCCGTGCTTCGCGGCCCTGCTGTTCGTGGACGGCGGCCACCGCACCGGCTGGCGTATCGCGGCCTGCGCGGTGTTCGTCGTCGCGTCCCTGACCGACCGCCTGGACGGCCAGATCGCCCGCCGACGCGGACTGGTGACGGAGTTCGGCAAGCTGGCCGACCCCATTGCCGACAAGGCCCTGGTGGGAACCGCTCTGGTCGGGCTGTCCGTGCTCGGCGAGCTGCCGTGGGCGATCACCGTGGTCATCCTCGTCCGCGAGGTCGGGGTCACGGCGTTGCGGTTCTGGGTCATCCGGCATGGCGTACTGGCGGCGAGCCGCGGCGGCAAGATCAAGACGTCATTGCAGGCGCTCGCCATCAGCCTGTACGTTCTGCCGCTGTCGGGCTGGCTGCACACGGCCGCGAGCGTGGTCATGGTCGCCGCGGTCGTGCTGACCGTGGTGACCGGGGCCGACTACGTGGCCCGCGCCCTACGGCTGCGTCGGGTGCAGCGGTCCCGGGCGTGACCGCCGTCCCGAACGGGGTCGACCTCGCGCTGTTGCATCGTCAGCTCGGCGAGCTCGACGCCACCGTGGCCGTCGCCGAGTCGCTGACCGGCGGTCTGGTGAGCGCCGCCCTAACGGTGACCCCCGGCGCAAGTGCCACCGTCCGCGGCGGTGTGGTGGTCTACGCGACGGATCTCAAGGCCACGCTGGCGGGCGTCTCCGAGGCCCTGCTCGCCGAGCGCGGCGCGGTTGACCCCGATGTGGCGCTCGCACTGGCCCGCGGGGTCGCCGGACCTGACGCGCAGGACGGCCAGCCGGTCGGGCGGGTGTACGTGGCGATCGCCGGTCCGCAGCGCGAAACCGTTGCCGAGCGAGACTTCATCGGCGACCGGGACACGGTTCGCGACGGCGCGGTGCTGGCCGCCCTCGAGCTGTTCCGGCGGGAATGCGAGCAGTCGATTACAGCGTTACGTTCGCCGTCAGCGTAGGACGCGCCGAGCCACCGTGACGGTCGGCAGCGACGGGTACCGTGAGAGAACCACTGGCTGGCCGGCCCGACGGGCCGGTGCGCAACGGCAGCGAAGGGGGTTTAGCACCATGGCAGTGCTTCGACAAGTGGTCGGCGAGCCCTTGCGCGGGCTGCGGCTGCGGCCACGGCGCCCCCTTCGCG
>CAXTNQ010000173.1:0-1716 GCA_964245745.1 uncultured Jatrophihabitantaceae bacterium
TCGGGTTCCTCGCCGCGCATCACGCCGGGTTGACCCTCGACGGGGTGCCGGTCACGTTCGCCCCACTGCTCGGGACCGCCGTCGTGGCCGTGATCGCGTGGCGCGCAGGGGGCCTGATCGCGGAAGCCGCCGACCAGCGAGCCGAGCCGGGCGGCCGGGTCCTCCTCTCCGGGCTGGCCCTGCAGGCGGCGACGTACGCCCTGGCCTGCGGCCTGCTGGCCGTCGTCGTCACCCTCGGCACCACCCGGGTGGCCGCCGTCCCAGTGACGGTCGCCGCGTTCCTGCTGTTCGGTGCGGTGTCGGGAAGCGCCCTGGCCTGCTCGTCCCGGTACGCGCGGTGGTGGCGCGTCCGGCTGGGCGAGACGGTCCTGGCCGGAATGCGCGCCGGAGGAGCGGTGCTCGCGGTGCTGACCGCGGCGGGGGCGTTGCTCGTGGCCGCGGCCCTGCTAGTCCACGCCGACCGGGTCGAGCGACTTTCCGGGCTCGTCGGCGACGGCCTGTCCGGGGTCACCGTCACCATCCTCGGTCTGCTCGCCACGCCGAACGCCGCGGTAGCCGGCGCCGCGTATCTGGTCGGACCCGGCTTCGCCGTCGGTACCGGCACCGTCGTCAGCCCGGGCAGCACTGCCCACGGCACGCTGCCCGCCTTTCCGTTGCTCGGCGCCGTACCGGACGGGCACGGGGCGACGCCGATGGTGGGGGCCTGGCTCGTGATCACGCTGGCCGCGGTCGGGTTCGTGGCCGCGCGCACGGTGCTCGGCCGGCCGTGGGGTGAGGCCGTGCGCGCGCTGCTCGTGGCCGCGGTGCTATCCGGCGTCGGGTTCGCGGTGTTGTGTTGGCTCGCCGGCGGCGCGGCCGGGACGTCCCGCCTGCGGACCGTCGGAGCTTCGCCGTGGAAAGCGGGCGGGATGCTGGCGGCCGAGGTCGCCGTGCTCGGCGCCGCGCTGCTCGGCGTGGTCGCCGGCTGGCGTTGGCTGGGACGCCTCGTCGTCCCGTCCGCTGACGACGGGTCGCCCGACGCCGAGGAGCTGGCCTCCGTCGGCGAAGCCGCGGGTGACTCGACCGCTCGGTAGGGTGGGCGGGTGCCGGCTCGTCTCGTCGTCCTGGCTTCGGGTTCCGGCACCACGCTGCAGGCCATCCTCGACGACCCGGACCTACGTCCCAGCGTGGTCGCGGTCGGTGCCGACCGCGCGGGCATCGGCGCTCTGTCGCGGGCGGCATCGGCGGGCGTGGAAACGTTCGTGGTGCCTTTCGCCGGCTATGCAGACCGTTCGGTCTGGAACCGTACGTTCGAGTCGGCGATCGCCCGGCACGTTCCAGACCTGGTGGTGCTGGCCGGATTCATGCGCATCTTCGACCCGCGAGTGGTCGAGCGGTTCGCGATGGTCAACACGCATCCGTCGTTACTGCCGTCCTTCCCCGGCGTCGGAGGACGGGCAGTACGAGCGGCCCTTGCGCACGGGGTGAAACTGGCGGGCGCCACCGTGCACCGGGTCGACGCCGGGGTGGATTCCGGCGAGATCCTGGCGCAGGTCGCGGTGCCGGTGATGGAAGGCGACGACGAGCACGGCCTCTTCGCTCGGATCCAGGCGGCGGAGAAGCCGCTGTACGTCGAAACGATTCGCCGACTGTGCAAGGAGCTGGCGTGAGTGAGCATCGCAGGCGACGCGCAGCGGCGCCGAGGAGCGGAGCTCGCGCAGCGATGAGCGCTCGCGC
>CAXTNQ010000173.1:1816-5864 GCA_964245745.1 uncultured Jatrophihabitantaceae bacterium
GGCGACGCGCAGCGGCGCCGAGGAGCGGAGCTCGCGCAGCGATGAGCGCTCGCGCGAAGAGCAAGGAGATCGCGATGAGCGCTCGCGCGAAGAGCAGGGAGATCGCATGACCCGTATTGCGGTCCGTCGGGCGCTGGTCAGCGTGTACGACAAGACGGGACTCGACGAGCTGGCGCAGGGTCTGCACGCGGCCGGCGTCGAGCTCGTGTCCACGGGGTCGACCGCCGCGCGCATCCGCGATCTCGGCGTGCCGGTCACCTCCGTCGAGGACGTCACCGGGTTCCCCGAGATCCTCGGCGGCCGGGTCAAGACCCTGCATCCCTCGGTGCACGCCGGGTTGCTGGCCGACCAGAGCGACGCCGAGCACGCGGCGACCATCGAGGAGTTGGGCATCGCCCCGTTCCAGCTGCTGATCTCCAACCTCTATCCGTTCGTGCAGACCGTGGCGTCCGGCGCGACACCCGACGAGATTGTCGAACAGATCGACATCGGCGGGCCGGCCATGGTCCGCGCGAGCGCCAAGAACCACGGTTCGGTGGCCGTGGTGACCGACCCGGCGCTGTACCGCGAGGTGCTCGACGCGGTGCAGGCCGGCGGCTTCGAGCTCGCCGACCGACAACGGCTCTCGGCGCTCGCCTTCCGGCACACCGCCGCCTACGACATCGCCGTGGCGTCCTACCTCGGCAGCGTCGTCGCGCCCGACGACGCGGGCAGCGGGTTCCCCGGCTGGATCGCGGCCTCGTGGGAACGCGCCGCCATCCTGCGTTACGGCGAGAACCCGCACCAGCGGGCGGCCCTCTACGTCGGTCACGGCACGCCCGCCGGCATCGCGCAGGCGGAGCAGCTTTCCGGCAAGCAGATGAGCTACAACAACTACGTCGACGCCGACGCTGCGCGGCGCGCGGCCTACGACTTCACGGCGCCGTGCGTAGCCATCGTCAAACACGCCAACCCGTGTGGCATCGCGATCGGGGCCGACCTCGCCGAGGCTCACCGCAAGGCAAACGCCTGCGACCCGGTCAGCGCGTTCGGTGGGGTCATCGCCGCGAACGGCCGCGTCGACGTCGAGATGGCCAAGCAGATCAGGGACATCTTCACCGAGGTCGTGGTCGCGCCGTCCTTCGAGGACGCGGCCGTGGACGTGCTCGCCGACCGCAAGAACCTGCGGCTGCTCGTAGCGCCGCCTCCCGCTGCGGCCGCGACCGTCGAGATGCGGCCCATCTCGGGCGGCGTCCTGCTGCAGAGCGTCGACCGGGTCGACGCATCGGGCGACGACCCGTCGACGTGGACGCTGGCCACCGGCGTCCCGGCGGACGACCGCACCCTGGCCGACCTGGCCTTCGCGTGGCGCGCGGTACGGGCCGTGCGCTCGAACGCCATCCTGCTGGCCGACGACGGGGCGACCGTCGGTATCGGCATGGGGCAGGTGAACCGGGTCGACTCCTGCCGGCTGGCCGTGACCCGGGCCGGCGATCGGGCCCGGGGTTCGGTGGCCGCGTCGGACGCGTTCTTCCCGTTCGCGGACGGCCTGCAGGTGCTGCTGGACGCCGGCGTGCGCGCGGTGGTGCAACCGGGCGGCTCGGTGCGCGACGCGGAGTCGGTGGCCGCCGCGGCGGAGGCCGGCGTCACGATGTATCTGACCGGCACCCGGCACTTCGCGCACTGATGAGCGCGGTCATTCTCGACGGCCGGGCCACCCTGGCCACGATCAAGGCCGAACTCAAGGCGCGCGTCGAGGGGTTGGCCGGCCGCGGCGTCGTCCCTGGCCTCGGCACGGTCCTGGTCGGCGACGACCCGGGCAGCGCCTGGTACGTCAACGCCAAGCACCGCGACAGCCTGGAGCTCGGCATCGCCAGCATCCGGCGGGACCTGCCCGAAGGCAGCACCCAGGCCGAGGTCGAGGCGGCCATCGACGAGCTCAACGCCGACCCCGAATGCACCGGGTTCCTCGTCCAGCAACCGACCGGGTTGGACGAGTACGCCCTGCTGTCGCGGGTCGACCCGGTCAAGGACGTCGACGGGCTGCATCCCACGAACCTCGGTGCGCTGGTGCTCGGTCGGCCGGCGCCGTTGCCGTGTACGCCGCTCGGCATCGTCGAGTTGTTGCGCCGCTACGACGTGCCGATCGCCGGCGCCGACGTGGTGATCATCGGTCGGGGCATCACGGTCGGCCGTCCCCTCGGGCTGCTGCTCACCCGGCGGCGCGAGAACGCGACCGTGACCCTGTGCCACACGGGCACCCGCGACCTGGTCGCGCACGTCCGACGGGCGGACATCGTCGTGGCTGCGGCGGGCGTACCCGGCCTCGTCGCCCGCGACATGATCAAGCCCGGAGCTGCCGTCCTCGACGTCGGCGTCAGCCGGGTGGACGGGCGCCCGGTGGGTGACGTCGATACTGACGTGATCGAGGTCGCCGGCTTCTTCAGCCCGAACCCGGGCGGGGTGGGGCCGATGACGCGCGCCATGTTGCTCAGCAACGTGGTCACCGCGGCCGAGCGGGCGGCCGGGTGACGGTGCCGTACGCGAGCCTGCGCGACACGGTGCGGGACGAGGCCGCGTTCGGGCTCGTCCTGCTCATCGCCGCGGTCGGACTGCTGTTCGCCGTCGTCGCGTCTCACCACTGGTTGCGCGGCGTGCTGATCATCGCGGCGGCGCTCATCGTCGGTGGCCTGGCGCGGGCGGTGCTCACCGATCGCCGGGCCGGGTTGCTCGCGGTGCGCAGCCGGATGTTCGACGTGGCCTGCTATCTGGTGTTGGGGGGAACCACGATCGGCTTCGGGGTAACTGCCGCCGCCTTGATGGGGCCCGGATAGGGTCACCGGGTATGAGCGCTCCTGTGCACGTCACGGTGACCGGCGCCGCCGGCCAGATCGGCTATGCCCTGCTGTTCCGCGTCGCGTCCGGCCAGCTGCTCGGGCCCGACGTTGCGGTGCGTCTGCACCTGCTCGAGATCACGCCGGCGCTCAAGGCGGCCGAGGGCACGGCGATGGAGCTCGACGACTGCGCCTTTCCGCTGCTCGACGGCATCGACATCACCGACGATCCGCGGGTGGCCTTCGACGGGGTCAACGTGGCGCTGCTCGTCGGCGCCCGGCCGCGAACTGCCGGCATGGAACGCGGCGATCTGCTCGAAGCCAACGGAGGCATCTTCAAGCCTCAGGGCGAGGCCATCAACGCCGGCGCGGCCGACGACGTCCGCATCCTCGTCGTCGGCAACCCGGCCAACACGAACGCGCTGATCACGGCGGCCCACGCTCCCGATGTCCCACGGGACCGGTTCACCGCCATGATGCGGCTCGATCACAACCGCGCCATCTCCCAGCTAGCCCACAAGGCCGAGGCGGCCGTCGCCGACGTCACGAACATGGCGGTGTGGGGCAACCATTCGGCCACGCAGTACCCGGACGTCTTCCATGCGCGCATCGGCGGCAAGAACGCAGCGGAGATGGTCGGCGGTCAGGCGTGGATCGAGGAGACGTTCATCCCGACCGTCGCCAAGCGCGGAGCCGCGATCATCGAGGCGCGGGGTGCGTCGTCCGCGGCCTCCGCGGCCAACGCCGCGATCGACCACGTGTACGACTGGGTGAACGGAACCGCCGACGGCGATTGGGTTTCGGTCGGCCTCGTCTCTGATGGTTCGTACGGTGTGCCCGAGGGTTTGGTGGCCGGTTTCCCGGCGACGTCCCGGGACGGTGCCTGGCAGATCGTCCCCGGTCTCGATCTCGATGACTTCTCGCGGCGGCGCATCGACGCCTCCGTGGCCGAGCTGACCGAGGAGCGCGAAGCCGTCCGGTCGCTCGGGCTGGTCTAGCACCGGCTCTCGCCGGACCGGGCGCTTCCGGTCGTGCGCCACCGGCGGCGACTCATCCGGTAGAGCACGTGCCGACGCAGCCGATG
Source organism: uncultured Jatrophihabitantaceae bacterium (assembly GCA_964245745.1). Classification (GTDB taxonomy): domain Bacteria; phylum Actinomycetota; class Actinomycetes; order Mycobacteriales; family Jatrophihabitantaceae; genus CAXTNQ01. The sequence continues at coordinate 5,714 of CAXTNQ010000173.1, forward strand.
ACCATCGGGGAGGGCCGGGTGGTCGAAGTCGTCGGCCGGGTCGTGCGACATGCCCAGACGTCGCATCACCGCCTGGGACGGACCGTTGGCGACAGCTGTGAAGCTGACGATCTCCGGCAGGCCGAACTGGTCGAACCCGACGGTCAGCGCG
>CAXTNQ010000174.1:0-1354 GCA_964245745.1 uncultured Jatrophihabitantaceae bacterium
ACGGAGTCGAAGAACGAGATGGCCGCGTCGTAGCCGCCGGACGGGCCGAAGGTGACGATGGACGGCACGCGGCCCTTGAGGTAGTGCTGCGCCAGCTCGTAGTACGGATGATCGGGAAAGCCGGCGTACCCGACCCAGGCGACGCGCGGATCGTCGCGCAGGAACTCGGCCACCGCGCGGGCGTTCGTCTCGTGCCGTTCCAGCCGCAGGCCGAGCGTTTCCAGGCCCTGCAGGAGAAGGAACGCGTTGAACGGGGACATTGTGGCGCCCGAGTTGCGGAGCTGAATGCTGCGCGCCCGAACGACGAACGCGGTGTCGGGGTGGTCGACCCCGAACACGACCCCGTGAAACGCCGGCTCCGGCCGGTTGAAGAAGGGGAACCGATCCGGGTAGGAGGTCCATGGGAAACGGCCCGCGTCGACGATTGCGCCGCCCAAAGTCGTGCCGTGACCGCCCACGAATTTGGTCAGCGAGTGCACGACGACGTCGGCGCCGTAGTCGATGGGCTTGACCATCAACGGAGTGGGCACCGTGTTGTCGACGATAAACGGCACTCCGGCGTCATGTGCGACGGATGCGAGCGCCTCCAGGTCCACCACGTTGCCGGCCGGGTTACCAACGCTCTCGCAGAACACCGCACGCGTCTGCTCGTCCATCACCGCGGCGACAGATTCGGCACGGTCGTCGGCCGCGAACCGCACGTCGACGCCCTGGGTCGGCAACACGTGCGCGAAGTAGGTATAGGTCGCGCCGTACAGCTGCGGAGTGGTCACGATGTTGGTTCCGGCCGGTGCGACATTCAGCACCGAGTACGACACCGCGGCCATGCCGGATGCGACGGCCAGCGCCGCCGTCCCGCCTTCGAGCGCGGCGATCCGGCGCTCCAGCACCTGCAGCGTCGGATTGTTGATGCGGTTGTAGTGGAAACCTGGCGTCTGCATGTCGAACACGGCGCCGGCGTGCTCGTGGTCGATGAAGTCGTGGGCGATCGTCTGGTAGATCGGCACGGCGACTGCGCGCGCGCTGGCATCGCCGTCGTAGCCACCATGGATGGCGATCGTCTCGTCGCGCATTACACCCCGACCGACGTTGTCCGGCGAACAGCCGCCAGCCAGTTGGCGTACAAAGTGCGGGCGGCGACCTGCCAGTCATTGCGCACTTGGGACGCCAGCTCGACCAGCGGAAAGGCCGGCATTGCACCGGACGTCGCGCTGCGACGAACCTCGTCGAGCACCGGCTCCGCGCTCGGTGCAAAGTAGTTGACCGGCACGTCCGGGTAGTCGGCACGCTCGCCCGCGACGAACCGCCGCACGTCGCGGCGGAACTCGAGCAGCAAAGTGTCGGCGTCGTACTC
>CAXTNQ010000174.1:1454-3385 GCA_964245745.1 uncultured Jatrophihabitantaceae bacterium
GTGTGATCGCGGGCCCAGGCGAGAACCTGCGCGAGCTCTCCCCAGTACGGCTCCTGGGTCAGATCCGCGGACACCGGTTCACATCCAGTGACCACGACGGCCGCGTACCTCGACCTCCAAAGATGCTCGAGAGGGAAATACCGTCCGTTGAGGTAAGCGAGCGCCGCCTCACCTCGCCTCACACCGGGCAGGTTGTAGCGCCACACCCGCACGGGCAGCTGGCCAGCGCCCGCGCTCAGCAACGCCGTGAACTGCCGCTCAGTCTGTCGCAGTGCCGCGTCCGGCATATTGTTGATCAAAGCGATGTCGAGCCAGCGCCCGTCCTGGACGCGTAGCACGTCAGAATCAGTCGGTTCAACGACGATCATCGGCTTAGACACTCCCCCGCAGACCCCCCAGCCTGCGTCGCTCATGCTATCGCGATCGACGGGCCGCGTCAGCTTGGTGTTAACTCAAGACGCGAGAGGCGCTACGATGTCGATAGCTTTCCGGGGGGAATTCAGCGTGAACGAGCGCGTGTCCGTGCGCGTCGGCACAGACGTCGAGTCGGTCGCCGACGTGGCGGCTGCGCTCGCGCATTACGGCGTCCGGTACACCCGTCGGCTGTTCACCGAGAGCGAGCTCCGTGACTGTGACGGTCCTGTGGTGGTGACCGCACCCCGACTCGCTGCTCGCTTCGCGGCCAAGGAGGCCGTCCTCAAGTTGCTGACGCCGACCGACGAGAACGCTCCGTCGTGGCGCTCGATCGAGGTGCGCACGGCTGCGAACGGCGCGCCGTCGATCCAGCTCCACGCCGAGGCGGCCGAGTTGGCCGCCGAGCAAGGCGTCGGTCCGATTTCAGTGAGCTTGAGCCACGGTGCTGGCATCGCGACGGCCACGGCGCTCGCACTAACAGACAGGACATGACAGGTGGACGACGAGATTCGCGCGGTGTTGGTCAACCAAGGGCGGCTGCCCGTCGACGTCGGCCGGTTGTCCGACACCGACGACCTGTACGCCATGGGGCTGACGTCGCACGCCAGCGTCAATGTGATGCTCGGCCTCGAGGACACCTTCGGCATGGAGTTCCCGGACGACATGCTGCGACGCAGCACGTTCGCGTCGATCTCGGCCATCCGCGACGCACTCACCCAGCTAGGAGCCACAACGCCAATCAGCTGACGACACCGGAGGGGGCGACGGTGACAGAGCTCATGAAGGACACGCCGCATGCGGCGACGATGGAGCGTGCAACGACCCGGCTGGGGCCGAGACGGCTCCATCGGCTCGGCTTCGGCACGATGCAGCTGACGGGACCCGGCGTCTGGGGACCACCGGCCGACCGGGCCGCAGCCGTCCGGCTCCTGCGGCGAGCCGTTGACCTCGGCGTCGAATTCATCGACACCGCCGACGCCTACGGACCGTGGATCGCCGAGGATCTCGTTCGGGAGGCGCTCCACCCCTACCCCGACGACGTCGTGGTGGCGACGAAGGCCGGATTTGTCCGCACCGGCCCCGACCAATGGATCGAGGTCGGCCGTCCGGAGTACCTGCGACTGGCCTGCGAGATGAGCTTGCGCCGGCTCGGTGTAGAGCGCATCGATGTCTTCCAGCTCCACCGCATCGACCGTCGGGTCCCAGCCGCGGAGCAGTTCGGCGTACTGCGCGAGCTGTGCGACGAGGGCAAGGTCGCGCAGGTCGGGCTGTCTCAGGTCACCGTCGCGGACATCATCGCCGCACGTCAGGTCGTGACGATCGCGAGTGTGCAGAACCTGTACAACCTCGGTCATCGCTCCGCCGATGACGTCCTGGACTACTGCACCGCCGCGGGCATTGCCTTCATCCCGTGGTTCCCTCTGGCCAACGGCCGGTTAGCGCGGCGGGGCGGCCCGGTAGATGCGGTCGGCCGCCGGCTCGGGTTGCCGGTCGAGCAGCCCGAGATCGTCGCCGAG
>CAXTNQ010000174.1:3395-5596 GCA_964245745.1 uncultured Jatrophihabitantaceae bacterium
AAGTCAGTCTTGCGTGGCTCCTACGACGGTCACCCGCCATGCTCCCGATTCCGGGCACAGCGTCAGCGAGTCACCTCGAAGATAATTGTGCAGCCGTGAACGTCGAATTGTCTCGAACGGACTACGCGGCACTGGACGGCGAGCGCAAAGCCTTGCGCCGGCTGGCGCTGCGCTAGGACCGATGAACGACGTCTTGTATGCGGTGCTCGCCCACGCCCGAGAGCACCCCAATAGAGTGGCCGTCGAGGGTGCGCGGCGGCGGATGACCTATGCCGAATTGCGCGAGCGGACGGGCCGGGCCGCCGCGGCGTTGGTGTACCGAGGTGTGTCGTGCGGTAGACCGGTCGCCGTGCGGCAGATGCCCTCGGTGGACTCGGTGGTGGCTTCGCTCGCCTGCAGCTGGATTGGTGCGGTCGCCGCCCCGGCGAGGGCCGAGACACACAACCCCGTGTTGCTCGTCGCCGCCGCCGCAAGGTCCCGACCTCCTGTATGTGTGGTGTCGCTATCTGACCTCCTGCGGACTCGCCTGACCGGGGTCGCACCAGCCCTCGCCGCGGAAGTGCCACCCGGGTTCACGACGTTGCTTGCTGTCCTGGCCGCCGGCGAGACCCTCCGCCTTCCGTCGGCGAATGTGCCGGGCCGGGCGCATCCCTACGACGTGGACCTCGCATGCGAAGGCCCACACCGCGTGCCGTCGGCAGCAATCGATGCGTACGACAGGCTCGTCGGCGCCACCTCAGCTCTATGAGCCGCTCGCCCAACGTCCTCGACGTGTTCCTGTCGCACGCACGAGCCACGCCCGATGCGCCCGCGGCGAAAGACGACACGACCGAGTTGAACTATCGCGGGCTGCGCGATCGAGTGGCCGCCGTCGCGGCCGGCCTCACGGCACACGGCGTGGCAGCCGGTGATCGTGTCGCGCTGCAGATGCCGAACTGCACCGATTTCTTGGTCGCGGCGCTCGCCAGCCAGTGGATCGGCGCGATGTTCGTCCCGCTTGCCGCCGACGACCCACCAGCCCGGACCAATGTCATCGTCGAGGACTGCTCGCCCAACGTGGTGTTGACGAACAACCTGATTGAGAGTCCGCACCCGTCCGCGAAGCACATCGCTGAGACCACGAAGTCGGCAGCCGACGCCGGAGAACCGCTCAGCACCGGAGATCGTCCGGCGTACGCCATCTACACCTCAGGCACCACCGGCGCGCCGAAAGGTGTGGTCATCGGCCAATCCGCCTTCGCGACCGCGGTGGAGTGCATCCGTGCCGCAGTGGGCCTCGACCGACGCAGCCGAGGGCTGTGCGTATCGCCGTTCCACTTCGACGGATCGTTCGGCACGTTGTTCACGCTCATCGCCGCCGGCGGATCACTGGTCATCCCAAGCCGTGACGCCTTGATGTTTCCCCGCTTCTTCTTCCGCACGGTGGCGCGCGAACGGATCTCCTACGTCGGGTTCTCGCCCAGTTACCTCCGGCTGCTGCTCGCGTCACGCGACGTCAAACAGTTCGCCGATAGCGACCTCCAGGTCGTGGCCCTCGGTGGTGAAGCCTGTTCGGGTCCCGACGTCCAAGCCCTGCTCGATGCCGCGCCGGGCGTACGGGTCTTCAACCGGTACGGGCCTACCGAGACAACGATCGGCGTGACCGACTTCGAGGTCACGGCCGACCTGCTGCGGCGAGCAGACGGACCTGTCCCGATAGGTACGCCGCATGCGGGCTCTGAGTTCGTCGTCCTCGACGACACCGGCGAAGTCGTGTCGAAGAACGAGGCCGTCGGCGAGCTATACATCGGCGGCGGCCAGCTCATGGAGGGCTATTGGCAGGCGCCCGAGCTGACGGCGCAGGCGATGCGTCGCCACCCTGTCCTAGGAACGCCTCTCTACCGCACGGCCGATCTTGTCCATCGCGACGACCTGGGAAACTACGTATACACCGGTCGCGCCGATCGTGTGATCAAGCGCAATGCCCTCCGGATATCCCTGGTGGAAGTCGGCGACGTGCTACGACGGTTGCCCGGCGTGAAGGCTGCGACCTGTGCCACCTTCGATAACCAGGGAACAACGGGCATCGTGGGGTTCGTCGTGCTCACCAACGAACAGTCGGAACGTCAACTGCGGTCCTCGGCTGCCGAACGCCTGCCGGCCGGCATGCTTCCGGACGAGATCAAGGCCGTGGCCACCTTGCCGCTGACGTCGTCGAGCAA
>CAXTNQ010000175.1:0-5556 GCA_964245745.1 uncultured Jatrophihabitantaceae bacterium
GCGCCGACCCACCACGACCGACGACCGCGCGCGGTCAAGCGGGGACGGTGGCGTGTGCGGCGAGGGCCGAGCCCTGCGCGCCCGCCCGGTCCAGGTCGGGCACCACCGCGATGACCGCCGCGCCGGCCTGCTCGGACCGCAGGCCGGTGTTCGCGCGGACGATGTCGAGAAACCATTCGCGGAACTCCGGGGCCGTCTCCACGACGCCGCCCCCGATGAAGTACGCGTCGGGGTCGGTGAAGTTGGCGGCGATGGTGAGCAGCCGCCCGATGGCCTTGGCCTGCTGCTCGAAGATCTTGCGCGACATCTCGTCGCCCTGCTCGGCGAAGCTGCGCACCTGCTTGGCGGCCTGGGCCACGGTGCCGGCCCGATGCAACGGGTGGTCGGGGTAGCGGCTGAGCCAGTACGGCAGCAGGTTCTTCACGATGCCGGTCAAGGACGCCACGCTTTCGGCGTCGCCCACGAAGCCGCAGTTGCAGTTGGGGAGCGCCTGCCCGGGCTCGAGCAACCCTTCGAGTGGGATGTGCACGTGCCCGAGCTCCCCGGCCATGCCGGCCGCGCCCTTGACGATGCGCCCGTCGACAATCACGCCGCCGCCTAGCCCCGTCCCGACGATTACCGACACCGACGACCGCTCCGGCGCGTCCGCGGCGAAGAACTGGGCGTGCGCGTAGAGGGCGGCGGCGTTCCCGTCGTTGTTGTAGACGACCGGCAGCTCGAGGCGCTTCTCCAACGCCGTACGGATATCGAAGCCGAACCACTCGGGGGCGCTGAAGTTGGTGGCGCCGCGCGCCGACAGCACGCCGTCGGCGCTGGCCGGCCCCGGTGTGTCCAACCCGACGGCACGCACCGACGACCGGGGCGTGCCGGTCAGCTTGAGCACGTTGGTCAGAGCGAACTCCAGCGCCGCGACGGCGACGTCCGGACCTTCGGTCACCCGGCTGGCCACCTCGACGAGGCGGTCGACGAGAAACCGGCCGTCGCGGTCCAGGACGGTCGCGTTGTTGCTCGTGCCCCCGTTGTCGATGCCGACGACGACCCAGTAGTCCGGACTGTGCACGCTGCGCATCATCCCTCGTCCCATGGACAAATCCGAGTTGAGCGGAACAGACTCAACTCAGCCGCCGTTGCACCCATAGACACCTGACCAGAAGCGAAAAGGACAGCACGCATGGACCTGACCACCCGTAGTCAGCAGGCCGTCTCGGCCGCGGTGCGCACCGCCGCCGAGCGGGGCAACCCGGCCGTCGAGCCGGCTCACCTCGCCGTCGCACTGCTCGACGACGCCGAGGGGCTGACCCGTCCGCTGTTGCAGGCGACCGGCACCGACCCGCTCGCGGCGCGCGCCGCCGCGCAACGGCTCGTCGACGCGCTGCCCAGCGCGAGCGGAGCCAACGTGGCCGCCCCGCAACCGTCCCGGACGTTTCTCGCCGTGCTCAGCGCGGCCGAGCGCGAGGCTCGGGACCGGTCGGACGAGTACGTGTCCACCGAACACCTCCTGATCGCCCTGGCCGGTCAGCGCGAGCTGGCCGCGATCCTCGGCGACCCCAAGACGCTGGCCGCCGCCCTGGAGTCGGTGCGCGGGTCGGCCCGGGTCACCAGCCCCGATCCCGAGGGGACGTTCCAGGCCCTCGAGAAGTACGGCGTCGACCTCACCGCGCGTGCCCGCGAAGGCAAGATCGACCCGGTCATCGGCCGGGACAGCGAGATCCGGCGAGTGATCCAGGTGCTGAGCCGGCGCACCAAGAACAACCCGGTGCTGATCGGCGAGCCAGGCGTGGGCAAGACCGCGGTCGTCGAGGGGCTGGCGCAGCGCATCGTCGCGGGCGACGTCCCCGAGTCCCTGCGTGGCAAGAAGCTCGTCGCGCTCGACCTGGGCGCGATGGTCGCCGGCGCCAAGTACCGCGGCGAGTTCGAGGAGCGGCTCAAGGCCGTGCTCAACGAGATCAAGGACTCGGGCGGCCAAGTAGTCACGTTCATCGACGAGCTGCACACCGTGGTCGGTGCGGGCGCGACGGGCGACAGCGCCATGGACGCCGGCAACATGCTCAAGCCCATGCTGGCGCGCGGCGAGCTGCGCATGGTCGGCGCGACCACGCTCGACGAGTACCGCGAGCACATCGAGAAGGACCCTGCCCTCGAGCGGCGGTTCCAGCAGGTGCTGGTCGGCGAGCCGTCCGTCGAGGACACCATCGGCATTTTGCGTGGCCTGAAGAGCCGGTACGAGGCGCACCACAAGGTGCAGATCAACGACGGTGCGCTGGTCGCCGCGGCGGCGCTGTCCGACCGCTACATCACCTCACGTTTCCTGCCCGACAAGGCGATCGATCTGGTGGACGAGGCAGCCTCCCGGCTGCGAATGGAGATCGACTCGCGGCCGGTCGAGGTCGACCAGCTGCAGCGGGCCGTCGACCGGCTGCACATGGAGGAGCTGGCGCTCGCCAAGGAGGTGGAGCGCCCGTCTGGCGGCGCGACAAGTGTTGCCGCCGCCGCATCGACGGAGAGATTGGCGCGGTTACGGGCAGAACTTGCGGACAAGACCGAGCAGCTCGACGCCCTCAACGCCCGTTGGGAGCGGGAGAAGGCCGGCCTCAACCGGGTCGGTGAGCTCAAGGAGCGGCTGGACGACCTGCGCGGGCAGGCCGAGCGTGCGCAGCGCGACGGCGACTTCGAGACCGCGTCCCGCCTGCTGTACGCGGACATCCCCGCCCTGGAGCGAGAGCTGGCCGAGGCCAGCGCCGCCGACGCCGCGCAGGACGTCCTGGTCAAGGAGGAGGTCGGCGCCGACGACGTCGCCGAGGTGGTCGCCGCCTGGACGGGTATCCCGGCCGGTCGGCTGCTCGAGGGCGAAACCGCGAAGCTCTTGCGCATGGAGGACGAGCTCGGTGCTCGAGTGATCGGGCAGGCCGAGGCTGTCCGCGCGGTGTCCGACGCGGTGCGCCGGGCGCGCGCCGGGATCAGCGACCCCGACCGTCCGACCGGCTCGTTCCTGTTCCTGGGACCGACCGGTGTCGGCAAGACGGAGCTGGCCAAGGCGCTTGCGGCCTTCCTGTTCGACGACGAGCGCGCGATGGTCCGCATCGACATGAGTGAGTACGCCGAGAAGCATTCGGTGGCTCGGCTCGTCGGTGCTCCGCCCGGGTACGTCGGCTACGACGAGGGTGGTCAACTGACGGAGGCAGTCCGCCGTCGTCCGTACAGCGTCGTGCTGTTCGACGAGGTCGAGAAGGCGCACCCGGACGTGTTCGACGTCCTCTTGCAGGTGCTCGACGACGGGCGCCTGACCGACGGTCAGGGCCGGACCGTGGACTTCCGCAACACGATCCTCGTGCTCACGTCCAACCTGGGTTCACAGGCGCTGGCCTCGGACCTGCCGGAGCCGGCCAAGCGCGACGCGGTGCTGTCGGTGGTCCGCGACCATTTCAAGCCGGAGTTCCTGAACCGGCTGGACGACATCGTGGTGTTCGAGTCGCTCACGACCGACGAGTTGACCCACATCGTCGACATCCAGGTCGCGGCGCTCGCCCGCCGGCTGGAGGCCCGGCGGCTCACTCTCGAGGTCACGGCCGCCGCCCGCGAATGGCTGGCCCTCAACGGTTTCGACCCGGTCTACGGCGCGCGTCCGCTGCGGCGGCTCGTGCAGACGGCCATCGGGGACTCGCTCGCGCGGGCGTTGCTTGCCGGCGACATCCGGGACGGGCAGACGGTGCGCGTCGACATGCGCGCCGACCGCTCCGGATTGGACGTCACGGCGGCCTGACCGCCACAATCGCCCCTTCGTACCGACAGGGGGGTTGTCACGTGAGCTATGACCCATCGGGTCCGTACCCGCCGGCGTATCCACCGCCCGGCGGGTACGGCTATCCGCCGGCCCGTCCGGGGACGAACGGCCTGGCGATCGCCGGGTTCGTGCTGTCGTTCTTCTGCTCGATCCTGTCGATTATCTTCTGCGCCATCGCGCTCAACCAGATCGGCAAGACCGGGCAGGGCGGACGCGGCCTGGCCATCGCCGGGCTGATCATCAGCGTGGTGAGCATCGTCTTCAGCGCCATCTACTTCTCGACACGCTGACCTCCGCCGTGTTTGGTCAAGCGACGATCGAGGACGGCCGGCGCGCCGAGCGCTCCGCCCTGTCGCGCGACCGGACGCCCTATCGCGTGCTGGCCGCCCTCGGAGCGGCGCTAGCTGCCGACCTCGCATTCGACCCCGTCCACCGGCATGTGCCGCTGTGCCCGTTCCACGCCGTGACGGGGGCGTGGTGTCCGCTGTGCGGCGGCCTGCGCGTGGCCTACCACCTCGCGCACCTGCAGTGGAGTGCGGCGTGGCGCGCCAACCTGCTCGTCGTCCTCGCCGTGCCGGTGGTGGTGGCGTACTGGCTGTACTGGGTCCGGGCGGCCGCCCAGGGGCGACCGCGTCGCCGGCTCGGCCGCTCCGGGTGGTGGGTCGTCGCAGCGATCGGCGTGGGGTTCGCGGTGCTGCGCAACCTGCCCGGCTTCGCCGGCCTGCACCCCTGAAGCGCCTGGTATTAGCGGCACGCGCCGCCGGCCAGCCACGCAGTGGCCTCCGGCGTCCAGGCCAGCGCGAGGGCGACGGCGGGTAAGACGACGAAGATCGCGACGTAGAAACCGATGCCGCTGGTCGGCCGCCGGCTGGCCCAGTAGATCCCCGCGCCGAGGGTGAGCACCGCGGCGATCGTCATCAGGACGCTGCCGACGGAATACCGCGAGTAGAACACCACCGACCCCGCAAACAGCAGACCGGCAATCAGCATGTTGAGGCCCCCGTCGACCGCCAGTTCGTCGCGGAAGTCACGGCCGGACGCGGTGGTGTCCAGCGACGTCACGATTGAGGCACCGAGGAACAACAGCAGAGCGGCCACGAGCAGGAGGCCGGCGGCGACGTAGCCGAGCACTGCGCTGGCCAGGACGCCGGCCGGCCGATCGCTCGGTGCGAGGTACCCGTACCCGGGATACGGCGGTGTCGGGTAGCTGTAGCGGTAGTAGGGCGGAGGCGCTCCGTCGTTGGGATCGACGGGTTCGTCGAACGGTTGGCTCGGCCTCACGACCCGTTACGCAGGCAGTGGTCGTACGCGGAGGTGCCGCTGTCGTAGGTGTTCCCGCAGTCGACGATGCGGTGGACGTAGAACCCGGTGAAGGCCACGCAGAGGACGGCGCCGACGATCGCGCACGCCAGGCCGGCGGTGGCCATGCCCATGCCCGTGCCGCTGCGTTGGCTCGACCGGATGCCGAGGACTCCGAAGATGATGCCGAGGACGAACAGCGGCACGGTGAAGAACGCCAGCCAGGACAGCGCAATCGACAGGATGCCGAGCACCAGGGCAGCCACGGCCTGGCCGTTGCCGGTGCGTGGCGGGGCGTAGGGGTTGATCGGTGGAGGCGGGTACCCACCCCCGTAGGACGGGAACGATCCGGGCGGCGGATACGCCGACGGATACGCCGGTGGCGGCGCGGCCTGCGGGCTCGGGGGCGCCTGCGGCTGGGGAGGGTGCGGGTAGCCGAACGGATTCGGTCCGGGCGGTCCGAAGCGGTACGGGTC
>CAXTNQ010000176.1:0-5543 GCA_964245745.1 uncultured Jatrophihabitantaceae bacterium
AGCGCGGGCTCGCGGCGCAGCCGCGACAGGACGATCAAAAGTGGTGTGGACTGATCGTCCTCCCCGCGCAAAGCAGCAGGGCCCGATCCCCGCGGGTCGGGCCCTGGTGATCGGGGGCGGAGATTAGCGTTCGTCGAGGGGCGCCGTAGCGGACGCGTCAGCCAGCCGTTCGGTCTCGTCCTGAATGGACGCGGCCACCTCGCGCAGACGGGTCTCGTAAGCCCGGGCATGGTGCGCGCAGAAGTAGAGCTCTGCGCCGGAGTCCATCGTGACCCGGACGTAGGCCTGTGCCCCGCAACGGTCACAGCGGTCGGTTGCGACGAGCGGCGGACCGCTCAGCGTGGTAGGCACGACACCTCTTTCGATCTTGCTGGATGGTTCGGTTCACTTCATATAACCAGCTGAACCTGTCGACCATGCCCCACGGAGCTCGCGTCGCGGGTCGTTTCGCCGCCGGCGAACGGACGGATGCAGCCGTCGCCACGGTCGCTGATGACCCGATCAGTCACGGTTCACGGATTCGTTACGGCGAAACGTGGCGACCATCGACCTGGCGGCTTAGCGTGGCACCCATGGGAAACATTGGTGAGGAGCGCAAGCGCATCGAGGTGCTGCCGACTACCGAGCCGGGACGTCCTGAACAGCACCCGCCGGTGCCGGCAGCGGAGCCCCGACCTCCGGTCCGTGAGCCGGAGCCGGCCAAGTAGCGAGTCGGACCCCGTCCGACGGTTCCCGAGGCGGTGCCATGGAGGCCTTCGCAGGTTTCGAGCCGCAGGTCGGCGAGATCCGTGCCGTCCGCAGCTTCCGGATCGGCGCGAGCGGCGTGCTGTACCCGCTGTTCAGCGAGCACAGCTGGACCGACGGCGCCAACCTGGCGCAGTGCCGTATCACGCACGGCGATCCGGACCACGACGTCCCCAACCCCGAATGCACCTGCGGTTTCTACGCTTACGCCTCCGCGCGGGCCGCGGACGAGTATCCGCACGCCCGCCACGTTCTCGCGGTGGTCTCCTGCTGGGGCCGGGTGATCGCCGGCACCCGAGGGATCCGTGCGCAGCATGCGCGCATCGACGGCATCTGGATGTCGCCCAAGGTCCCGGCGTACCTGCGCGACGCCGTGGCCCAGCGGTACCCGTCGGTGCGGGTCGAAGCCGACGTCGAGCAACTCCTGGCCGACTTCCCGCCGACCGTCCTCGACTGCTACGAACCGCAGCCGCCGCGGGAGAACACGCGTCAGCGGCTGTTGTTCCGCGCCGGCGTGTCGGCGGCGCTGGTCAGCGGGGTTCTTCCGCAGACCTGGTTCGGCGGAACCAGAAACGCGTACGTGCTATGGGCGTTGGAGTTCCTGGCCTTTGTGGCCGCGGCGCTCGTCGTGCGCCGCCGGCACCGCGACGTCGCGTCGAGGCGGCGAGCCACGCTGCTCGCCACGGTTGCTCTGTGGTTGATCGCCCCCCTCGCCGGCGCCGCGGGCATCCTGCTGCTTCGGCTCCCCCTGCTGCAGCTGGCGGCGCTCAACCTCGCGCAGCGCAGCATGCTGTTCCGATCGGCTCGGTCCTTCCCGGCCGAGATCAGCTGACCCGTTCGGCTCGGGTGCCGGCTGCGTTCAGCGGGCTCGGGCACACTGCACCCTGTGGCCGCGAAGGGGCAGATCCGCACCCTCGCCGGCCGTACCGTGTCGAAGGCGTGGAACGACCGGGTCCTCGGGCTGTCCGCCGAGGCCGCGTTCTGGCAACTGCTGAGCCTGCCGTCGCTGGCGCTGGCCGCCATCGCTTCGCTCGGTTACGTATCGCGGTGGTTCGGTCCGGACGTTCCCGACCGCGTCGATCAGCAGCTGGAACGCACGTTCGCCAAGGCGTTCAGCCCCGAGGTGGTCGAGAAGATTGTGTCGCCGACGCTCGACGAGGTTCTGCACGGGCAACGCATCGACATCATCAGCATCGGCTTCTTGCTCGCGCTCTGGGCGGGATCGTCCGCGACGTCGACGTTCGTCAATACGATCACCATCGCCTACGGCATGCGCGACGAGCGGGGGGCCATCCACAGCCGGCTGCATGCCCTCTGGTTGTTCCTCGGCTCCGTCCTCGTGGGGGTCATCGTGCTACCGCTCATGGTGCTCGGACCTGGACTGCTGGCCGACCTATTCCCCGATCGACACCGCAAGACGGCCCACGCCGTGATCAACGACGCCTACTATCCGGTCCTGGTGTTACTCGTGCTCGCCGGCCTGACCACCTTCTACCACCTCGCGCCGCCGCGCCGTCTGCCGTGGCGACGAGGTGTCCCGGGCGCGTTTCTGGCGCTCGCCGTCTTTATGGGCGGATCGGCAGGTTTGCGGGCCTACATCAGCTTTCTGCTGACCCACAATCACGCCTACTCGGCGCTGGCGGCGCCGATCGCCGCCCTGTTGTTCTTCTACGTGCTGGCGCTCGGTGTGTTGCTCGGCGCTGAGCTCAACGCCGCCATCGAGTCGCTGTCGCCCTCACCGGCGCGGCGGCGGCGTCAGATGCGGGCGGGCTCGTGGCAGCGCCTGCCCGAAGCGCCGGACGTCAGCGGACCGTGAGGCGCGCGCCTAGTCCCGCATCGCCGCGTAGATCTCCTCGCACGCTGGACACACCGGTGAGCCCGGCTTCGCGGCCTTAGTGACCGGGAACACCTCGCCGCACAGTGCCTGAACCATCGATCCGGTAACCGCGCTCTCGGCGATCTTCGCCTTACGCACGTAGTGGAACACCGGCTCCGAGGTATCGGCTTCCGACGTACGGGGTGACTCCAGAGTCTGGGTGCTGGTCACCCGGACGATTCTGCCACTCGAGGGTCGTCGTCTAGGACGCGCGGCGGCGCCGCGGACAACGCGCGTTCGGTCGACAACACGACAGGAGGACGCGCAGGCGTACGGCGGCGTGGCGGACGATCGTTGGCGAGGATCACTGCACACCACGGCAGGATCGCCCCACCGACCACAAAGGTCAGCGCCAGCCACACCGAGGTGTTGTAGGTCAGCGCCGCGGCGACGACGCACAGCGCGCGGGCGCCCATCATGATCGCGTAGCGCCGACGCCGGCGGTTGAACTCCGCCGTGGGACTCTCACGTACGTCGGTGATGACCGTGGGCTGAGGAGAACGGCGCGGACGCACAAATCCATCGTGCACCTCGATGACCGCGGCCGGCCACTGCCGGTAGGACAGGATGCTGCCGTGGCCGTCACGTCTTCCTGGTTGGACCCGTCCGAGGTCGCAGCGTTGCGCACCGCGCTGAACGACTACACGGTCGAGGGCCTGTACGGGGCGGTCGACGACGACGGCCGCCGCGCATTGGCACGCGGCGATCTGGACGGTGTTGAACGGGCCTTGCCCGAGGACGGGGTCGGCTGGCTCGCCCGGCTGTTCCTGCTCGGCCAGTGCCTCGGCCGCTCCGTGGCCGATTCCGCCCTCGCTCCGTTCAGCGTGGACACAGGTATCGCCGCTGGACTGCTCCGGCACGGTACGGACGACACCGTCGTGGCCGCGGTGGAACTGCGCCCCTACGGCGAGGCGGAATCTTCCGGCGGCCATGGCTGGTGGGTGCTGGCGGACTTCGACGCGGACGTTCGCCCCGGGCCGTTGGCCGACGACCATGTCCTCGGCGTCGGCGCAGCAGCGACGACCTTGGCGCAATCGGTGGTCCGCACTCGGGTGAAACGTGCCCTCGACGTCGGCATCGGATGCGGTGTTCAGGCGCTGCACCTGGCCCGGCACGCGGATCGCGTCGTCGGCACCGACGTCAACCCGCGCGCACTAGGGCTGGCCGCCACTGTCGCCGCGTTGAACGGCGAGCGGTGGGATCTGCGGCACGGCTCGCTGTTCGCTCCGGTGGCTGGTGAGACGTTCGACCTGATCGTCAGTAACCCGCCCTTCGTCATGTCGCCGTGGATGCTGACCTACCGCGACGGAGGCGGCGCGCTGGACGAGCTGTGCCGCCAACTGGTCACGGGGGCTCCCGACCACCTCACCCCCGGTGGTACGGCCCAGGTCCTCGCGAACTGGGCCTACGACGGCAGCCACGATTGGACGGACCGCGTCGGCGGCTGGTTAGTGGGACGCCGCTGCGACGCCTGGGTGTGGCAACGAGAGGTCGTCGATCCGGGCGCGTATGTGTCGTTGTGGCTGCGTGACGGCGGCGAGCAACCCGGAACTGCATCGTGGCGCGAGCGCTACGACGTCTGGTGTACCTGGCTAGAGGCCGCGGGCGTCGAAGCGATAGGTATGGGCATGGTGACCCTGCGACGGACGGATCGGCGCGATCCAGTCGTGATGTGCGAGGACGTCCCCCAGGCGCTCGGCTCATCCGTCGGTGACGCAATCGACGGATGGCTCCGACGGGCTCGCTGGCTGGCGGAGACGTCCGACGCCGAGTTGGCACGCGCCGTCCTGCGGGCGCCCGACGACGTGGAACTCACGACCGTGGCTCGTGCGTCCGGGTCGGGGTGGCGGACCGTCGTCCGCGAGCTTCGCCAGACGTCCGGCCTGCGGTGGCGTGTCGAGGTCGACGAGGGCGTCGCGGCATTGAGCGCCGGTGCGCGCGGAGTGGTGGACACCGGCACCCTGCTGACGCTGTTGGCCGCGTCGGGCGACGGATCCCTCGACGACGCCCTGCCCGTCGTGCGCGACCTGGTGGCACGCGGCTTCCTCATACCGGACCTCGAGGACCGCGGGTGAGATCCGTGGTGACGCGGGTCACCCGCGCTGACGTCGTGGTCGGAGGACGTTGCGTCGCAGCGATTGGTGCCGGGGTGCTCGCGCTCGTGGGCGTAGGACGCGACGATGGCCCGGAGCAGGCGCGCACCCTCGCTCGCAAGGTTCACGAGTTGCGGATACTGCGTGATGAGCGGTCCGTCGCCGACGTGGCGGACGCCGGCGTGCTGGTGGTCAGCCAGTTCACGCTGTACGGCGACACGCGGCGCGGCCGTCGGCCGAGCTGGATGGCGGCGGCTCCGGCCGGGGCGGCGCAACCGTTGATCGAGCTGTTCGTTGCGACTCTGCGGGAGCGCGGAGCGGCCGTGGCGACCGGTGTCTTCGGTGCCGACATGCGGCTCACGTCGACCAACGACGGGCCGGTGACCGTCCTGCTCGAAGTGTGAAGCCGCTCGACGGGGGCCGCCTGTGGCTTGGCTGAGAGATCGGCGGCTGCGGCGCGCGCACCTCGTGAAGCAGGGAACACCGGACGTGCGTGGGCGTTGTACCAGGTGAACCAATCCGCCCCGCAGCACGAATACATCTTCGAACGGGGCGGCCGCGACGACGAGGTGGTCTGGATACCAAGTGGCAGCAACGACTGGACGTTCTCACAGCTCAGCGCGCTCGTCTTCCGGCGAGCCGAGAGTCTCGCGTGCGCACCGCAGCGCGCGGCCCTCGGTTGTCGCGACGAAGTCCGGTCGGACGTCCGGTCGGGCGACACGCGCGGCGGACGCGACCAGCCCGATGGAGGTCGAAGTGATGACGGGGACCGTGGCGACGGACGTGGCCGATCTTCCGGCCGTTGGCGGCGCCGTGCTCGTCGAACAGCG
>CAXTNQ010000177.1:0-5531 GCA_964245745.1 uncultured Jatrophihabitantaceae bacterium
GGAACACCGGCGCGAAGGTCAACCCGAACCCCTTCGCGAAGCCGACGGCGCTGCCGTTCGGCTCGACGGGCGGATCCTGCTCAGCCACGGCCATCACCGCCTCTCGCGGGCGTCAACTCGGGCACGGGCGCTGCGTGCACCAGCGCCGGGGTACGTGGCACGACCAGGTCGAGGGGCGGCGTCGGGAACACCGGCCCGAGCCGGGCCTCGGCTTCGTCCTCGTCGGCCACCTGCGCCCGGAACCGATCGCGGGCGATGTCGCTCAGGGTGTAGGCGATCAACGCGACCACGAGCATGAGCGCGACCACGATGACCAATGCGGCCCAGAATGGCCGCCCGCGGTCGTAGAGCACCCGACCGGTGGAGATGCACAGGATCCAGGCCAGGTTCAGCGGGAGCAAAGTCTTCCAACCGAAGTGCATGAACTGGTCGTAACGCAGCCGCGGCAGCGTCCCTCGCAGCCAGACGAACACGAAGATGAAGGCCACGACCTTGCCGACGAACCAGAGGAGCGGCCACCATCCGTGGTTGGCCCCGGTCCACAGCGACAACGGCCAGGGGGCTCGCCAACCGCCGAGGAACAGCGTCGTAGCCAGCGCCGAGACGGTCACCATGTTGATGTACTCGGCCAGGAAGAACATGGCGAACTTGAACGACGAGTACTCGGTGTGGAAACCGCCCACCAGCTCCGACTCTGCCTCGGGCAGGTCGAACGGCGCGCGGTTGGTCTCGCCGACGACCGCGACCGAGTAGATGACGAACGACACGATCAACGGCAGCGCGAACCAGACGCCGTGCTGCGCGGCCACGATGCCCGACGTCGACATCGTGCCGGCGAACAAGAAGACGGCGACCAGCGACAGGCCCATTGCAACTTCGTAGGAGATCATCTGGGCGGCCGAACGCAGTCCGCCGAGCAGGGGGTATGTCGACCCGGACGCCCAACCGGACAGCACGATCCCGTACACGCCCAGCGACGAGCAGGCGAAAATCACCAGCACGCCGACGGGAAGGTCGGTCAGCTGCAACATCGTCTTGTGCCCGAACATGGACACCTGGGGACCGAACGGCACCACCGCGAAGGCCAGGAAGGCCGGCACCGCCGACAGGATCGGCGCCAGGAAGTAGACGGGCTTGTCGGCCAGGACCGGGATGATCTCTTCCTTGAACGCCAACTTGAGGCCGTCGGCCAGAGACTGCAGGGTGCCCCACGGGCCGGTGCGGTTCGGGCCGATGCGGTTCTGCATCCGTCCGACGACCTTGCGTTCAAAGACGATGGCGAACAACGTCATCACCACGAGGAAGGCGAAAACGCCGACCACCTTGATGACGATGATCCAGAACGGCTCGCCGCCGAAGCCCGGGACATCGGGGGTCACAGCGAAACCTCGCTCTTCGCGCGAGCGCTCATCGCCTGACTTGCTCCGCTCCTCGCCCCTTCGGGGCTGCGACGCTCACTCGTCGACACCCCGGTCGGCGTCAGGGTCACCCGGTCGCCGGCGAGGGCGCCGAGGGTCGCGCGCACGGCGCAGCCGTGGGCGTTGGTGGGCAGCCACACCACGCCGTCGACGACATCGGACACCACGGCCGGAACGGTAACGGCTCCCCGTTCGGTGCTGACAGTGACCTGCCCGCCGTCCTCGACCCCGAAGGCCAGAGCGGTCGACGGCGACAGCAACGCGCGCGCCGGCTTGGCCGTACCGGCCAGGTTCTCGTCGCCGTCGCTGAGGCGTCCGGCGTCGAGCAGCTCGGGCCAGGTGGCCAACACGACCTCGCCATCGATGCTCGTCGGCGCAGCGACGGGCCGGCTCGCGGGCGACGCCACGCGCCGCGACGTCACGGCCAGCCGATCGATCTCCACCCGGGCCGCTTCCACGGTGGGCAGTCCGAGATCGACGTCGAGCTCGTCGGCGATCGCGTTGAGGACCTGCGCGTCGGTCAGCGTGCCGGTGTTGGTGAGCGTCAGGTCGAACGGGCGGCGGCGGCCCTCCCAGGTGACGAAGCGCCCGGCCTTCTCGGCCGCAGGGGCCACGGGCAGCACGACGTCGGCGTGCTCGGTCACCGCGCTGTGCCGCAGTTCGAGGCTGACGATGAACCCGGTGCGCTCGAGCGCCGCGGCGGCGAGCCACGGTTCGGCGAGGTCGTCGGGGTCCACGCCGCCGATGACCAGCGCGGCCAGGCCGCCGTCGGCCGCCGAGGCGAGCATGGCTGACACGTCACGTCCGGGCAGGGTGGGCAGCGCCGCGTCCCACAGCCGCTCGACCTCGACCCGCGCCGCGTCGTCGGCGACCGGACGGGCTCCCGGCAGGAGCGTCGGCACCGCTCCGGCGTCGAGTGCGCCACGCTCGCCGGCGCGCCGCGGCACCCAGGCCACGCGAACCCCGGTGCGCTCGGCCAATCGAGCCACGGCGGCGAAGGCATCCGGCGACGTGGCCAGCCGCTCCCCGACGAGGACCACCGCTCCGGGCGCCCGCAGGGCATCGACCTGTGCCGGGGCGAGCGCGTCGATGGCCGTGGCCTCTGTCCCGGGCCGCGTCGGAATCAGCGTCCCGCCGAGCTTCTCCAGCCCGCGAGACGCCAGCGGCGCCACCGACCAGACGGCGGCTCGGCCTAGCCGGGTGGATTTCTGCAGCCGCAGAAAGACGATCGGCGACTCCTCCTCGGGCTCGAACCCGACGAGCAGGACTGTCGGCGCCGCCTCGAGGGAGGCGTAGGACACGTGTCCCTGGCGCACGCCGGCCACGTGCGCGCCGAGGAACGCCAGCTCCTCGTCACTGGACGGGCGAGCGCGGAAGTCGATGTCGTTCGTGCCCAGGGCCACCCGCGCGCACTTGGCGTAGGCGTAGGCGGCGTCCTCGGTGAGCCGGCCGCCGGGCAGCACCCCGACGCCGCCCCGGTCGCGCGCTTCGGCCAAGCCGGCGGCGGCCCGCTCGAGCGCGTCTGGCCAGCTGGCCTCGACCAGCCGACCAGACTCGTCGCGGACCAGCGGGGTCAGCAGCCGGTCGGCCTGCGTCGCGTACTGGAAGGCCCAGCGGCCCTTGTCGCAGTTCCATTCCTCGTTCACGTCCGGGTCGGGAGCGGCCAGCCGGCGCGTGACCCGGCCGCGCCGCCAGTCGGCCCGCAGCGAGCAGCCGGACGCGCAGTGTTCGCACGTCGTCTGCGTGCTCATGAGGTCGAACGGCCGCGCCCGGAAGCGGTAGGTCGCGCTGGTCAGCGCCCCGACCGGGCAGATCTGCACGGTGTTGCCGGAGAAGTAGGACTGGAACGGGACGTCTGTGGACGTCCCGATCTGCTGCTCGGCCCCGCGCTCGAGCAGGTCGATGAACGGGTCACCGGCGATCTGGTCGGAGAACCGCGTACAGCGCTGGCACAGCACGCAGCGCTCGCGATCGAGCAGCACGTTCGAGGAGATCGCGACAGGCTTGGCGAATGTGCGCTTGACGTCGTGGAATCGCGAGTCGGCCCGCCCGTTGCTCATCGCCTGGTTCTGCAGCGGGCACTCGCCGCCTTTGTCGCAGATCGGGCAGTCCAACGGGTGGTTGATGAGCAGCAGCTCCATGACGCCCTGCTGCGCTTTGTCGGCGACCGCGGACGTGAGCTGGGTCTTCACGACCATGCCGGGCATGACCGTGGTCGTGCACGACGCGGCCGGCTTGGGCATCCCGCGGCCGTTGCCCATGTCCGTGACCTCGACCAGGCACTGCCGGCAGGCGCCCGCCGGATCGAGCAACGGATGATCGCAGAAGCGCGGAATCTGGATACCGAGCTGTTCGGCGGCGCGGATGAGCAGGGTGCCCTTCGGCACCGAGATCTCCAGTCCGTCGATGGTGACGGAGACGAGGTCCTCGGCGGCGGTGGCCGGCTTCTCGGCAGCGAGGGTCATGAGCGGGCCTTCGGGTGAGCACACAACAGGAGCGGAGCACGAAGGCCCGCGGGAGGAGTCGTCATGCGACGGCTCCGGTCAGCTCGGGTGCGTGCTGGTGGATCAGCGACAGGTACTCGTCCCGGAAGTACTGGATCGAGGAGGTGATGCAGCTCGTCGCCCCGTCCCCGAGCGCGCAGAACGAGCGCCCGAGGATGTTGTCGCTGACATCGAGCAACGTATCCAGGTCCGCCTCCGTGCCGTGCCCCTCGAGGATGCGTTCGAGGATCTGCGCGGTCCAGTAGTTGCCTTCCCGGCACGGTGTGCACTTGCCGCACGACTCGTGTTCGTAGAACTGCGTCCATTTGAGGACGGCCCGCACCACGCTGTCCCCCTCGTCGAAGATCATCAGAGCCGACGTCCCGTTCATGGATCCGGCCTTGACCACCGAGTCGAAATCGAGCGGGACGTCCAGGTGTTCGCGGGTCATGAGCGGCGTGGACGATCCACCGGGTGTCCAGAATTTGAGGTCGAGGCCCCGGCTCATGCCGCCGGCCATCTCGATGAGCTCGCGCAGCGTGGTGCCCATCGGCGCCTCGTACTGGCCGGGGTTCTTGATCCGGCCGGACAGCGAGAAGATCGACGGGCCGGGCGAGCCCTCCGGACCGAACAGCTTGAACCAGTCTGCGCCGCCCAACACGATGTAGGGCACGCTGGCCAGGCTGCCCAGGTTGTTGACGACCGTCGGCGCGTCGTAGAGGCCGTTCGTAGCGGGGAACGGCGGCTTGAGCCGGGGCTGGCCACGCTTGCCCTCGAGCGAGTCGAGCAGTGCCGTCTCTTCCCCGCAGATGTACGCGCCGGCGCCGGAGTGCACCACGATGTCGCAGTCGAAGCCGGTGCCGAGGATGTCGGTGCCGAGGTATCCGGCGGCGTATGCCTCCTGGACAGCCAGGGTCATCCGGCGGATGGCGTGCACGGCCTCGCCCCGGATGTAGATGAACGCCCGGCTGGCGCGCACCGCGTAGCAGGCGATGATCGTGCCCTCGATGGCCGCATGCGGGTCGTTCATCATGAGCGGCAGATCGCGGCAGGTGCCCGGCTCGGACTCGTCCGCATTGACGACCACGTAGTGCGGCCGAACCGGGTCGCCGGGCTTGTCCTGCGGGATGAACGCCCACTTCATGCCGGTCGGGAAGCCGGCGCCGCCGCGCCCGCGCAGGTTGGACTTCTTGACCATGTCGATGATCGTGTTCGGCGGCAGGGTGAACGCCTTGCGCAGCGCCGTATAGCCGTCGAGCGCCTCGTAGTTGGCGATCTTCCACGGCTGGTTGGTGCCGAAACGCTTGGTGAGCACCGGGGTCAGGGACATGGCGGCCCTTCGGTTACGAGGTTTGGCCGGCGGGTTTCGCCGGGTGGGCCGAGTCGGATTCCGATGTGGTCAACGGAGCGTCGTGGGCGCTGCTCGGCCGACCCGACGTTACCGGTGCGGTCACGTCGGTGTCGGCCTCGGCGGTTGTGGAGTACGACGGAGCCGACTGCCCACGCTCGACGGCGAGCCGCACCCCGACGTCCGTGGGGGCGCCCATCGCCGGCGCGTCGAGCGCCTCGGGACGTTCGTCCACGAATCCGGCGATCTGGCGCTCGATCTCGCGGAACGAGCACAGCGGCG
>CAXTNQ010000178.1:0-5399 GCA_964245745.1 uncultured Jatrophihabitantaceae bacterium
GGCGGCGGCGCCAAGCCCGCATCCGACGACCACCGCCGTCCGGCCAGCCCCCCGCACGTGGCGTTCGTCCGACCAGCGCGGCAGCAGCGGCTGAGGCGCGGCGCGGTCCCACGGCAGGTCGACCGCACCGTGGACGGCCGAAGCGTAGAGCCGGTCGAACCACCCGGTCGGGTCGTCGGCGGCCAGGGACCGGGCCGCCAGCCGATCCGCGGCATGCTGCCACTGCTCGGGCATCAGGCGTCACGCATCGGGATACGTACCCCGCGTTGGTCCGCGACCTCGATCGCGCGGTCGTATCCGGCGTCCACGTGACGGAGCACTCCCATCGCCGGGTCGTTGGTCAGGACGCGCTCCAGCTTCTCGGCCGCGAGCGCCGTGCCGTCCGCCACTGTGACCTGGCCGGCGTGGATGGATCGGCCGATGCCCACGCCACCGCCGTGGTGGATCGACACCCAGGTCGCTCCGCTCGCGGTATTGACGAGGGCGTTGAGGAGCGGCCAATCGGCGATCGCGTCCGAGCCGTCGAGCATCGCTTCGGTCTCCCGGTACGGCGACGCCACCGAACCGCTGTCGAGATGATCACGGCCGATGACGATCGGCGCCGTGATCTCGCCGGACGCCACGAGCCGGTTGACTCGAGTCCGGCGCGATCGCGTTCACCCAGCCCCAGCCAGCAGATGCGAGCCGGTAGTCCCTGGAAGTGCACGCGCTCACCGGCCAACCGGATCCACCGCGCGAGCGACTCGTTCTCCGGAAAGAGCTCGAGGATGGCCCGATCCGTACGCGCGATGTCGGCGGGATCACCGGACAGGGCTACCCACCGGAACGGACCCTTCCCCTCACAGAATAGCGGCCGGATGTAGGCGGGCACGAACCCTGGAAACGCGAATGCCCTGTCGTAGCCGGCCAATTGCGCTTCGCTCCGGATTGAGTTGCCGTAGTCGAAGACCTCCGCGCCCCGGTCGAGGAACCCGACCATGCCTTCGACGTGCCGGGCCATCGACTCCCGCGCCCGGGCCGTGAACTCCTCGGGCTTGCGGGCCGCGTAGTCGTGCCACTCGTCGAGCTCGACGCCGATGGGCAGGTAGGACAAGGGATCGTGCGCCGACGTCTGGTCGGTGACGATGTCGATGGGCGCGCCGTCCGCGAGCAGCTGCGGCACCACCTCGGCGGCGTTGCCGAGCAGCCCGATGGACAGCGGCCGGCGCTCGTTGCGCGCCGCCTCGGCCATGCGCAGCGCCTCCGCCGTCGACGATGTCTCGACGTCGAGATATCGGTGTTCGATGCGGCGGGCGATCCGGGACGGGTCGCACTCGACGCAGATCGCTACACCGCCGTTCATGGTGACGGCGAGGGGTTGCGCGCCGCCCATGCCGCCGAGTCCGGCGGTGAGGGTGACCGTCCCGGCCAACGAACCACGGCTGCGCTCGGACTGGCCGGAGCCCGCGAGCTTGGCGGCGACCGCGGCGAACGTCTCGTAGGTGCCCTGCAGGATGCCCTGAGTGCCGATATAGATCCACGAGCCGGCGGTCATCTGCCCGTACATGGTGAGCCCGAGCGCTTCGAGCCGCCGGAACTCTGGCCACGTCGCCCAGTCAGGTACGAGGTTCGAGTTGGCGATCAGCACGCGCGGCGCCCACTCGTGTGTACGCAAGACGCCCACCGGGCGTCCGGACTGAACGAGCAGCGTCTCGTCCAGTCGCAGGTCGGTCAGCGTGCGGACGATGGCGTCGAAAGAGGGCCAGTCACGTGCCGCCTTACCGGTACCTCCGTAGACCACGAGGTCGTCCGGGCGCTCGGCCACTTCGGGATCGAGGTTGTTCTGGACCATGCGTAGCGGGGCCTCGGTGGCCCAGCCTCGGGCGGTGAGCGTCCTCCCGCGTGGCGCGCGAACCGTCGGCATGGCTCACCGTAACCCGCTCAGGAGCGCACCAGCCGCGCGATCGCGTCCCCGGCCTCGCGCACCTTCACGTCGGCTTCGGTACCGCCGGACCGGGCTGCGTCGACGACACACGTGGCCAGGTGCTGTTCGAGCAGCCCGAGGGCCACGGACTGCAAGGCCTTCGTCGCGGCGCTGACCTGAGTGAGAACGTCGATGCAGTACTGGCCCTCGTCCACCATGCGCGCGATGCCCCGCACCTGGCCTTCGATCCGGCGCAGGCGCTTGAGGTAGTCCGCCTTGTCTGCGGTGTATCCGGGCACGATCTGACTGTACCCACCCGGGGTATTGCGCGACCTAGACTCCTGCTGTGACGACGGAGGGACAACGCCGGCCGCTCATCACCGCGCTGTGCCTGTTGGCCGCGTTCCTCGTCGCCGAGGTCGTCGTCGGTGTGCTGTCCGGATCACTGGCCTTGCTGTCCGACGCGGGTCACATGCTGTCGGACGTCGGAGCGCTGGCGGCATCGCTGTGGGCGATCAGCCTGGCCGCCCGTCCGGCCCGCGGGGCGTGGACTTTCGGCTGGAAACGTGCCGAAATCCTCGCCGCAGCGGTCAACGGCATCACCCTGCTGGTCGTTGCGGGCATTATCGCGGTCGAAGCGATACGCCGGCTGATCGAGCCGCCGAACGTGTCGGGTGGCCCGGTGCTCGTCATGGCGCTCGTCGGCGTCGCGGTGAACGTGCTGGCCACGCTGGTGCTCGCCCGTGCCGACCGGTCGAGTCTGAACCTGCGCGCCGCTTTCGCGCACGTCGTTACTGATCTCTACGCGTTCATCGGCACCGCCGTGGCCGGCCTGATCATCCTGCTCACCGGCTTCGACCGCGCTGACTCGATCGCCTCGCTGATTGTGGTCGTACTCATGGTCCACGCGTCGTGGGAGCTGCTGCGCGACTCCGGGCGGGTGCTCTTCGAAGCCGCTCCCAAGGACGTCGATCTCGACGACGTCCGCCGCCACCTCATGGCTCCTGACCATGTGCGCGATGTCCATGACCTGCACGTGTGGACCGTGACGTCGAGCTTGCCGGCGGTGTCGGCACACATCGTGATCGACCCGTCCTGCTTCGTGGACGGCCACGCGCCGCGGGTACTGGACGATCTGCAGGCGTGCCTGCGCGGACACTTCGACGTTGAGCACTCGACCTTCCAGCTCGAACCTGCCGGACACGAGGCGCACGAGCCAGCGACCCATTGAATACTTCGTGGTCGCCCTGGCCGACGACGGACCAGAAGGCGACCGAGCCCGCGCCCGGCTGCGAGGTGAGCGGTTGGCCGGCCCGGAGATCGTCGACCTGGAGGTCGTCTCCGTGCTCCGCCGGCAGGTTCACGGCGGCGCGGTGCCGCTCAGGCGCGCCGCGCGCACGGACAAAGCCTAGAACCGATGGGCGTCCGCGGGCGCTGGATGCAAGGCGCGGATCACGCCAGCGGTTCGGCCAGGACCGACCGGGCGGCCTCGACCACGGCTCCAGCCGCGACCATCTGATGCGCCGCTTCGATCTCAGGAGCCAGGTAACGGTCCGGGCCCGGACCGGGCACCCGTTCGCGCAACGCCGCGACCACGGCACCGGTCGCCGGTCCGGGCCGCAGGGGCGCTCGCAGATCGAGCGCCCGCGCCGCAGTGAGCAACTCGACAGCCAGGACGCGGCGCAACCCATCCAGGCTGCGCCGCAACTTACGCGCGGCGGACCAGCCGAGTGACACGTGATCCTCCTGCATGGCACTGGAGGGAATCGAGTCCACCGAAGCAGGCGTGGCGAGGCGCTTGAGTTCGGCAACAACGCCGGCTTGGGTGTACTGGGCGATCATGTGCCCGGAGTCGACACCCGGGTCGGCCGCGAGGAACGGCGGCAACCCGCGGGACCGGGACACGTCCAGCATCCGGTCCGTGCGCCGTTCGCTCATAGAGGCGACGTCGGCGATCGGGATGGCCAGGAAGTCCAGGACGTAGCCGAGCGGCGCGCCGTGGAAGTTGCCGTTCGACTCAACCCGGCCGTCGACCGTCACCACGGGGTTGTCGATCGCGGACGCGAGCTCGCGACTGGCTACGGCGCGAGCGAACGCCAGCGTGTCGCGGGCGGCGCCAGCGACCTGCGGGGCACAGCGCATCGAGTACGCGTCCTGCACGTACACGCAGTCCGGGCCGGCGTGCGACGCGATGATCGGCGAACGGTCAAGCATCGCGCGCAGGTTGGCCGCCGCCACCTGCTGGCCGACCTGGGGGCGTAGCGCGGCCAGGTCGGCGGCGAACACGGCGTCGGTACCGAGCAGGGCCTCGACGGACATCGCGGCGGTGACGTCGACGGTCCGCAGGAGGAGCTCGAGGTCGGTGCACGCCAGCAGGAGCTGGCCGAGCATGCCATCCGTCCCGTTGATCAGAGCGAGGCCTTCCTTCTCGGCCAGGGTGATCGGCGCGATCGCGCACTCGGCGAGGACCTCAGCCGCCGGCCGACGCGTCCCGGCCGGGTCGTGGACGTCCCCCTCGCCCAGCAGCGCGAGCGCGACGTGCGCGAGCGGCGCCAGGTCCCCCGAGCAGCCGAGCGAGCCGAACTCGGGGACGACCGGGGTGATCCCCAGGTCCAGCAACGTCGCGAGGGCCGCTGCGGTGGCCGGACGCACGCCGGTACGCCCGGTGGCCAGGGTCGACAACCGCAACAGCATCAGCGCCCTCACCACCTCACGTTCGACGTCCGGACCGGAGCCGGCCGCGTGCGAACGGATGAGCGACCGCTGCAGGGTCGTGCGGTGGTCAGCCGGGATGGACGTCGTGGCCAGCGCCCCGAAACCGGTCGAGATGCCGTAGTGCGGGACGGTGTCGCTGGCCAGGGCGTCCACCACCCGGCGCGACTCGGCCATCGCGGTCATCGCCTCTTCGGTGAGGACGACGCCGACCTGACGCCGAGCCACCGCCACCACCTCGGCCTCGGTCAACGGCTTCGGTCCCACGCTCACCCGCTCCATGGCGGCCACTGTGCCTGATTGAGGTGCTGTACCGCCCGGCTACGGTCGGACGATGCGTGCCGTCATGATCACCCGCCCCGGGCCGCCCGAGGTGCTCGAGATCCAGGACGTGGCGGACCCGGTGCCGAAGGCCGGTGAGGTGCTGCTCGACATTGCGGCGACGGCGGTGAACCGCGCGGATCTCATGCAGCGGCAGGGCCAGTACGACCCGCCGCCGGGTGCGTCGCCGTATCCCGGGCTCGAGTGCGCGGGCTGGATCGCCCAGCTCGGCGAGGGCGTGAGCGGGTGGCAGATCGGTGACCAGGTCTGCGCGCTGCTCTCCGGTGGCGGCTACGCGCAACGGGTTACGGTACCGATCGGGCAGCTGCTGCCAGTGCCCCGCGGCCTGTCACTCGTCCAGGCGGCCGCGCTGCCCGAGACGGCGTGCACGGTGTGGTCGATGGTGTTCGCCACCGGCCGGCTGCAGCCGGGCGAGACGCTGCTCGTCCACGGCGGTGGGAGT
>CAXTNQ010000179.1:0-5365 GCA_964245745.1 uncultured Jatrophihabitantaceae bacterium
TCCACGGGCGGCGTGGGCATCGGGGTCGGGGCCGCAGGTGAAGGTGCGAGCTTCGCCGCGAGCCGCTCGTAGGCCGAGTCGCGGTCGATCGCCGTCCCGTACTTGACCTGCAACGGCGACCCCGCGACGGCGGCCTGCTGGGCCGCGGCGTCGATCTGGGCCATCAGCGAGCGCGGCGGCCGCAGCCGGGTCCAGGCGACCGGCGTGGGAGCGCCGGACTCGGCCAGCACGGTGATGACCGCCTCGCCGGTACCGAGCTGCTGGAGCGCTTCTGACAGGTCGTAGTCCTTGGTCTTCGGGTAGGTCTTGACCGCCTTGGCCAGCGCCGCGGCATCGTCCGGTGTGAACGCGCGCAGCGCGTGCTGGACGCGGTTGCCGAGCTGTCCGAGCACGGAATCCGGCACGTCGGTGGGGTTCTGGGTGACGAAGAAGATGCCGACGCCCTTGGACCGGATGAGGCGGACAGTCTGCGTGACCGCGTCGAGGAACGCCTTGCTGGCGTCGTCGAAGAGCAGGTGCGCCTCGTCGAAGAAGAACACGAGCTTGGGTCGATCCAGGTCACCGACCTCGGGTAATTCGTGGAACAGGTCGGCCAGCAACCACATGAGGAACGTGCTGAACAAGGTGGGACGGTCCTGCAGGTTGGCCAGCTCGATGGAGCTGATCACGCCCCGGCCGTCCGGCATCGTCCGGAGCAGGTCGCTGGTCTCGAACTCCGGCTCGCCGAAGAACACGTCACCGCCCTGACTCTGCAGGGTGATCAGGTTGCGCAGGATGACGCCGGCCGTTGCTGACGACAGGCCGCCGATGCCCTTGAGGTCGGCCTGACCTTCGTCGCCGGTGAGGTACTGAATGACCGCGCGCAGGTCCTTGAGGTCGAGCAGCGGCAACCCGGCCGTATCGGCGTAGTGGAAGATCAGTCCGAGAGAGGACTCTTGCGTGTTGTTGAGGTCGAGCACCTTGGCGAGCAGGGTCGGCCCGAACGACGTCATGGTCGCGCGCAGCGGGATGCCGGTACCGACGGCGCCCAGAGCATGGAACTCGACCGGGTACGCGGTAGGCGTCCAGTCGTCGGCGGTGTCCTTGGCCCGCTGGGTGATCTTCTCGTTGGCCGTGCCGGGCTGGCTCAGCCCGGACAGGTCGCCTTTGATGTCGGCGACGACCACGGGCACCCCGGCCGCGGACAGCTGCTCCGTCAGCACCTGCAATGTCTTGGTCTTGCCGGTTCCCGTGGCGCCGGCGATCAGCCCGTGCCGGTTCAGCATGCCGAGCGGGACGCGAATTCGCGCGTCCGGATGAGCCGCGCCGTCCAGGACGACCGTGCCCAGCTCGAGCGCTGTCCCGGAGAAGGCGTACCCCGCCGCGATCGCGTCCGCCGCCGCTGCGGACGACGCGGCGGTCGCGGATGCGGAGTTGGTGTCGGCCACGGCGGCTCCCTGGTCGGTGATCGGCTCGAGAGGCGAGCCTACGACCGTCGTCGGCCCGGCGACTGTCGTGCCCGACGCTAGACTGTGATCACGTGACTGAGCCTGCTCGACCGGGATGGTTGCGCCGGCTCGGCTCGTACGGTCTGCGCCACCGGACGGTCTTGTTCGTGGCGTTCGGCGCCGCCCTGGCCGGCGCTCTGGTGTCGGCCGCAGTACCCCTGGTTATCCGGCACGTCGTCGACGACGTCGCCTCCCCCGGCGGGGGGTCACGCAGTGTGGCCCCGTGGGTCGCGGTCCTTGTCGCCGCCGCACTCGCCCAGTACGGCATCACCTTCGCACGCCGCTACAGCGCGGGACGGTTGTCGCTGGACGTCCAGTTCGACCTGCGCGACGACGTCTTTCGTGCGCTCACCCGGCTGGACGGACCCGGGCAGGACCGGATCGACACCGGCCAGATCGTCAGCCGAGCCATCACCGACGTCGGACTGGTCCAGGGGTTGCTGTCGTTCATGCCGCTGCTGGCCAGCAACGCCCTGCTGTTCGTGGTGTCGCTGGTGATCATGGCCGTACTCTCCCCCCTGCTCACGCTCGTCGCGCTGGCCGTGGCGCCGGCCCTGTGGTTCGTGGCCAGCCGGTCCCGGCGCGACCTGTTCCCGGCGAACTGGGACGCGCAGCAGCGGGGTGGCGAGCTGGTGGGCCAGGTCGAGGCGGCGGTCACCGGCGTGCGGGTGGTCAAGGGCTTCGGCCAGGAGGAGCGCGAGCTCGGCGACCTCGAGGGACGGGCCAAGCAGTTGTTCGCCAGCCGGATGCGCGTGGTCCGCCTGCAGAGCCGGTACGCCCCAGCGCTGCAGGCGATTCCCGCCCTAGGGCAGGTCGGGGTGCTCCTACTCGGCGGATGGCTGGCCCTGCACGGACACCTCACGCTCGGCACCTTTCTGGCGTTCTCGACCTACCTCGCCCAGCTCGTCAGCCCTGTCCGGCAGCTGACCGCACTGCTCACCGTGGGTCAGCAGGCCCGGGCCGGCGTCGAGCGGGTGCTCGAGATCGTCGACAGCGCGCCACGCATCACCGCCCCCGTCCCTCCCGAGCCACTGCCGGCCGGCCCGTACGGAATCTCGTTCGACGACGTGCACTTCGGCTACGACGCCGGCCACCCGGTCCTCGACGGCGTGACGCTCGACGTCACGCCGGGCGAGACGCTCGCCGTCGTCGGCGGCGCCGGCTCGGGCAAGACGACGTTGGCCGCGCTCGTGCCGCGGTTCTACGACCCGCAGGTGGGCACGGTTCGGCTGGGTGGGATGGATGTGCGTCGACTCCGGCTGGCCGACCTGCGCGCCGCCCTCGGCGTCGTCTTCGAGGACGGCTTCCTGTTCTCCGACACGGTGGCGGCGAACATCGGATACGGCCGGCCGGACGCGACTGCGGCGCAGATCCGCGCGGCGGCGCGAGCCGCGGAGGCGGACGACTTCATCGCTGCGCTGCCCGACGGGTACGACACGGTGATCGGCGAACGGGGCTTGACCCTGTCGGGCGGTCAGCGGCAGCGGGTAGCCCTCGCCCGTGCCCTGCTTCCCGACCCGTGGGTACTCGTGCTCGACGACGCCACCTCGGCGGTGGACCCGCGCGTCGAAGCGGAGATCAACGCGACCCTGCGCCGGCTCACCCGCGAGCGCACCACGTTGCTGATCGCGCACCGCCCGTCCAGCCTGGACCTGGCCGACCGGATCGCGGTGCTGGACGACGGGCGGGTCGTCGACGTGGGCACCCGGGCCGAGCTGCAGGAACGCAGCGCCCGGTTCCGGGCGTTGATGTCCGGGCCCGACGTGGTCGACGAGGCCGACCTGGCCGAGCACGGCAACCGGTACGAACTTGCCGTGACGGCGCAATCTCCGTGGCCGAGCGCCGGCAGCAGCTCTGGGCGCGGGATAGGGGCTCGTACGGCCGCCTTGGCGGCGGCGAGCGGCGGCGAGGGCCTGCTCGGGGCGGTCCCGGCGACCCCTGACCTGTTGGAACGAGTGGCGGCGTTGCCGCCGGCGGACGACGTCCCGAGCGTGCCCGACGCCGTGGCGCGGGCAGCGGACCCCCAGTTCTCGCTGGCGCGACTGCTGCGCCCGCTACGCGCCGTGCTGTGGCTGGGCCTGTTCCTGGTCGCGATCGACGCGTTGGCCCAGCTCGTGGTGCCGGCCTTCGTTCGCTCCGGCATCGACCGCGGCGTCACCGGTCACGACCAGGCCGCGCTGATCGGCATCTCGTGCCTCGCGCTGGCCGTCGTGGTCGTCGACTGGCTGATCAGCTGGGCCGGTCAGCGAGTGACCGGCCGTACCGGCGAGCGGCTGCTCTACACCTTGCGCGTCAAGACGTTTGCCCATCTCCAGCGCCTCGGGCTCGACTATTACGAACGCGAACTCGGCGGCCGGATCATGACCCGGATGACCACGGACGTGGACGCCCTGTCGACGTTCCTGCAGACCGGCCTGTCTACGACCCTGGTCAGCCTGCTCACCCTGGTCGGCGTACTGATCGCGTTGCTGCTGCTCGACGCCGGCCTGTCGCTCGTGCTCGTCGCGATCCTGCCCGTGCTCGTCGTGGCGACGTTGGTGTTCCGCGCCCGCGCCGTCCCGTCCTACGTGGACGCGCGGGAGAAGGTGAGCACGGTCAACGCGCAGCTGCAAGAGAACGTCGCCGGCATCCGCACCACTCAGGCCTTCGGGCGGGAGGCGCGCAACCGGCAACAGTTCCGCGCCTCGGCGACCGCGTACCGCAACTCACGCCTACGCGCCC
This sequence comes from uncultured Jatrophihabitantaceae bacterium, assembly GCA_964245745.1. Lineage (GTDB taxonomy): Bacteria > Actinomycetota > Actinomycetes > Mycobacteriales > Jatrophihabitantaceae > CAXTNQ01. The sequence goes on from CAXTNQ010000179.1 coordinate 4,209, forward strand.
AGACCTACATCTCGCTGTACTTCCCGTTCGTCGCACTGCTCAGCGACCTCGCGGCAGCGGCGGTCCTCGGCGTCGGTGCGGTACGGCTGCGCGACGGCACGTTGACCGCCGGCGCGTTGATCGCGTTCTTCCTTTACCTGGATGCGTTCTTCGCGCCCGTCCAGCAGCTGTCACAGGTCTTCGACGGCTACCAGCAGTCGTCGGTCGGGCTGTCCCGGTTGCGCGACCTGTTACGGACGCCGACCAGCACCCCGTTGCCGGACGAGCCACGACCGGTCGGCCGGCTGCGAGGGGCGCTCCGATTCCGCGGCGTGCACTTCGCCTACCCCGGCGCGACGGCCGAGGCCATCCGTGGCCTGGACCTGCGCATCGAGCCCGGCGAGACGGTCGCGCTGGTCGGTGAGACCGGCGCCGGTAAGTCCAGCGTGGTCAAGCTCGCCGCACGGTTCTACGACCCGACGCACGGCGCGGTGCTGGCCGACGGGCAGGACCTGCGCACACTCGACCTCGGGGCCTACCGCCGCCGCCTCGGCATCGTTCCTCAGGAGGCGTACCTGTCACCGGGGCCTGTCCGGGACGCCATCGCGTACGGACGACCCGACGCCACGGACGCCGAGGTCGAGGCCGCGGCCCGGGCCGTCGGCGCCCACGCGATGATCTCCGGCCTGCCCGGCGGATACCGGCACGAGGTCGGGGAACGCGGGCAGAACCTGTCGGCCGGCGAGCGGCAGCTCGTCGCGCTGGCCCGCGCGGAGCTCGTCGACCCCGACATCCTGCTGCTCGACGAAGCTACCGCCTCCCTCGACCTGGCCAGCGAGGCCGCGGTGACGGCCGCGACAGCGGCGCTGCGCCGCCACCGCACCACCGTCGTCGTCGCGCACCGGCTGACCACGGCCGCCCGCGCCGACCGGATCGTCGTCCTCGACCACGGCCGGCTGGTCGAATCCGGGACGCACGCCGAACTGCTCGCCGCCGATGGGTTGTACGCCCGGCTCTGGGCCGCCTACACCACGGCGACGTCCACGCTCGCGTCCTGATCGGCGGGCTGCGATACCGCGCTCGAGCGCAGCTGCCACGGGACGCTGGTCACCATGACGCCAGGTTCGAACAGCAGCCGGGCCTTGAGTCGCAGCGCGCTCTGGTTGTGCAGCAGTTGT
>CAXTNQ010000180.1:0-5337 GCA_964245745.1 uncultured Jatrophihabitantaceae bacterium
AGTCGAGGAGGCCCCAGGTGCTCCACGAAGGTAATGCGGCGACGGTGACGCTGGGGCTTCCCGGCTTCGTGCTGCTGGCTGTGTCGGATCTCGGCAGCGAGATCGAGTACGCGATCGAGACGAGCAAGGCGGTGATCGGCTGCCCGGACTGCGGTGTCGTGGCGAGGCTGCATGATCGCCGCCGGACCGACGTACGGGATCTGCCCTCGGCCGGCCGCGCGGTCACGCTGGTGTGGATCAAACGCGTCTGGCGGTGCATGGAGCCGGACTGCGTGATGCGGACCTGGACCGAGACGAGCGAGCAGATCCGACCGCGCGCCTCACTGACCGAAAGAGCAGGACGGGAGGCGTGCCGGCGCGTCGGCGGGGACGGCGAGACCGTCGCCCGGGTGGCTGCCCACTACGGCACCGGCTGGGGCACGATCATGACAGCCGTCCTCGAGTACCGTAGGTCGCTGGTCGATGACCCGGCCCGACTCGACGGCGTGCGGCAGCTCGGCGTCGACGAGACGACGTTCCTGTCCGCGAACGGCCGGCACTCGACGATCTTCGCCACCGGCGTGGTCGACTTGACCGGGCCGATCGCGCGGTCGCTGGACGTGATGCCCGGGCGTAGCTGGAAAGCCCTGTGCGACTGGGTATCGGCCCGCGACCAGGCCTGGCGGGACCGGATCGAGGTTGCCGCGCTGGACCCATTCCGCGGCTACGCGACAGCCCTGTCCACCTCGCTGCCCGACGTGACCCGCGCGCTCGACGCCTTCCACGTCACCCGGCTCGGCTTCGCTGCCGTCGATGACGTGCGCCGCCGGGTGCAGCAAGGCTCGCTCGGGCACCGCGGCCGCCGCGACGACCCGCTGTTCCGCGTCCGGCGCGTGCTACGCCGCCGCGCCGACCGGCTCACCGAACGCGACTGGGACCGGCGGCTCGCGGCACTGGCCGCCGGTGATGTCGATCACAGATCGGCGGGGGGTCCGCGCGCCGGCGGGCATGCGCCCGCGCGGCCCGGGCCCCGCCCGCCGGCGCCCGATGGCTGGGCGGCCGGGGCCCGACGATCGCTCAGATACCGCGGACGTTCGCGGCCTGGGGGCCCTTCGCGCCCTGGGTCGTGTCGAACTCGACCCGCTGGTTGTCATCGAGGCTCTTGTAGCCGTCGCCAACGAGAGCCGAGTAGTGCACGAAGACGTCCTTGGAACCGTCGTCGGGAGCGATGAAGCCGAAGCCCTTCTCGCTGTTGAACCACTTCACAGTGCCTTGTGCCATGTTGTCGGTCCTTTCCGGGAGCCGGTGACGACGCGCACCGTGCGCGTGCGTCGTGGTCTTGCGAACTTGGCGGCTCTCGGGCGGTAACCCGGGCTACGACAGACGCAATTCAACCGTTCTTGCGTCGCGGGTTCGTGCCGATTCAAGGACGTGCTGACAACCGCCGTGGAGGCTACCACCGATCGCGCCTACAGGGGGCGGAGCAGGTCGTCCGCATCGACGATCGTGTAGGCGTAACCCTGTTCGGCGAGGAACCGCTGGCGGTGGGCGGCGTACTCGGCGTCCAGGGTGTCGCGGGCGATCACGGTGTAGAAGTGCGCCTGTCGGCTGTCGTGCTTCGGACGCAGAATCCGGCCCAGGCGCTGAGCTTCCTCCTGGCGCGACCCGAACGTGCCGGAGATCTGCACGGCCACCGCCGCCTCGGGCAGGTCGATGGAAAAGTTAGCCACCTTGCTGACCACCAGCACGCGTTCCTCTCCGCGGCGGAACGCGTCGTACAGGCGCTCACGCTCGCGGTTCGTCGTCGAGCCCTGAATGACCGGAGCTCCGTCGAGCTCGGCGGCGACGTCGTCCAGTTGGTCGAGGTAGGCGCCGATCACGAGCACCTGATCGTCCGGATGCTGGTCGACGATGGTCCGGATCACCGGCAGCTTCGTCCGCGCGGTCGCCGCGATCCGGTAGCGCTCCTCCGGTTCGGCGGTCGCGTAGGCCATGCGCTCGGTGTCGGTCAGGGTTACGCGCACCTCGGTGCACTCGGCCGGCGCAATCCAGCCCTGGTTCTCGATGTCTTTCCAGGGAGCGTCGTACCGCTTGGGACCGATGAGCGAGAAGACGTCGCCCTCGCGGCCGTCCTCGCGGATCAGCGTCGCGGTCAGGCCGAGCCGGCGCCGCGACTGCAGGTCGGCGGTCAGCCGGAAGATCGGTGCGGGCAAGAGGTGCACCTCGTCGTAGACGATCAGGCCCCAGTCCCGCGAGTCGAACAGCTCGAGATGCCGGTACTCGCCCTTACGCCGGGTCGTCATGACCTGGTACGTGGCGATGGTGACGGGACGAACCTCCTTGCGTTCGCCGGAATACTCGCCGATCTCGTCCTCGGTCAGAGACGTGCGCGCGAGCAACTCGCGCTTCCACTGGCGTCCGGCGACGGTGTTGGTGACGAGGATGAGCGTGGTCGCCTGCGCCTCGGCCATGGCCGCCGCGCCCACCAGCGTCTTGCCCGCCCCGCACGGCAGGACGACGACCCCGGACCCGCCGGCCCAGAAGGACTCCACCGCCTGTCGCTGGTAGTCGCGCAGCACCCACCCGTCCTGGCGCAGCGCGATGGGGTGAGCCTCGCCGTCGACGTAGCCGGCGAGATCCTCGGCCGGCCAGCCGACCTTGAGCAGAGCCTGCTTGAGCCGTCCCCGCTCGGACGGGTGCACCGCGACGGTGTCGGCGTCGATGCGCTCACCCAACATGGGCGCGATCTTCTTCTGGCGCAGGATCTCCTCGAGCACGGCGCGGTCCAGGCTGATCAGCACCAACCCGTGCGTCGGGTGCTTGACCAGCTGCAGCCGGCCGTAGCGATCCATCGTGTCGGCGACGTCGACGAGCAACGCGTGCGGCACGGCGTAGCGGCTGTAGCGGACGAGCGCGTCGACCACCTGCTCGGCGTCGTGGCCGGCCGCGCGCGCGTTCCACAGGCCGAGGGGAGTGAGCCGGTAGGTGTGTACGTGCTCGGGCGAGCGTTCGAGCTCCGCGAACGGCGCGATCGCGGCCCGGGCTGCCGCAGCGTCGGCATGGTCGACCTCGAGCAGCAGGGTCTTGTCCGACTGGACGATCAACGGGCCGGTCATGGTGCTTGCCTACGATGCTCGGTCACTGCGGTGCAACCCCTCTGATCACGGCCCTGTTCCGTCCTCGATCACGCCGACGGCGGTGATGTGGTGCAGCGCGAACGCCTCGAGCCGGCCGGTGGTCACGTCGTGCCCGCGCAGCACCCCGCCGGCCATCGAGATCGGCTCGATGGTGTGCTGCGAGGCGGTGCCGTGGTGGTCGACGTACCCGAGCCACACCGTCTCCTCCTCGCGGATGGCGTTGCGCAACATGGCGAGGGTGGCGGCTGTGGTCACGCCCGGAACGTCCTGCGCCGTATTGCGGAAGCGGCGCGAGAGCTGACTGTGTTGGTCCGCGGTACGCAGCCGGCGCACGAGTTCGGCCAGGTGGGCCGGGGACTCGCCCGTGGTGCGGGCACGAGGAATGCGCGCCACGGGACGGTTCGGGGCCCGGGGCCGGTCGACGTCCAACGTCAGGACGCCGCCGTCGGGGGCTTCGGCCGACGGGGCGTAGCCAGCGTCGCGCAGGACGTCCAGCAATTGGGCCACCGGCGCCGTCGACACCGCCACCGTCGGCGCGAGGCGGCGCAGCTCGGCCGCGCGCACGGATCGGTCCGCCACCACCCGGGCGAGCAGCGCCTCGTCGTCGCACCGCAGGTAGGCCGCGGCGACCCCGGTCCGCAGGACGCCGTGCCGCCGGGCCACGTCCTCGATCAGGTAGCGCAACGACTGCGGCACCGGCGTGCGGGAGTGGGTGACGAACAGATCCGTGAGCTCGGCGCCGGTGCGTCCGGCGTCCAGCGCGCGGCGCACGGTGCCCTCGGTGACACGGTAGACGTGCGCCCCGCCGGTCGACTCGAGGTCCGCCGTGACCCCGAGGTCCTCGGCCAGTGCTGGGGTCGGCGGTCCGGGAACGACGACCGTGAGGTCGGGCTGGACGAGGAAGTAGTCGACCGGCTCGGGCAGCGCCGCACCGAGCGCGTGTTCGGCCGCGGCGCGCGCCGCGGGTGAGCCGCCGAGCAACGCCCGGCCGTACGACGTCAGGCCGCCGGACGCGGTCACGCCGAGCACCTCCGCCTCGGTCAGCACCGCCTCCGCAGCCGGCAGCTGACCGGACGCGCGACGGGGCGCCAGCCACGCCAGCCGGTCGAGAACGGCAGTCGCCGCGATGGGTGCAGCCCCCTCCGGCAGCCCGGCGAGGACGCCGAGGACCTGTTCGCGCACGGCGGGTGCGGTGCCGCGCTCGGCGTCGAGGCCGAGGACGGTGATGATCCGGTCGCGGTCGTCGCGGCGTCCGATCAGGCTGGGCTGGCGCGACATGGCGAGCCAGGCCGCGGCCAGGGTCACCCAGCGGCGCGCCGGCTCGCGGCGCCGCCACTCGTCGAAGTCCGGGGTCGGCAGGTACACCGGTTCGAGACTCGACGTCACGGCGAGCAGCCCGGCGGCGGCCGCAACCTCGATGACCAGCGCGGCGGTCGCCTCGTCCAGGTCGACCGTCCGTGCGGTGCGGCGTAGCTCGCGCACGCCGACACCACCCGCCCGCAATGACGGCGGCGGCCGCCGGGTCCACTCGTCGGCGATCACCTCGACCCGCCGCAGCAGCTCGAGGACGGCGGTCGTGCCGATCTCGTCGAGCGGACGACCGTCCGCGACGTCGACCGTGGGCGGTGCGACGGCGACTTCGCGCATCGGATGGTCGCCACGTATCGCCAACCCGACCTCGCGCGGCAGCTCGACCGTCTGGGCGTCGATCGGGACGAGCAAGCCCTGGGTGATCAGCCGGTGGGGCGCCGCTTCGCTCTGTGCGAGGACGGACGGCACGAGCGCATCCCGCACGATGCCGACCGGCGGACCGGCCGCGAGAAGCGAAACCACGTCGCGCTCGGCGTCGGCCAGGCCGGCGAGCAACGGGTCGCGGGTTTCGGGCTGCGCGACGACGGTCGCCACCGCCTCGCCGGCCCGCGGCTGAGCCATTGGCGGGAGTCCGAGTCGGCGCAAGACGGGCACCAGCGCCAGGTCGGAGACGCTGCGGAACAGCACACGAGCCGGCCGGCCCAGCCCCGCGGGGTAGGGCCCGACGGCGTCGCGGACGGCGGACACCAGGTGCCATACCGGCCCGTCGCCCCAGACGAGGGCAAGATCGGTCAGCTCGGTCAGCGCCTGGTCGACGCCTTCTCCGGACAGCAGCGCGTTGAGGGGGTCCCGCCGCACCGCTCCCTGGTCGTCGGCGGCGAGGACGAGGGCGTCAAGCACCCGCAGGGTG
>CAXTNQ010000181.1:0-5330 GCA_964245745.1 uncultured Jatrophihabitantaceae bacterium
CGCACTTCACCATCCACGCCGGGGAGGCGTTCGGGCTGCCCTCCATCTGGGAGGCCATCCAGTGGTGCGGCACCGACCGGCTCGGTCACGGGGTACGGATCATCGACGACGTCGGCGACATCTCGGGTGCCCCCAAGCTGGGTCGGCTCGCCCAGTACGTCCGCGACCGACGGATCCCGTTGGAGATGTGCCCGTCCTCGAACGTCCAGACCGGAGCCGCGCTCTCGATCGCCGAGCACCCCATCGGACCGCTGCGCGATCTGCATTTCCGGGTCACGGTGAACACCGACAACCGGCTCATGAGCCAGACGTCGATGACTCGCGAGATGGACTGGTCCGACCTGCAGTGGCTGACCGTCAACGCCATGAAGAGTGCGTTCCTGCCGTTCGACGAGCGGCTGGCCCTGATCAACGATGTGATCAAGCCCGGTTACGCGGCCTTGATGGGCGACGGTTCCTAGGGCTGCGCCCGGCCGTGACCATGTCGCATTCGCGGTTGAGCGTGACATGATCACCGATGTCATTGGGGTCGGATCCGCAGCCCGCGCGGGCCGGCCGCGCGTCGGAGAGCGATCGCTAGCCGAGTAGGCCCAGTCGCTCCTTCGCCTGCAGTACGCGCAGGGCCGCCGCGTCCACCTGGGCGCGGAACGTGGTGTCACGACCGGCGCGGGCGAGCACGGCCGTGGTCATCGGCCCGATGTCCGCGTTCTGTAGGTCGAGCACGATGTCGCCCCCGGCGCCGAGGAACGCGACGGCACGGTCGGCGGCCGGTATCGCCCGAACCTGCACTGCGTTGAGGTCGTCGCTGATCACGACACCACCGAAACCGAGGTCGCCGCGCAGCATCCCGGTGATCACCGTGGACGAGAACGCGGCCGGTTGGGCGGGGTCGATGCGGGTGTAGCGCGCGCTGGAGATCATCACAACCGGGACGCCGTCCCGTACCAGGGCCGCGAACGGGGCGAGGTACGGGTCGTTGCGCGTGGTGACGGTGTCGGTGACGCCCGCGGCGATGTCCGTGTTGGCGCTGACCCGGCCGAGTCCCGGGAAGTGTTTGGCGGTAGCGGCCACGCCCGTGGCCCGTAGGCCAGCGGCAAACGCGGTGGCGTGCGCGGCCACCGTCGCAGGATCGAAGCCGTACTCGCGGTCGAAGCCCGCGATGGGCGGGTTCACGGTCGTCGGACTGGGCACGGTGTCGGCCACCGGCGCCAGGTCCAGGTTCACCCCGGCGCCGGCCAGCTCGGCACCCCAGCGCGTGGCATCGGCCTGCAGGACGGAGGGCGCGAGCCGGCCCTGCTGTAGGGCGGTGGGGATGTCGGAGAAGCCGGGTCCGGTGAAGCGTTGGACGTCGCCACCCTCTTGATCGGCGGAGATCAGCAGCGGGACGGCGCCCGCCCCTCGTTGCAGCGCGCGCGTGAGCGCTGCGGTCTGCGCGACCCCGAGGCCGGTCTTCCCGCCCAGGTAGAGGCCGCCGAGGTGATAGCGGGCCGCCGCGTCGAGCGCGTCCTGGTCGACGACCGAAGCCGATGCGTTGATCATGAACAGCTGGCCGACCCGATGCGCCTCGTCCAGCCCGGCCAGCACTTGCCGGGCCCGGCCGGACGGCGAGAGCGACGGCGAAGCCGACGCGGACGACGACGTGTTCGTCGGCGCGGCAGACGTCGGCATCGACGTGGGGCCCGCCGTCGTGGCCGGTGCCGTACCGCGTCCGGACACTGTGGAGGAGCACGCCGCAACACTGACCGCGCCGACCGCCAACAACGTCGCGACGGCGACCCGTATCGGCCCGGTCCTCACGCTGCGGGACGCGCCCCGTCGCTCGGGGTGGTCACGAACCACGACGGCGCGGCCAGGCCACGGGCCGCGAAAGCCTCGACGACGGCGGCGGCGGCACTGTCCACGCGGTCCGAAGGCAGCAGGCCGATGACGCACCCGCCGAAGCCGCCGCCGGTCATCCGCGCGCCGAGCGCCCCCGCGCCGAGCAGCTCCTCGACCGCGACGTCGACCTCGGGCACGGTGATCTCGAAATCGTCGCGCATCGACATGTGCGACGCGGTGAGCAGCGGACCGATGCTGGCGGGGTCATGAGCCCACAGCCGGTCGACGGTCTCGAGCACACGGGCGTCCTCGGTGATCACGTGGCGCGCGCGCCGTCGCAGCACATCCGACGACAACCGCGGCAGGTCGTCGAGCGTGGCGTCGCGCAACGCCGCCACCCCGAGTTCCGCAGCGGCCTGCTCGCAGGCGCGGCGCCGATCGGCGTACGCGCCGTCGGCGTTGTGGTGCGGCGCCCGACTGTCGACGACGAGGAGCGCGAGGCCGCTCTGGGCCGGAGCGAACGGCACCTGCCTCGTCTCGCGGCGACGCATGTCGCACAGCAGCACGTGGTCGCGTTCGGTGAGCAGGGCGGCGAGCTGGTCCAGGCCGCCCGTCGGTGCCCCCACGAACTCGTTCTCGGTCCGCTGGGCCCGAGCCGCCAGATCGGCCCGCGAGCAGCCGAGGTCGTACAGATCGTTCAGCGCCGCCGCTACCGAACACGACAGCGCCGCCGACGAGGACAGGCCGGCGCCGACCGGCACCTCGCTGTCCAGCTCGATCTCGAGACCGTCGAGCTGTTCCGGGGGGACGTGCAGGGCCCACCCCACGCCCACGGCCAGGCCGGCCCAGCGGGTTTCGTCGGTGAGCCACCGGGCGTCCGGCCGTACCTGGTCGGCCGGCACGCTCACCGCGGCCGGCTCCTGCGCCGACGAGACGGTGATCCCGGCCCGCGACGTGCGGCTCACCCGAGCCATGCAGCTTTGCTCGATCGCGAACGGCAACGCGAAACCGCCGTTGTAGTCGGTGTGTTCGCCGATGAGGTTGACGCGTCCCGGTGCTCGCCACCGGACGGTCCGACCCATCGCGACTCCTTCGACCCCGGCGGGAATTGGACGGTAGTTCAGCAGGCAACCAACGGTCAACGCGACCGGTCCGTGCCCCGCTAACCTCAGGTCGACATGCTCATCCACGTGGTGGCCGACTACGGCACGGGCGACCTGGCCTTCGCGGAGGTCGTCCAGCGATTGACCCACGAGCTGCCGAGCGCACAGGTCGTGGGACTGTCCGTGCCCGCCTTCGATGGCGTGGCCGCGGGCTTCTGCGTCGCGCAACTGGCGCTGACCGACGGGCCGCCCGATCGCGTCGTCTACTGCAACGTGGCCCCGCGGCGCGACGATGACGCGCCCCGGGACACCAATCAGGGTGAACGCCTGTTGGCGGCTCGACTGGCCAACGGCGTCCTGGTGGTCGGCGTCGACTCACCGGGCGTCTTCGCGTTCGTCGCCACGGAGGCCGAGGACGTCCGCGAAGTGATCCTGCCTGCGTCCACGTCGCAGTTCCGCTCGCGCGACGACTTCCCGCCGCTCCTGGCCGCGCTCGTCCGCGGGGACGGCGACGTCCTGGGTGCGGACGTGGCCGCTTCGACGCTGGGGCCGCCGCCGGAGGACGTCGTCGTCTACGTGGACGGGTACGGCAACCTCAAGACGAGCTGCATGTCCGCCCCGTACCGGAGCGGCACCCGGGTTCGCGTCGAGGTCGCCGGCCGGTCGCTCGACGCCGTGGTCAGCGACGGGACGTTCGCCGTGGCCGCCGGTGCCACGTCGTTCGCCCCGGGCAGTTCGGGCTGGCGCCGACGAGACGGTACGGATCTCACGTTCTACGAAGTGCTGACCCGAGGCGGCAGCGCCGCCGAACAGTTCGGCCGTCCCGCCTCCGGGACGAGAGTGACCGTCACGCCGCTCACCTAACTGTTGCTCCTAGGTCGGGACTCAGTCCTCGACACGCAGGCAGGACTCGACCTCGGCCACGAGCCGCAGCCACTGCTCGCCGCCGGCCTCGGCCGCGTCGGCATCGGCGTCGAGCTCGCAGAACACGGCCAGCTCACGCAGCAACGCACCGCCGCGCTCGCTCGGCGCAGTGAGCTCGAAGCTCTCCCGCGGAGCGAAGGTCTCCGCGTCGTCCTCGGGCTTGGTCTCGGCCAGCTCTTCCCACCACTCGAGTCGGGTCAGTACGTGCTCGGTCGCCGTCCGGCAGTACCGGCCCAGGTCGGGCGCGGCGCGAAAGACCGCGACCTCGCCGTCGGAGCCGAGGAACAGCACGTCGTCGTCGGCCTCCGCCCGCACGGTCAGGTACGTGTGGCCAGGCAGGACGAGCTCGATGGGTTCGGCGCCCACCCGTTCCCACAGCTCGTCGGACTCGAGCTCGGACTCGGTGAAGTCCCCGCGCCAGTCGAGCCAGCCGTCGACCCGATTGATGGCGCGCTCCCAGGTCTCGGCGATCACATCGCCGAGCTCGTTCCACCGGCGGCGGCCTTCCTTGCCCTGGTAGCTGACCTCGTCGCTGACCAGCTCCTCGTATTCCGGCGTATTGCCGACCAGCCGGCGCAGCGCACCGTCGTCGCAACAGTCCGCGATCTTGGCGACCATGTCGACCACGTTGGCCAACGCGGAAACGTGCACCGGGTCCGGCTCACCGGAGGCCCACTCGTACACCTCGTCCAGGTCGTAGCCGTCCTCGCCGCCGGGACGCAGCTGGTCGGGAGTGAGCCGTTGCACCCGTCCCCACGCCGGATGGTCGGACAGGTCGTTGTCCACGCCGGACGCGATGAAGTCGCCGAGCTCGCGGGCCGTCGGAAAGAGGATGATCTTCGCGCCGTCGCCCAGAAAGCCCTGCCACTCCTCGCCGTCGTCGTCCTCCCACGGCGCCGCCCACAGCGTGAGGCCGGTTCGGCCGTTCACGGTCAGGGTGATCGGGACGATCGCGGCGCCGGCGGCGGTGGTCACTCGGGTAGCTCCTCAGTCGGGTTCGGCGAGTCGGGCTCGACAGGTCGTGCGCAACCTACTCGCCCGGCTGTGGCCAACGGCCCGCTCAGCTCGGGCTCAAACCGCACACGAGCCACTGACCGTTGATGCGGTCGACGACGAACTGGCCGTCGATCGGGGTGCCACTGCGCAGCGTGGCCCGGACCGGCACGGTCGCCTCGTTGCCCTGGACGGCGGGAGCACCGACCCGGTAGGTGTCGATGCGCTCGGCGTCCTTCGGCGTCGACGTGTCGGACTGGATCTGGCGCCACAGGCGCTCGCACACCACCTGGTGCGCCGCGTCCTTGTCGACCGTCTTGGCGGCCTCGAGGTAGGCGGTCACTGCGGCGCGCGGCGAGCTGGTGTTGCTGTGTGTGTCGGAGTCGAGCAGGAAGACCAAGGAGATGGCCACGCCGACGGCCACCACCGCGGCTGCGATGCCAGCGATCCAGGGCCACCGCCGCCGGCGCGGGGGTGGCGGGTACGGAGGGC
>CAXTNQ010000182.1:0-5328 GCA_964245745.1 uncultured Jatrophihabitantaceae bacterium
GTGCCGGCAGAGCCGGGTCGCTGGAGTCCACGTGAGGGAAGGCGCCAGGCGTCGCGGCGGCTTCGACGTCCGTACCGCCCGCCCGCAGCTTGATCAGCGCGCTGCGCGCCGGAGCGCCCAGTGTCGCCGACTGCCAGAGGCGGGCGGCCAGGCCGACCGCGGCCGCCTCCGCCGGAGCGAACTCGATGGGCGGCAACTCGTACGAGCGGCGAGTGATCCGGTAACCGTCCTCGTTGTCGAACACGCTGTTGCGGCCGGTCTCGAGCGGAATGCCGAGATCGCGCAGTTCCGCCTTGTCGCGCTCGAACATCCGCTTGAAGGCCTCGTCGGTACGGGCGTCGCCGTCGGACGGCTCGTAGCCGGGCACTGCCGTACGGATGCGCTCGGCGGTCAAGAACTGGCGGGTGGACAGGAGGCAGATGACGAGGTTGACCAGCCGTTCGGCCCGGCGCGCAGCCATGTCCTCGAAACTAATCCGCGGGCGATCGCGGCGGGCGGCGGCACGCCCCGGCCCGGCTGGCATACGACCGATCATTGTCCATCCGCCGGGACGGTCGCATCCCGGTTACCCGAGCCTCACATCGACGCGATGAGCTTCTCGACCCGGTCGTCCACGCTGCGGTAGGGGTCCTTGCACAGGACGGTGCGCTGCGCCTGGTCGTTGAGCTTGAGGTGCACCCAGTCGACGGTGAAGTCGCGCCGCTTCTCCTGGGCGCGGCGGATGAAGTCACCCCGCAACTTGGCCCGCGTGGTCTGCGGCGGCACGTTCTTGGCCTCGAACACCGCCAGATCGGTGGTGATCCGGTCGACCGCACCCCGCTCCTGCAGCAGGTAGTACAGGCCTCGCCCGCGCTGGATGTCGTGGTAGGCCAGGTCGAGTTGGGCCACGCGCGGCGACGAGAGGGCCAGGCCGTGCTTGGCGCGGTACCGCTCGATCAGCTGGTACTTCGTCGCCCAGTCGATCTCGCGGTCGATCAAGGACAGGTCGCGTGACGCGATGGCGTCCAAGGTACGTCCCCAGAGCTCCAGCACCCGCTTGGCGGCGTCGTCGCCGCCGGTACGGGCGACGAAGTCCACCGCGCGGGTGTAGTACTCCCGCTGAATCTCCAGTGCTGAAGCGGTGCGACCGGCGGCCAGCCGTACGGTCCGGTTACCGGTCAGGTCGTGGCTGATCTCGCGGATGGCTCGGATCGGGTTCTCGAGGGTGAGATCCCGAAAGGTCACGCCGTGCTCGACCATGCGCAGGACGAGGTCGGCCGAGCCGACCTTGAGCAGCGTCGTGCATTCGTTCATGTTCGAGTCGCCGACGATCACGTGCAGGCGGCGATAGCGCTCGGCGTCGGCGTGCGGCTCGTCACGGGTGTTGATGATCGGCCGGGACCGGGTGGTGGCCGACGACACACCCTCCCAGATGTGCTCCGCGCGCTGACTGATGCAGTAGACGGCTCCGCGCGGCGTCTGGAGGACCTTGCCCGCCCCGCAGATCAGCTGTCGGGTGACCAGGAAGGGGATGAGTACGTCGGCGAGGCGGCTGAATTCGCCGTGCCGGCCCACCAGGTAGTTCTCGTGGCAGCCGTAGGAGTTACCGGCGGAGTCGGTGTTGTTCTTGAACAGGTAGATGTCGCCGGCGATGCCCTCGTCGTGCAGCCGCCGCTCGGCGTCGACGACCAAGCCCTCGAGAATGCGCTCGCCGGCCTTGTCGTGTGCGACGAGACCGTCCAGTGAGTCGCATTCGGGGGTGGCGTACTCGGGATGGCTGCCGACGTCGAGGTACAGGCGCGCGCCGTTGCGCAGGAACACGTTGGACGAGCGGCCCCACGACACCACGCGCCGGAACAGGTACCGGGCGACCTCGTCCGGTGACAGGCGCCGCTGGCCGTGGAACGTGCACGTGACGCCGTACTCGTTCTCGATGCCGAAGATGCGCTTGTGCACCCACTCAGCCTATGCGTCCGGCGAGCGCGCAGCGCGAGTTCGCAGCGAAGCTGCGAGCGGACGCACCTGATCGGCGTCTGCGGCTTCGCTGATCAGGGTGTGACGGCGAGGTCACAACTGCAGTTGTAGGAGTTCCTGGTCCGACGGGCCGCGGATCTGCATCTGGCGCAGATCAGTCCGCGGTAGGGCCACGCCGGACGTGAACGTCGTCACTCCGGTGGTCAGCCGCCAGGTCCCGAGCGAGTAGGCGGTACCCGAGCGGTCGAGCGCCACCAGTGAGTAGTCCGCGGTGGGCACATAGGTGTTTTTGTCATACGTGCAGTGGACGGTGATCTTCGTGCCCCAGGCCACGTCCTGGACCACTGCGGTTGCTCGCACCGGCGAGGTCGAGACCGGTTGCATGGCGACGGCTGGCGGAGTCGACGGTGATGGCTGCCGGACGAGCAGCACGGTCGCCAGCACCAGGCAGGCGGCCACTCCGGCTGCCGCAACGGACACGTACCAGCGCCGCCGACGCCGAGCCTGCCGGACGTCGTGCAGCAGCTGAGGCAGCAGGCTCGGCGGCGGCTCGCTCACGTCGGACGCCCAGGCCAGATCGGGCACCGTGGCCAACAGTCCGGGCATGGGTGCCAGCGCGCGCACCCCGGCGGAGCAGTCGTCGCACTCGGCCAGGTGGCGCTCGAACAGGGCACGATCCTGCGGGGACAGGGCACCGAGGACGTAGGCGGCGTCCCACTCGGCGTACGGATCGCTCACTCGACACCTCCTCGTTCCTCGAGCGCGAGGCGCAAGGCATGCAGCGCGTAGTGCGTGCGGGACTTGACGGTGCCGGTCGGCACGCCGAGGCGGTTCGCGGCCTGCGCGACCGACGACCCACGGTAGTAGGTCTCCAGCAGGACCTGACGGTGTTCGGGGCTCAGGCGGCGCAGAGCGTCCGCGACGACGGCGCCGGTCGCACGCTGATCGGCGGCGTCGTCAGTCATCTGGTCGGGCGGATCGGCCATGACGTGTTCGGGTCGTACGCGACGGGCCCGCCAGTCGTCGATGACGATCCGCTTGGCCACGGTGAACAACCACGCCCGCGCCGAACTGTGCGACTGATCGAGGACACTCGGGTTGCGCCAGGCCCGCAGCATGGTCTCCTGGACGACGTCCTCCGCCCGTCCCCGGTCGCCACCGGTCAAGGTGACCACGTAGGCCCAGAGGGGCCCGGCGTGTTCGTCGTGGAGGGCGCGCAGCAGATCGGCGTCGCTCGTGGTTGCCTCCCCCCTCGTCGCGGTGAGGCTACGCATCTCGCAGCGCTGTCGACACGCCTTTTGCGCCGTGCCGCCGTACGGACCAGGCGCAGGCCAGAGCGACGACGCCACCCACGATGGCCAGTATCTCGGCCAGCTCCGCCTGCACCTCGGTCTGGCCCGTCGCGCTCTCCTGGACGCCGAACAGTCCCCAGGTGACGGACCACCAGAACGCGCCGAGCGTGGCCGCGCCGAACCCGACGGCGGCGAGCGCCGACAGCCAGTGCCGCCAGCAGATGACCGCGAAGGCCACGACCAGGCCGCCCACCGCGTTGAGCAGGAACAGCGGGCCGATGGTCGGGATGTCCCGGAAGCCGTCGGAGTACCACAGGTCGAAGTGGACGTCGGCCGACACGGCGGCGCCGATCCCGGCCGCCGCTCGAGCCGTCCGGTCGACCAGGCCGAGCCGGCTCGTGTCCGCAGATGTCACCAGGTTTGTGCCGGGCGCCAGTACACGCGTCATCGGGCTCCCCTTGTCAGTCGGTGTCTCTTCCGGGCGCTGCCCTACCTGGGCGCGGTGCCGCATCGGGATACGCATGGGCGTGCACGTCGGTTCACCGGTGAACCGCCGACGTCACACCCACGTCATAGGAGCAACCGCCCAACCCGACCGAGGAGAGCTCAGGGACACCTACCTGGACCCGACCCGTCGCGCGGTACTGCTCGCCGGGGCAGCCGGCGCCGGAACAATGGCCCTGGCCGCCTGCGGCTCGTCCGGCTCCGGAACGACGTCGTCGTCGGTCGCCACCGGGTCGTCCGCCGCCGGCAGCTCGGCGGCGCCCTCGACTTCGGGAACGTCCTCTTCCGCCGCAGTCAGCAGCGGTGCTCCGGCCGCAGCCGGGGTCGCGCACCTTTCCGACATCCCGGTCGGTCAGGCGGTGTCGGCCAGCGTGGACGGCAAGCCGGTGATCGTCGCCCGTCCCGATGCAAACTCAGCCGTGGCGTTCAGCGCCATCTGCACGCACATGGGATGCACCGTCGCGCCGGCCGGGAACGAGCTGCACTGCCCGTGCCACGGGTCGCGCTACAACGCGGTGACCGGCCAGGTGCTGCGCGGCCCAGCTCCGGCGCCGTTGCCGCCCGTCACCGTGCACGTCACCAACGGGGAAGTCATCGCGGGCTGACGGACGCTGTTCAGGACTCCGGGGACGCAGCGCCGTTCGGCGACCCGTCCACGTCGGGCTGCTCGTCCGGTGGCGTGTCCGCCGGCGCCAGCTCGGTCGCAGGTCCGGGTACGGGGGTGGGCAGCAGCGCCGTGAGCGCGGCCGCGCTGATCCTTCGGAACTTGCGCGTGGAACGGGTCCGGTCGAGGACGGCGACCTCGAGCTGGCTGGCCGGCAGCGACCGGGGGCCGCCGTTACCGCCGACCGCCGCGAGCGCGTCCACGGCCACCGCGAGCGCATCGGCCAGCGGTTGAGCGGCCGCGAAGCTCTGCCGTAGCGACGCCGTGACCGCCTCCGCCTGGCCGCCCATCACCAGGAACTCGGGCTCGTCGGCGATCGTCCCGTCGTAGGAGAGCCGGTACATCTGGTCGCCGTCCGGCGTCGCCCCGACCTCGGCCACGCACAGCTCCACCTCGTACGGCTTTTGCTGTTCGGTGAAGATGCTGCCCAAGGTCTGCGCGTACGCGTTGGCGAGCGCCCGGGCCGTCACGTCCCGCCGGTCGTAGGAGTAGCCGCGCAGGTCCGCGAGGCGAATGCCGGCCACGCGCAGGTTCTCGAACTCGTTGTACCGCCCGACCGCCGCGAACCCGATCCGGTCGTAGATCTCACTGACCTTGTGCAGGCGCGGATTCGCATTCTCGGCGACGAACAGCACGCCGTCGGCGTAGGTCAGGACGACGACGCTACGCCCACGAGCGATGCCCTTGCGGGCGTACTCCGACCGGTCGCGGACGATCTGCTCCGCAGACGCGTACCACGGCATCGACACGGGAGACGTTCCCCTCTCTCGGTGGTCGGCTCAGGAGCCGGGACGGTCGGCACGCTCGGCGACGATGGCCTCGGCGACAGCGGCCAGCGTGTCGTCCGGGATGCGGTGGGCGCCTTCGACAGTCGCCACCATGACCAGCGGATAGATCTGCCGAGTCAGGTCGGGC
>CAXTNQ010000183.1:0-5309 GCA_964245745.1 uncultured Jatrophihabitantaceae bacterium
CGACCTCTGGGTTATGAGCCCAGCGAGCTACCGAGCTGCTCCACCCCGCGTCGGTACGTCAATCATACAGAGGCCCCGGAGTCGCCGCCACGACGCCCGTGATCGACGACCGGGGCGCGGCGCGCCGCGTGGTCAGCGTGCGGCCGGCGACCCCGACGTGGCGGGCGGAGCCGGACTGCCCCGCAGCTTGGCGTACTGGTCGAGCAAGGTCTGCAGGTTGGCCTGCGCCTGCCCGATCTGCGCGAGGTTGCCGCTCTTGTAGGCGTTCTGCAGCTCGGTGAAGGCAGTGTCGAGCTGTCGGAGCACGGTGTCGAGCTGCGGACTGACCGACGGCGGTGCGACCGAAGGCGCGGGCGACGGCGTCGGGGCGGACGTCGGCGGCCGGGTCGGTGTGGTCGACGCCGACGCAGGCGGCGACGTCGGGTTCGTCGTTCCGCCCGAGGTGTCGACCTCCTGCCCGACGACCGGCTGATCCAGGTTGCGCAGCGCCTGGGCCAGCGTGCTGCCGTAGCCGATCTTGCCGCCGTACTGGACCGCGATGCGGCGCAGGATCGGGAATCCGTTGGCACTCGACCCTTGTACGTAGAGCGGTTCGACGTAGAGGAACGTCTGCCCGACGGGCAGGGTCAGCAGGTTGCCGTCGATGACCGTGGAGCCGCCCTGCCGGAGCAGCGACAGGTCCTTGGAGATCACGGTCGTCGTATTGAAGTTGTTCGACACCTGCTCGGGCCCGTCGACCACGGAGCCCGACGGCAGCCGCAGGACGGTCATCTGGCCGTAGGTCGGCCCCGGGTCGCTGTCGACGGTGATGTAGGCCGCCAGGTTCTGCCGATTGTTGACCTTCATGGGCGACGTTAGTTGGAACCGCGCGTTCGCCGGGTTCGCGGGATCGGCGGCCCGGATGTAGTACGGCGGCTGGTTGCTCGTCGACGACGGGTCGGTAGGCACCGTCCACTTGTCCCGCTGGTTGTAGAAGGTCACCGGGTCGTCGACGTGGTATTGCTCGAGCAGGCCGCGCTGCGCCTCGAACAGATCCTCGGGGTAGCGAATGTGGGCCATGATCGACTGCGGCATCGCCGTCTTGGCCTGCACCAGCCCGGGGAACGCCTTACGCCACGCTTTGAGCACCGGGTCGTTCTCGTCCCACGCGTAGAGCTTCACCGTGCCGTCGTACGCGTCGACCGTCGCCTTGACCGAATTGCGGATGTAGTTGATCTCGTTGTTGGCCTGCGCGGCGGTCTTATTGGCCGCGGTCAACGAGTCGGTGGTCAGGCTCCCGAACGACTCTTTCTCCGAGTACGGGTAGTTGGACATCGTGGTGTACGCATCGACCATCCAGACGATGTGACCGGTGGCCTGGTCGACGATCGGGTAGGGGTCGGCGTCGACGCTGAGGAACGGCGCGACCTTACCGATGCGATCACGAGGGTCACGCACAATCATGATCTTCGCGGTGGACGAGCTGACCGCGTCGTTGAGCAGGAAGTTCGTCTCCTTGTAGTCCGCCGCGAAAGCCAGCTTGGTGAAGAAGTTGTCCAACGAGATCCCGCCGCGTCCGGCGTACGTCGTCGTCTCCTGGTTTCCGTCGTACTCGCGCGATCCCTTCGCGCCGACGATGGCGTAGTCACTGACGAGTTCGCCGAAGTAGGCCTGCGGCCGGCTGAGATTCAGCTGTCCCTGCTGGGGAATATTGCCCTCAGCGTACTGGCCGGAGGCAGTCACGTCCTCGTTGGCCTGCGCGGACACGAAACCGTATCCGTGCGTGTACACGGTCCGCTTGTTGATCCAGTTCGACTGCGTCCCGGAGAGGTTGTCCGCCTTCAGTTCGCGGACGCCGACGATGTAGTCGTTGGTCACTCCGTTGACGGCGTAGCGGTCCACGTCCAGCTTGCTGTTGAAGCCGTAGAAGTTCTGCAACTGCTGCTGCTGGGTGAACGTCGGCGAGACGACGTTCGGATCGAGGATCCGCACGTTGCCGACGGTCGGATTGGTGGAGGTCAACGCGGTGGTGCTCGGTGCCGCCGCGGTGTTGTAGTCGACGTAGTTGACGGACCCGGTCTGACTTCCCGCCGGTTTGGTGACGATGCCGTACGCCTGCCGCGTCGCCTCGATATTGCGCTTGATGTAGACGGCTTCCTTGTCGCTGGCGTTCGGCTTGACCGAGAACTGCTGCACGACAGCCGGGTAGATGCCGCCGATCAGAATGGACAACACGAGCAGCACGCCGAAGCCGATCGCCGGCAGCTGCGCACTCTTCAACCAGAGACTGGCGAGCACGCCGGCGGCAATGATTACCGCAATCCAGAACAGGATCGTCTTGGCCGGCAGCGATGCGTTCACGTCGGTGTAGGACGCGCCGGTCACCCGTCCCCGGTCGGAATACACCAGCCCGTACCGGTCGAGCCAGTAGGCGATCGCTTTGAGCACGATGAACACGAACACCAGCACGGTCAGGTGCCGGCGCGCCGCGACGGTGATCTTCGGCCCGGGCGTCTGCAGCCGGATGGCACCGAACAGGTAGTGCACGGCGACCGACAGCAGGATCGCGAAGAAGACGGCGGTGAAGCCGAAGCTGAGCATCAGCCGGTACACCGGGTAGTCCCACAGGTAGAACGACAGGTCGCGGTGGAACTGCGCATCGCTTTGTCCGAAGCTGCCGCCGACCCGCCAGAGCGTCCAGGCCTTCCAGTCGCCCTGCGCGGCCAGCCCGGCACTGAGTCCGGCCAGGGCCATCACGCCGGCGAGGATCAACCGCTTGCGTGGCTCGAGCAGCACTCGATAACGCTCGAGGTTCTGCTGCTCGGTGGACATCGGCCGAAACGGCGGCCGCAGCAGGTAGGCGATCGTCATGTTGCCGCCGAGGATCAGCGCCATCAGCACGCCGAAGATCACGAACAAGACAAGCCGGGTCAGGATGATCGTCTTGTAGACGTTGTGAAAACCGACTTCGCCGAACCACAACCAGTTGACGTAGACGCCGACCAGCGCGTTCAAGACGATGAGCAGGACGATCAATCCGCCGACGACGCCTAGGGCGATCTTGACGCGACGCGACAGTCGAAAGGCCGGAATGGGCGGCCGCATGACCACGGGCTACTCCTCAGTGGCGGGCCGCACGACGCCGCCCGCATCCTCAACGTACTGTCGCCTGACCCGGTTCCGAGCGGCGTTTCGCCCTCAGCAGTGCGCCACCGACCGACCGTCCTTGCTGGCCTCCAAGGCGGTCACGGCCTCGTGCAGGGTCGACACCTTGATGACGTTCAGTCCGCTGGGCGTGGCTCCCCGGACGTCCCCGCAGTTCGTGGCTGGAGCCAGGAAAATCGTCGCGCCGGCCCGTCGGGCGGCGATCATCTTCAGTGCGATGCCACCGATCGGGAGAACCTGCCCGTCGGGCTGGATCTCGCCGGTGCCGGCGATGAAGCGGCCGCCCGTGAGGTCGGTCGAGCCGGCCTTGTCGACGATGCCCAGTGCGAACATCAGTCCGGCCGACGGTCCGCCGATCTGGTCGGCCAGGCCGAGATCGACCTGGTAGGGCGCGAAGCACTGCGGTCCGACTGTGATGCCCAGCCGTGGCGTGGTGCTCGAGCCCTGCGCCGCCGACAGCTTCACCGGGACCGTCTGCGGCTGGCCGGCCCGCTTGATGCCGACCGGGACGGTCTGTCCGGCCGTCTCTCGCGCGAGGATGGTGCCGATCTTCGCTTCGGTATCGATGGGTTGGCCGTCGATGCTGACCAGCTGGTCGAACGGCTTGAGCACGCCCTGCGCGCCCGTGCCGTCGAGGACGCCCACGACGCCGAGGCCGGAGGGATAGCCCAGCTCGCAGAACGCCGCCGCGGTGGCCGAGCTCTGCGACGCGACGAATTGGGCGGTGTCAGCCTTGTTCACCTCGTTCTCGGACTTGCCCGGCGGGAAGACCGCCGCGCGCGGCACGACCTCACGGGCGCTCTGCAGCCAGCCGAGCAGCGCGCGAAACGGCGTCACCCGATCGCTGTTGACGCCCACCGTCGTGAGGTTGAGGTGCCCCGACGTTGCTTCGGGCGTACGCCCGTCGAAGGTGATGATGCTGCGGCCCCGGCCGTCGCTGCCCAGCGTGTTGAGCGTGGGGCCAGGACTGAAGATGACGTAGGGCACCGGCAGGAACGCGGCGAGGAAGAACAGCACCACGAACAACACCCCGCCGACGAGCAACGTACGGACCCGGCGACTCACCGCAGCACCCTAACGTGCAGGCCTGTCCGCTCTCGGCGCAACCGTGCGGAGATCGGCACCGGGGACACGTCCTGTTCGTCGAACTAGCGTAGGAAGCTCGAGACCAGCGGCGAGACGGCGAAACCATGACCAGCGGCAACCTTCCCTTCGGCTTCAATCCACTCGGCGGCGGTGAGGGTGGTGGGGACGACCTCAGCGGCAAGATCCCGCTGTTCAGCGAGCTGCAGAAGCTCATGTCCTGGTCGGGCGGCCCGGTGAACTGGGATCTGGCTCGGCAGATCTCGATCTCCGCGCTGGCGGCGCAGCACCGCCGGGTATCCGCCTCCGAGCAACGTGAGGTGGACGAGGCGGTCCGGCTGGCCGACCTCTGGCTGAACGAGGCGACCGACCTGCCCTCCGGCGTCCGCAGCGCGGAGGCGTGGACGCGGGTCGACTGGGTCGAGCGCACCCAGCCGGTGTGGGCCGCGCTGTGCGATCCGATCGCGTCACGCGTCGTGGGCGCCATGGGATCGGCACTGCCCGAGCAGGCCCAGCAGGCCGGCCTGACCGCCGGTCCGATGGGCGCCATCATGGGCCAGTTCGGCGGCCTGATGTTCGGCATGCAGGTCGGTCAGGGGTTGGCCGAGATGGCCAAGGAGGTCCTCTCCGGCACCGAAGTCGGGCTGCCACTGGCGCCGGACGGAACCGCGGTCCTGCTGCCGGAGAACGTCGCTGCTTTCGGGGCCGGCCTCGAACGTCCCGAGGACGAGGTGCGGCTCTACCTGGCCCTGCGCGAAGCCGCTCACCTGCGCCTGTTCGGACATGTGCCATGGCTGCGCCAGCGGCTGCTCGACGCCGTGGAGTCCTACGCCCGCGGCATCACCATCGACGCGTCGGCGCTGCAGGACGCCCTCACCCATATCGACCCGACCAATCCGGAAAGCCTGCAAAGTGCTCTCGGCGGCGGCCTGTTCGAGCCGCAGGAGACCCCGCAGCAGCAGGCCGCGCTGCGCCGCCTTGAGACGCTGCTCGCGCTGGTCGAGGGATGGGTCGACACGGTGGTCGCGGCGGCCGCGGCCGATCGGATGCCCGGGGCGGGGGCGCTGCGGGAGGCGCTGCGC
>CAXTNQ010000184.1:0-1909 GCA_964245745.1 uncultured Jatrophihabitantaceae bacterium
GGCCTGGACATCGACCTCGAGGTCGCCCTGCGCTCCGCGGCCATGCGCGCAGCCGACCAACCACCGGTTGTCCTCAGCCGCACCTCCACCCGCCACCTCTACTGGACCGTCGCCCAGCTCGTCACCCACCACGTCAGCGGCGGCCTCCAGCTGCAGCCCGGCGACCTGCTCGGCACCGGCACCATCTCCGGCCCCGACACCGGCCAGTACGGCAGCCTGCTCGAAATCACCCACGGCGGACGCGACGCCATCACCTTGCCCACCGGCGAACAACGCACCTTCCTCGAAGACGGCGACGAAATCACCCTCCGCGCCCGCGCCCACCGACCCGGTTGCGCACCCGTCGGATTCGGCGAATGCCGCGCCGTCATCGCGCCGCCGCGGCAGACAGACTGATCAGGTCGAGATCGCCACCCCCGCAGGAGTGCCCATGACGTCGAACGACCGCGAGCACGAGCGGCTGACCGAAGCGGTGGACGAGGAGGTCCGGGAGCAGCGCAAGACCCGACCGGACGACGTGGACCCCACCCGCCAGCAGGCGTTCGAGACGCGCCTGGACGACCTGGACGACGCCGCCCACCGCGAACCCTCCTGATCGCGCGACCGGCGTGGCCTCCGTAATGGTCGGCGCGCCGATGCCAGGCTTAGCCCGACGACGTGCGCAGGGCGGCCGAGGAGGGGCGATCAACTGGAAACGGGTGATCATCATCCTCGCCGTCCTCCTGGCCCTCATCTTCGTCATCAAGGACCCCGACGGAGCGGCCCGCTTTGTGCACGGCATCTGGGACGGTTTGGTGAACATCGCCGACCAGCTCGGGGAATTCGTGCGCAAGGTGGCGGAGTAGCCAGTGGCCTACGAGGTCGAGGGCACCCAGACGACGTACGAGGGTGACCTGATCGACGTCCGGGTCGAGCGCGTACGCATGCCCGACGGCAACCAGGCGCAGCGGGAGGTCGTGCAGCATCCGGACTCGGTGGCGATCGCCGCGTTGGACAGCGAGCGTCGCCTGTTGCTGATCCGGCAGTACCGCGTGCCCGTTCGAGATTGGCTGTGGGAGCTACCGGCCGGACTGCGGGACCGCGACGACGAAGATCCGCTGGACGCGGCCCGTCGCGAACTGGCCGAGGAGACCGGTGTGCGAGCCGACACCTGGCGCACCCTGGTCGACCTCTACACCTCACCCGGTATCAGCACCGAGGCGGTACGGGTGTACCTGGCCACTGATCTGCAGGACGAGGCCCGGCTCGGCCGTGCGCGCGACGAAGAGGAGACCCTCGAACGACGCTGGCTGTCGCTGCCCGATGCGCTGCGGGAGGTGCTGGCCGGGCGGATCACCAATGCCCACTCGGTGGCCGGCGTCCTGGCCGTGTGTGGACAGGCGGCCGTGACCTCACCGTCGACCCGGTCCCCGAACGACCCCTGGCCGGACGCCGCGGCCGCCCGCTGACGAAACCCGGCCGACCAAGCAGCGACGACCCGGCATCCAAAAGACGGAGGCTCCCGCGCTCGAGCGCCGGAGCCTCCGCTGTGCGGTATCTCTGTTGTAGCGGGGGCAGGATTTGAACCTGCGACCTCTGGGTTATGAGAACTTCAATTACGGTGTTTGGGGCCTGTAGGGCCTGCTGGATTTCGGCCGCCTCAGATGCTTCTAGGCCGGGTAACATAGGCGCTGCGAGCACTTGCGAGCCGGTCCGAGCAGGCGCGAGCAGGCTTGGGTGGGCGCGAGGATGACCGTCATCTGACGGTCATTTCTAGTGACCCAAGATCGACCTAACGAACGCTGAAAAACCCAGAGGACAGTCATGGCATTTGCGCAGCTTCGCAGCACGAGTGCCGGCACCTCGCGCTGGTACGCGATCTACTTCACCGCCGACGGGCGGCAACGCAGCGGTGGCGGCTTCTCCACCA
>CAXTNQ010000184.1:1919-2486 GCA_964245745.1 uncultured Jatrophihabitantaceae bacterium
GATCAAGCTTGAGCAACGGGCGGCGGTAGGCACGCTCGCCGACGCCTCGCGCGGCAAGCTGACCTTCTCCACGTACGTGGAGAAGTACTACTGGCCGGCGGCGCAGCACCTTGAGCCGACCACGCTGGCCGCGTACCGCTCGAACCTGGACAGCCACTTCCTCCCGCACTTTGGGCGAACGCGGATGAGCAGGATCGTCGCCTCGTCGGTGCAGACCTGGGTCAACGAGGTATCGGCCGAGGTCGAGGACGACGACGGCAGCCGCAAGCCGCGGTTGAGCCCGCGCTCCGTGCGCAAGTACCACATGTTCCTGCACGCGATCTTCGAGCGGGCGATCATCGACCAGGTCATCACCATCAACCCGTGCGCGCACACGGTGTTGCCGAAGTTCGTCAAGCAGCCGAAGAAGGCGATCACGCCGGAGCAGTTCGAGACGATGCTGGCCGAGATCCCGCAGCGCTACCGCATCCTCGTGTTGGTCGCGATCGAGACCGGCGTCCGCTGGGGTGAGCTGGCGGCGCTGCGTCCCGTCGATGTCGATCTCGACGCGGGCGAAGTTCACGTCCG
>CAXTNQ010000184.1:2496-4092 GCA_964245745.1 uncultured Jatrophihabitantaceae bacterium
GTGCGTGCTCGAGGTGTCGAAGAAGATCACCGGCGCCGACAAGGTGTGGATCATCCGTGACTACCCGAAGGACAACGAGCACCGCACGATCAGGATCGGCGACCAGCTATGTCAGGACGTCCGTGAGTACCTGATGGCTACGGGCAAGCGCGGCGAGGACCTGCTCTTCTCCACCAGCACCGGATCGCCGGTCTCGCGCAACGTTTTCCGCACTCGGGTATGGCTGCCGGCTATCGAACGGTCGGGGATGCGCCAGCGGGTGCGCTTCCACGACCTGCGCGGCGCCCATGCCTCGTGGCTGCCTGCCGGCGGCGCTGACCTCAAGGCCGTGATGGACCGCCTCGGCCACAAGCAGATCCAGACCACCCAGCAATACCTCGGCCGACTCCCCGACGCGGACGACAGGGCGCTCGCCGCGTTTGAAACGGTCCGCCACCGTCGCTCGTAGTCGTTCGAAAGTGTTGTGTTGGATTAACTTTGCGCAAAGTGCAACACATTCTGAGGTAGCCTTCCGTTGCCGAAAGTGTTGCGTTGCAATTATCCAGCAGCGAGCACAACAACTTCGCGGGTGAGCGGAGGCATACATGACGCGCGGGCGTCCGTCACGGCAGAGCATCTACGACCGTCTCGAAGAGGCGATCGCCGAGCTGCGCGAGCGCATGGGTGGCCTGCCCAGCCCCGCCGAGGCCGAGGACATCTGGGACGACCTGTGGCACCGCGAGGCCCACCACTCCACTGCACTGGAGGGCAACACTCTCGTCCTCAACCAGGTGCGCAAGCTGCTCGACGAAGGCCGCGCTGTCGGCGCGAAAGAATTGCGCGAGTACATGGAGGTTGTCGGTTATGGCGAAGCGGCCCGATGGGTCTACGGCCAGGCGCTCGATCCCGGCGACTGGACCGACGGCAAGCTGCTGACCCTGCAGGAGGTGCGCACCGTCCACCACGCTGTGATGCAGCCGGTCTGGAACGTCGCGGCGCACCCGCATGCGACACCGACCGAGGAACCGGGGAACTGGCGCCAGCACGACATCCAGCCGTTCCCGGAGGGAATGACCCCGCCATCGTTCCCCGAGGTCGGCCACCTTATGACCGACTGGGTCGCGGCGGTCAACAAGCTGCGCAAGGACAGCGACGTGCCGTTCCCCGAGCGACTTGCGAAGATCCACAACGACTTCGAACGCATCCACCCGTTCCTCGACGGCAACGGCCGCACCGGGCGATTGCTGCTCAACCTCGTACTCGTGCGCCTCGGCTACCCGCCCGCGATCGTGTTCAAGAGTGAGCGCACCGCCTACCTCAAGGCGATGCGGCGAGCCGACAAGGGCGACTGCGGGCCGATGGGCGAGCTGATAGCGCGGGCTGTGACGAACAACCTGTACCGCTTCGTCGTCCCGGCCGCCGTCGTTGCGACCGCCGAAGTCGTCACGCTCGCCTTGTGGCATCCGGCGCTGTCCAGCGTCGTCGCCGTGCTGATCGCCGGACACACCGGTTTGCTCGCCGCCACCCTGTACGGCGTTACCGCCGCGGGCGTCTCGCCGGCCGAGCGGGCCGAGATCGCGGCGGACGGCGTCCCGGTCGTCGAGCCGGTCGTGTAAG
>CAXTNQ010000184.1:4102-4511 GCA_964245745.1 uncultured Jatrophihabitantaceae bacterium
CCGGCCGTCGCCGGCCCCGCTCGCCTCGTCCCGCTCGCGAGCTTGGCGAACGAGAAGGAAGGCCTCACGGTCACCGCGTTGCGCGCCGCGATCGACCGTGGGCGCCTTCGTGCTCAGAAGGCCGATGACGGATCGTGGCGCAGTTCGAAGCGCTGGGTCGAGGAGTACCGGGCGAGCCGCTACAAGCGCAGGTAGCCCAGAAGGTGGGGTCTGCGTGGCTGTCGAGGTAGTCGACGAGGACCTGGACGTTCTTCAACGGCGGCATGCGGCGGTTCAGGCTAGAGGTCACGCCTGTGACGGTGTTGACGTCGCTGTGGCCGGCAGCCTCGTCGCGTGTTGACTCGCGGGGCTGTCGTAACGCTGGCCTGCAGACCTCGCCCCGCTGCCGTGGCAGTAGTCGACACGACTC
>CAXTNQ010000184.1:4521-5212 GCA_964245745.1 uncultured Jatrophihabitantaceae bacterium
CGTACCTGGTCGTAGATGAAGTCCTTCGAGACGCCGAGGTAGGCGCATAGGTCCTCGACGGTCATGAGCCTGTCGGTGGGCTGGACAATGAGCGTGTTGCGCCGATCGTTAGCACTCTCGCTGCGAGACTGCTAACCCCGGCCTGCAGATGCGGGCCTCGACTGACGAGGAGGCCACTGATGGCAGACGCCCCGTGTACACGACCGTTCCTGGCAAGATCTCCGGGCTGTTCGCCAAGATCCGAGAGTCAGGAGTACCAACCAAAGCGACCACCGGCTGGCTGAAGACTCTCGGCATGAAGTCGAGCAACGACCCTTCGCTGCTTCCGGTGCTGAAGCAGATCGGTTTCGTGGATGCAAGCGGCGTTCCGTCGCCAGCATGGAAGCAGTACCGGGGCTCGGACCCCAACGCCGTACTCGGACGGGCCATCAAGATCGGTTCCGCCGATCTGTATCAGACGTACCCGGACGCACATCTGCGCTCCAACACTGACATTAGCCATGTCTTTAGCACGAAGTCTGACGCCGGCAAGCAGGCCATCGACAAGATGGTGTCGACGTTCAAGAACCTTGTCGCGCTAGCCGAGTTCGCTGAAGGCCCTATCGCCGAAGATGCGGACTCGACTGTCATGCCGACGACGGACGCGTCGACTACCGCCTATGGCAATGGCAAGACAGTGGTCGCGGTACAG
>CAXTNQ010000185.1:0-5191 GCA_964245745.1 uncultured Jatrophihabitantaceae bacterium
GTTACCAGCTCGTAGCCGGAGCGTGGGATCAGCCGCTTCTCCAGACCGCGCGGCGTGCCGACGAACACGATCTCGGCGTCGGGGTGCCGCGCCCGGATGGCGTCGGCCACGGCCAGCCCAGGGTAGATGTGCCCTCCGGTGCCGCCCGCTCCGATGACGATCGACGGCGGCCGGTTCGAGGACGGCGTAACGGGCACCCGCAGAGGGTACGGGGTGCGGCGCGAGCCGCGAATCCGCGGCGCGGGCCGGAGCGGCGCGGAGTCGGGGGCGCCCGTCCGTCGAGTGACGGTCGTCCGTCCGCCGAGTAAGCCGCTCGTCGGTCGAGTGACGATCAATTGCGCCGAGTGACGGGCCTACGGCCGTCACTCGGCGCCCCCATCCGTCACTCGGCTGACCAGCCGGAGCGGCGCGGCCCGGGGGGCCGCGGGGTGACCTACCGGCTCACCAGCCGGCGCAGGGCGTACTGCGCGAGGGGCGCATACGCCGCGGTGACCGGAACCGGCCCCTCGAGGTCCAGATCGGTGCAGGTGCCGTCGGGTGTGGCCGCCACGCGGTGGTGCAGCCGCACGGTCACCGGCCCCCACCGCACCCGCCAGGACCACGTCCGAGCGGCTTCGTCGACCGCATCGACGTCGAAGTCGGCGCGCACCCCGAGTAGGCCGTACACCCGGCCCGAGGTGAGCGCGACCAGGCGGGCGTGCGGGTAGTCCACCGACCGGATCTGCGGCGACCACTCGGGCCAACGCTGGGGACGGACGTAGCGGTCCCACACCTCGTCGGCCGGCACCGCGCCCCGCGCGGCGATCAGCACCCGATTACCACCGGGCGGACCGCCAGCCGCCCGGCCCGGGTGGCCAATAGCGACGGTGGCGTTGCGCCGGATCGCGCCACCCCCCGCGCTGCGTACCGACTGTCCGCTCGGCCTGACCAGCGGGCAGGACGGCGGTGACGGCGGCCAGTACCGCGATGTCCTCGGCGCTCGGTTCACCCCGAACGACGCGCAGGCGTACCTGTGGTGCGTCCATTAGAGGGGAATGTTTCCGTGCTTCTTGGGCGGCAACGACTGGCGCTTGTTGCGCAGCATGCGCAGCGACCGGATCACGTACGACCGGGTCTGCGACGGCGGGATCACCGAGTCGACGTAGCCACGTTCGGCGGCGATGTAGGGGTTGACCAGTGTGTCCTCGTAGTCCGTCACCAGCTTGGCGCGTAGTTGTTCGGGGTCGTCCGCGGCCGCGAGCTCCCGCCGGTACAGGATGTTCGCCGCGCCCTGCGCGCCCATGACCGCGATCTGCGCGGTGGGCCAGGCAACGTTGGCGTCGGCGCCGAGGTGCTTGGAGCCCATGACGTCGTAGGCGCCGCCGAACGCCTTACGGGTCACGATGGTGATCTTGGGGACGGTCGCCTCGGCGTAGGCGTAGATCAACTTTGCGCCCCGCCGGATGATGCCGTTGTGCTCCTGCGCCACACCGGGCAGGAACCCCGGTACATCGACCAGCGTGATGACCGGAATGTTGAACGCGTCGCAGGTACGTACGAACCGGGCGGCCTTCTCGGACGCGTCGATGTCCAGGCAGCCGGCGAAGTGCGTCGGCTGGTTCGCCACCATGCCGACCGGATAGCCCTCGATACGCCCGAAGCCCACCACGATGTTCGGGGCAAAAAGGGCTTGTATCTCCAGGAATTCCCCGTCGTCGAGAAGGTGCTCGACGATCTGGTGCATGTCGTACGGCTGGTTGGCCGAGTCGGGCATGAACGTGTCGAGGAAGGCATCGTCCTGGTGCACGTCGTCTTCCACGTCGGTGTCGTAGACGGGCGCCGGATCGAGGTTGTTGCTCGGCAGGTAGGACAGCAGCCCCTTGACGTAGGCGATGGCGTCGTCCTCGTCGGACGCCAAGTAATGCGCGTTCCCGCTTGTGGTGTTGTGCGTGCGTGCGCCGCCGAGCTCCTCGAGGGTGACGTCCTCGCCGGTCACCGTCTTGACCACGTCCGGCCCGGTGATGAACATCTGCGACGTCTGGTCGACCATGACGACGAAGTCGGTCAAGGCGGGGGAATACACGTGGCCGCCCGCGGCCGCACCCATGATCAACGAGATCTGCGGGATGACGCCGGACGCCTGGACGTTGCGGTAGAAGATCTCCCCGTACAGCCCGAGGCTGACGACGCCCTCCTGGATGCGTGCGCCGCCGCCCTCGTTGATGCCGACGATCGGGCAGCCGTTGCGCATCGCGAAGTCGAGCACCTTGACGATTTTCTCGCCGTAGACCTCACCGAGGCTGCCGCCGAACACCGTGACGTCCTGGCTGAACACGCACACCGGGCGGCCGTCGACCGTGCCGTGGCCGGTGACCACGCCGTCACCGAACGGACGGTTGCGGTCCATGTCGAACGTCGTGGAGCGATGGCGAGCGAACTCGTCGAGTTCGATGAACGAGCCCTCGTCGAGCAGGACCGCGATCCGCTCCCGCGCCGTCTTCTTGCCGCGCGCATGCTGCTTCTCGACCGCCCGAGCGGAACCCGCGTGCACGGCCTCGTCGTAGCGGCGCTCGAGGTCGGCGAGCTTGCCGGCCGTCGTGTGCGGATCGGGCCGGTCGGCGGCCTCGGCAGGCACGGTAGGCGCAGCGGACATGTTCCGGAGCGTAGCTCTCGCGGTACCCGGCACCGATCTCCGCCAGATGGCGGATGTGGCGCAGGTGCCTGCGCTGAGAGCGTCGACATCGACCGCACGACACTCTCACCGATTCAAGGAGCACCGCATGTCCCCCGTCGAAATCGTCGCCATCCTCGCGATGGTCGGGTACGCGATCTACCGCCAGTCCCAAGTCAGCCCTGTCGTGGGCCCCGGCCGGTTCAAGCTGGCGATCATCTACGGCATCGTCGGCCTCGTCGTCGGCGGCTTCGCCGTGCCGCACGGAGCGGCGGCTGTAAGCATCCTGACCGTCAGCGTGCTGTTGAGCGTCGTCGTCGGCGTGGCCCGTGGACGCCTCACCCGCCTGTGGATGGCCGAGGACGGCACCATTTTCTACCGGGGCACCGTGCTGACCATCAGCCTGTTCGTGGCCCTCGTCGTGGTCAAGTTCCTCCTCGGCGCCGTGGCGTACGTCGACCACGTCAACGCCGGCGGTGGCTTCGGCGAGATCATGGTCATGATCGCGATCATGGTGGCCGTTCAGGCCGAGATCGTCTGGCGACGGGCGCAGGCCATGCAGGCGCGCACCCGCCAGGTGCAGCTGACCGTCTGACCGCACCGTTCCCGCGACGGCTCCGGAGGCATTCGCCCACCGGAGCCGTCGTCTGTTCCGACCCACGTCTGCGTCACGGCGCGGCGCGTAGCGTGCGGACGGTGGGGGCTCGTCCGACCCGACCGCGAGAGCTACTCGGCGAACTGTTGCGTGCGCCGAATGACGGCGCCACGGTCGTCGTCGAGGGGCCGGCCGGCATCGGCAAGACGACGCTCGTGCAGGAGTGCCTGCGCGACGTCGACGGCGCGGTGCGCGTCGTGTCCGATCGGTGTGACCCGCTGACCGCGCACCAGCCGTTCGCGTCGGTGTCGGCGCTGCTGGACGAAGCCGACCGGGCCGCCGACCCGCGAGAGGCCGCGTACCTGCAGGTCGACTCGTGGTGCAGCGCATCGCCGGTCGTCCTCTGGGTCGACGACGCGCAGTACGCCGACGCCGGCTCGCTGGCCGTCCTGAGCCGGTTGTGGTCGGCGACGGTCGTCCTGCCGCTGATCGTCATCCTCAGCGTTCGTCCCGAGCCGCGCCGCGCCGAGCTCGCGGCGCTGATCGAGGAAGCCACCGACCGGGTGCTCGTCCCGCCGCTCGACGACGCCGACATCGACGTCATCGTGCGTCGTCAACTGGGTGGTGCGCCCGGCCCGATCCTGCGCGAACAGCTCGAGGTCGCGGCCGGCAACCCGTTCGCGCTCGGCGTCCTGCTCGGCCTGCTCGAACGCCGAGGGGCGATTCGCCGGGACGGCGATCACGTCGACGTCGACCCGGGCGACCGGCGAGTGCCCCGGTCGGTCCACGTCATGGTGCGGGCGTACCTGGACCAGCTCTCCGCGGGCGCCGTCGAGCTGGCCACGACCGTCGCGGCGCTCGGCTCCCCGGCTGATCCGCTGGACGTGGCGGCCATGCTGCGCCGTCCCGTCGCCGCCCTGAACGCGCCGGCCGCCGAGGTGACCGAAGCCGGCGTGCTGCACTGGCGCGCGGGCGCGCTGGTGTTGGGGCACGACCTGTACGGCGAGACCCTGCTCGCGGGTCTCGCCCCACCGCTGCGCCAGGCTTTGCACCGGGACGCGGCGCGAGTGCTGCGCGACCGTGAGGCTCCGGATGCGCAGGTCGCCGAGCAGCTGCTGCAGGCCGGCGATACCGAGTCGTTGCGCCACGTCGCTGCGGCCAACCTGCGGACGGCTCCCGGGGTGGCGGCCGACCTGCTCGATCATGTACAGCCCCGGCCGTCGACCGGGGACGCCGGTCAGCTCACGGTGCAGCGCGCCACCGCGCTCTTCCTGGCCGGACGGGGCCGCGAAGCCGAGGACCTCGTCCACACCCAACTGCCGCGTACCGCCGACCCGCACATTCGCGCCCAGATGCGTGCCGTGGCCCTGCGCTCGATGGTCAACCGAGCCAACGCGAGCGCCGCACTGGACGAGATCGAGAATCTGCTGGCCGATCCGCATCTGCCCACACCGTCGGGGCTCGTGCTACGTCAGGCCAGGGCGTGGGTCTTGCTCCTGGGCGGCGATCTGCGAGCGGCCGAAGCGGCCGTGGGCGACGCGAGCGCGTTCGCCGCCGCGAGCGGTCACGACGCGGCGTCCGAGGTGGCCCGCACGACCCGGGCCTGCCTGGCCCTGCTGCGGTGCCGCCCCGACCAGGCGTTGGAGATCTTGCCGGTCGGCGAGGACCGAGCCACCTTGGATCCGCTGAGCAACGAGCCCACGTTCACCGTCTGGCCGCCGTTCTTCGTCCTGCTCGCGGACGGGCCCGACGCGGCCCGGCGCGCGAGTGCGCGCGCCCGGGAGGTCTCGGCGCAGCACGGCGCGGACTGGCTGACCCCCTTCCACGACTGGGTGTCGGCGGGCACGGACTGGACGAGCGGCGACTGGGATGACGCCATCGCCGGGTTCGACGCCGGACTGGCGCGGGCGGGGGAGACGGGCACGGGGTGGACGTCCATGGCGGTG
>CAXTNQ010000186.1:0-5086 GCA_964245745.1 uncultured Jatrophihabitantaceae bacterium
CGAGGTGATGCGGTGCGATCACCGTGACCGAGGCCGGTCCAGTTCCGATCCAGTGCCAATCCACTCGTCGTTCGCGGAATTCAGGGCCCGACGTCGCGACGCGCGGACGCCGCTTGGATTGGCATTGGAACAGCCGGCATTAGCTTCGCGGACCATGCACTACAGCAGCGGCAACTACGAAGCCTTCGCACGTCCCCGCAAGCCGGCGGGCGTCGAGAACAAGACCGCCTGGTTCGTCGGCGCGGGCCTCACGTCGATGGCATCGGCAGCGTTCATGATCCGCGACGGGCAGCTCCCCGGTAACCGGATCACGATCCTGGCTCAATCGGGACGACCCGAACTATTCCCTCTGCCGCGTCACCGAGAACCAGGGCCAGGACGCTCGGACGAACTTCAAGTTCGGACTGGGCGAGAAGGCCCAGAAGGACCTGATTCACGTATTCCTCGCGCCGCGCGAGGACATGGAGAACAAGCGCATCGACGAGGTTCTGGGCGAAGAGTTCCTCAGGAGCAACTTCTGGCTCTACTGGCGCACCATGTTCGCCTTCGAGGAGTGGCACTCCGCGCTAGAGATGAAGCTCTACCTGCACCGGTTCATCCACCTCATCGGTGGGTTCCCTGACATGTCGGCACTGAAGTTCACCAAGTACAACCAGTACGAGTCGCTCGTGTTGCCGATGTACAGGTGGTTGCTCGAGCAGGGCGTCACCTTCGACTTCTCGACCGAGGTCACCGACATCGACTTCGCTTTCGACGCAGACCGCATACAGGCCACGCGAATCCACTGGATCCGTGCCGGCATGGAGGGCGGTATCGATCTCGGACCCGACGACCTCGTGCTCACCACGATCGGCTCGCTGACGGAGAATTCTCACGACGGCAACCATCACCGTCCTGCCACGCTCGACGACGGTCCGGCACCGGCCTGGGACCTATGGCGACGAATCGCGGCGAAGCATCCTTGTTTCGGACGGCCTGACGTGTTCGCGGGCGACATCCAGAAGACGAAGTGGGAGTCCGCGACCGTCACCACGATCGGACCCGAGATTCCGAAGTACGTCGAGAAGATCGCCAGGCGGGATCCTTTCGCCGGGAAGGTCGTTACCGGCGGTATCGTCACCGCCCGGGACTCCGCCTGGCTGATGAGTTGGACGGTAAACCGGCAGCCGCATTTCAGGGAGCAGGCCCCCGACGAGATCGTGGCCTGGGTGTACGGCCTGTTCGTGGACACGCCGGGCGACTACGTGAACAAGACCATGCAGCAGTGCACGGGCGAGGAGATCACCCAGGAGTGGCTCTACCACATCGGTGTGCCGGCCGAACAAATCCCCGAGCTGGCCGCCCGAGGCGCGCAGACAGTGCCGGTGATGATGCCTTACGTCACCTCGTTCTTCATGCCGCGTCAGGCCGGCGACCGACCTGACGTCGTGCCCGAAGGTGCCGTCAACTTCGCGTTCCTCGGCCAGTTCGCCGAGACCACGCGCGACACCATCTTCACGACGGAGTACTCCGTCCGTACCGGTATGGAGGCCGCCTACCGGCTGCTGGGCGTTGAGCGCGGCGTGCCCGAAGTCTTCAACTCGACCTACGACCTTCGCTTCCTGCTCGAAACCACCGCACGTCTCCGCGACGGCGACGAGGTCGAGCTGTCCGACCCCAAGTTCGTCGGCAACCGCATCATCCGCAGGCTCGACCACACCCAGATCGGCCAGCTCCTCACCGACTTCGGACTCGTGCCCGAACTCGCACCCACGGCAAGGAGGAAACGCTACGACGACGCCATTGCGTGATCCGTCAGGGCCGAACTGTGCGCGGACTGCTGCACCGACGAGGTTCTCTGGTTAGTCGGTGACGGGTACGCCTTGCAGCAGCACGGTTTGCGGCCGGCGCAACGCCGTGATGTCGGTCTCGAGGTCACCGTCGACAACGAGGAGGTCGGCGTGCATGCCTGGGGCCAGCCGGCCTTTGCTGGCGCGCAGCCCACATGCCGTCGCCGCCGTTGAGGTTGCGGTAGCCAAGGCCTCGGCCACGCTGAGCCCTGCGCTCACCAGCTCGCATACCGCGTGCGGCAGCGTGCCGTGGCGCTTGGCCGGCCCGATGCCAGAGTCGACGCCGGACACCAGGCGTACCCCGGCGTGGTGCAGGCGGCCGACGAAGTCCCGGCGGACCCGCAGCATCTGTTGAGCGGTGATACCCATTCGTTCGGCCACCGCCTTGATCGCCGGCGGCGGGTTCTTCATCAGGTGCGGGTCCGTGCCGATGGTGGGGCATACCGCGACCTGGCTGTCCGCGAGGGCCGCGAGCGTCTCGTCGCTGACCTGCCCGAAGCCGCGGTCGGTGACACAGCTGCAGTGCTCGATGCCGTCGACGCCGACAGTGATCGCCTGCTCCACGGCGGGAGTGCCGTGCGCGTGGGCGGTGACCGGCAAACCGGCCGC
The DNA here is from genome assembly GCA_964245745.1 of uncultured Jatrophihabitantaceae bacterium. GTDB lineage: Bacteria > Actinomycetota > Actinomycetes > Mycobacteriales > Jatrophihabitantaceae > CAXTNQ01. The sequence continues at coordinate 2,439 of CAXTNQ010000186.1, forward strand.
GTGGGCCCGATCCACGATGGTGCGCAGCTCGTCGGTGGCGAATTGGGTGCGCAGGACGTCGCTTCCAGGAGTGTTGACTCCGCCCGAGGCCATCACCTTGACGACGTCCACGCCGCGCTCCACCCGCTCGGCGATGGCTTGGACGATCTCCGCGGTTCCGGAGACCTCCCCGCCCAGGAAATGACAGTGCCCGGCGTGGCTGGTCAGCGGCGGCCCGGACGCGACGATGGTCGGCTCCCCCGCGCCGGCGGCCGGCTGCCCGTCTCGACGCTGGACAACGCAGAAGCGCCGATCACCCAGGTCACGCACCGCGGTAATCCCCGCGGCAAGCTGATCGCGAAGCGCCCGAGTGATGACCTCGTCGATCTCCTGCTCGGAGTACCCGGCGACCCGGTCCAACGCCGAGACTCCGCTGTCGGTGACCAGATGCGTGTGCGCATCGATCAGACCGGGCAACATCGTTCCGTCATAGCTGGTCGCATTGCACCCGTCGGGCAGCGGCAGACCATAGGGCTCGACGCCGATGATCACGCCGTCTTCGATCAAGACGGTAACGCCGGCGCGGCGAAACGTCGCGCCGTCGAAGGCCCGCGTCGACCGGATCGCGTGCACGCAGCCCGTCCTACTCGACGACCGTCCACCAGGCAATAGTTTCGTGCCGCGGACCCGTCAGGGATCAAGGCCCATCACTTCCGCGAGCGACTCAAGGAGTAGACCAGAGCAATGAAGCTTCCTCAGAGCAAGCGCGGCAGGGCAGTCCTTGGGATCGTGGTGGTGGCCCAGACCGTCAGCTCCGCGCTCGCGTGGCGTGACCTGGCCCGGCGATCTGACGCGCGCGTACGTGGCCCGAAGAACCTATGGCGAATCATCGTGACCATCAATCCCGGAAACTCGATCGTCTATTGGCTATTCGGTCGGCGTTAGCAGACAGCCACGCCGAACCGTCAAGTCGATCGCTGCGTGGGACGCGCCGAACGATCAGCTCACGGCATTGCTGGGGATGGGGCTCGTTGCCTGTCGCGAGACAATCGCTGGCCATGACCGCGCGGGCGATTCGATCGACGGTGTTGGTGACCGGCATGTCCGGCACCGGAAAGTCGACCACGCTCAACGAACTCGGTCGACGTGGTCACCGGGTCGTCGACACGGACGACCCGGGCTGGATCGTTGAGGTCGAGACGCCGCATGGCCTGGAGCCGATGTGGGACCTCGCTCGGGTCGGCGCGCTGCTTGACCAACACGAAACAGGCTGGCTGTTCGTTTCGGGCTGCGTCGCAAACCAGCGTTTGCTGTATGACCGCTTCAGCGCGGTCGTTCTGTTGAGCGCTCCGCTGGAGATCATCCTGGACCGGGTTGCTCAACGCACGAATCCGTTCGGGTCCCGTCCTTCGGAACAGGTGAAGATCGCCCGCGATTTGGCCGAGTTCGAGCCCTTCCTGCGCGCTGACGCCGATCACGAGATCGTGACGACAGCATCGGTCGCCGACGTCGTCGTCGCACTTGAACAGGTAGCGGCCGCCCTCACGTAAATCTGGACCATCAGCCGCCATCGGCGTGCGACGATGCGTCGGTGTCGGTCGCTGATCATCAGACGTTGCGCGTGCTGGAGGGTCGATACGTACTGGAGCGTGCGGCGTCGGACGTCGAGGTCGCCCGCGATAGCGAGGTGCTTGCGCTGGTGCGCGGCCCAGACGGCGGGGCTCGCATGCGACGTCAGGACGCGGCCGACGACGCCTGGGTGGCGCTGTGGAATGGCGACGATGCGCACCCGCCGGACGCAACCGGCATGTTGGCTGCGATCGTGACGCCGCTCGCCGCCGCCAAGGTGCCTGTGTGGGTCGCGGCCAGCTTCGACGGCGACATCGTGCTGGTTCCCGTCGATCAGGTGGAGAAAGCGTCTGGCGTGTTGCGCCGGACCGGCCACCGCGTGATCGACTGAATCTCAACGGGTTGTGTTGTATAGTGAACCGATCGGTGCACTAATGCTTTCACTCGACGCGACGTTCTTCGCGCTCGCGGATCCCAAGAGACGGGGCATCCTCGAGCGTCTGAGCCGCGGTCCGGCGACGCTGAGCCAGCTCGCGCAACCATCGGGTCTGACCCTCAACGGGATCAAGAAGCACGTCGGGATCCTGGAAGTCGCTGGCCTGGTCGAAACCCAGAAGGTGGGCCGGGCGCGCGAGTGCCGACTGGGCCGGGCCACCACGCTCGGCGAGGCAGGCGAGTGGATCGATACCCACCGCCGCGCCTGGGACGGCCGGTTGGACCGCTTCGAGCACTTCGTGGAGGGCGCGGGGTGAGCCGCGAGCTGCGCTACGAGCGCCTGATCCGGACGTCGCCTGCGCGCGTGTTCGACCTGTTGACCAGCCCGGTAGGCCAGCACGAGTTCTACGGCAACGACGCGGCGGGCTGGATTGTTGACTCGCGCTGCGAGCTGCGTATCGGAGGCGCTTGGGAGATCGCCTTCGGCGCCTCGCCGGGCGAGCTCTACCGGCACGTGCACGTGTTCGAGGTGATCGAGCGCCCACGCCGCTTACGGCTGGCTACGACCGAGACCCGTCTGGACGGTACGACGCTCACCTTCACGACCGAGTTCACGTTCGTGCCCCGAGACGGGGCGACCCTGAAGACGATGAGTCAGTGGGGGT
>CAXTNQ010000187.1:0-4025 GCA_964245745.1 uncultured Jatrophihabitantaceae bacterium
CAGGCGCGGCCGTTGGGAGAGCTCGGCCGGCGGGGTGTGGGCGCCCATAGTGCGGTTCGGCTCGGTGCCCAGCGTGCCCATCGGTGCCACGAGCAATCGCAGCTCCTCCTCGGTGTACCCGAAGATCTGTTGCCGGCGGGTGACCGATTCGTGGGTGAACACCACGTGGTCCCGCGGCGGCAGGTCGTCGAGGTGCAGCAACCCGGCATGTAACCACTCGCCGTAGGGCTGCGCGTGCGCGAGCTCGGCTTTGACCTCGTCGTCGTGGACGATACGACCGCGACCGGTGTCGACCAGGAACATCCGTCCCGGCTGGAGACGGCCCTTGGCCACGATGCTCGCCGGATCGACGTCCAGGACGCCGGCTTCGCTGGCGAGCACGACCAGACCGTCGGCGGTCTGCCACCACCGGCCGGGACGCAGCCCGTTGCGGTCGAGCACGGCGCCGATCACCGTGCCGTCGGTGAAGCTGACGCACGCCGGCCCGTCCCACGCCTCCATGAGCGACGCGTGGTAGGCGTAGAAATCACGCCGCGCGCGATCCATGTCCGTCGCGTTCTCCCAGGCCTCCGGGATCATCATGAGCACCGCGTGCGGCAGGCTGCGTCCGGCCAGGTGCAACAGCTCGAGGACCTCGTCGAACGACGCCGAATCACTCAACCCCGGCGAGCAGATCGGGAACATCCGGGCGAGATCACCCGGGATCAGCTCGGATTCGAGCGTGGCCTGTCGAGTCGCCATCCAGTTGCGATTGCCCCGGATGGTGTTGATCTCACCGTTGTGCGCGATGTAGCGGTACGGATGGGCGAGCGGCCACGACGGGAACGTGTTCGTCGAGAACCGGCTGTGGACGAGCGCGATCGCGGTGCTGAACCCCTCGTCGAGCAGGTCGGGGTAGAAGCGCCCGAGCTGTTCAGTGGTGAGCATGCCCTTGTAGACCAAGGTGCGTGCCGACAGTGACGCCGCATAGAAGTCCAGACCAGCAGCCCGCGCGCGGTGTTCGACGACCCGACGCAGGGCGTACGCACGCCGGTCGAGATCGAGTCCGCTTGCGTTGCGGGCGTCCGCGACGAACAGCTGGGCGAAGCGCGGCATGACGCTGCGCGCCGTGGGACCGACGCCTTCTGCTTCCGTCGGCAGCTCCCGCCAGCCGAGGACGACGAGGCCCTCCTCGGTAGCGACCTCGCCGACGAGTGCGATCACCTGGTCCGCAGCGGTGTCATCCGCGTCGCCCGTCGGTAGAAAGACGTTGCCGACGGCGTAATGCCCACGCTCGGGTAGCTCGAAGGAGACCTGGCTGCGCAGGAACCCATCCGGTACCTGGACCGTGATGCCGGCACCGTCGCCCGAGGACGGCTCGGCGCCCGCTGCCCCGCGGTGATCCAGGTTGTGCAGGGCGTGCAGCGCACGTCGCACGATGTCGTGACTCGGCTGGCCAGACAGCGCCGCCAAGAAGGCGACGCCGCACGAATCGGCTTCGAAGGCCGGGTCGTACAGCCCCTGGGCCCGCGGCAACCCAGAGAACGGCAACGCAGAGAAACTAGCCATGCGGGACAGCTCCTGGGGTGCCGGCCCCTGCGGGCAAGACGGTCAACGGTAGGTCGGCCGGGGACAGCATTGGCCCGCGAAGAGGCTTCAGATTACCTGTCGCGCTTCGACATCTCGTGCGTCCCGCGCCACACCGGACGTCAAGCGCTGGCCAGGTTCGCTTCGATGTCGGGGCGGTGGTCGGACGGGACGGGCCGGCCGTCCGCGGTCGTCAGGTAGAACGCGTCCACGACCGCACCGCCGAGCGACGACACGCGGGCCGACCGGACGTCGAGCCCGCACTGCTCGAGGGCCGCGGTCACCCGGTAGAGCAGGCCGATCGCGTCGTCCGCCCGCAACTCCAGCACGGTGGCGTTCGTCGCCTCGTCGTCGAACCACCGCACGGTCGGTGGTCGGCGGATCTCCGACCGCGAGTAGGCGCGCTCCTTGGCCGCGAGCCGATCCACGAGGACCAGCGATCCGTCGAGCGCCCGAGCCAGATCCTGTCGGATGAGGGCGGCCTCGGGCACCGTGCCGAAACGGGGCGACACGTCGAACGCGTTCACCGCCATGCCGGCGTGCGTACGGATCGACGCGGACCGGACGTCGAGGGAGTGCAGGGCGAGCACGCCCGCGGCGCGCGACAGCACACCCAGTGCGTCGGGCGCGGCGACGACGACCTCGCCGTCGCGGACCTCCACAGCGAGCTCGCCTTGCTCGGCGAGCGCCCGCCGATACGCGTCCAACGGCGGTGCGGGCGGCACCGGCGCACCGCCGAGCACCTTCCCGGTCCGCGTCACCAGGTCGGCGACGAGCCCGGCCTTCCAGTCGCTCCAGACCAACGGTCCGGTGGCCAACGCATCGGCGATCGTCAAGGCGTGCAGCAGGTCGAGCAACTCGGCCGAACCACCGACCGCGGCCGCCACTATGCGGATCGTGGCGGGGTCCGTCGGGTCACGACGCGTCGCCGTGTGCGGCAGAAGCAGGTGGTGCCGGACGAGCGCCGTCACGGTCGCCGCGTCGCCGTAGGACAGCCCCATTCGCGCCGCGATGGGTGCCGCGACCTCCGCGCCGACCTCGGAGTGGTCCCGTGGCGGGTAGCCCTTCCCGATGTCGTGCAGCAGAGCGCCCAGCAGCAGCAGATCGGGGCGGGCGACCTGTCGCGTCAGGTCGGCGGCTCGCGCCGCGGTCTCCAGCAGGTGACGGTCGACGGTGTAACGGTGCACCGGATTGTGCTGCGCGCGCGAGCGCACGGCGGCCCACTCCGGGATCAGGCCGACGAGCAGCCCGGCCTGATCGAGACTCTCCAACACCGGCACCGCGCGGGCGCCGGCGCCGAGGGTCGAGACGAAGTCGTCGGTGGCCGCCTTCGGCCAGGGCCGCGGCATGGGCGCCGATTCCGAGGCCAGCCGCTCAAGGGCGAAACCGGCGATGGGTAGGTCCCGTTCGGCGGCGGCGCGCGCGACCCGCAGGACGAGCAGCGGGTCGGCCCAGGGGTCGGCGTCGCGGGCGAGAACGACCTCGCCGTCGTGAGCGACGACATTGTGCGCGAGCGGGATGCGCTCCGATCCGGACGCACCGAACGGCGCCAGCAGCCGGGGTCGAGTCCGCGCGCCGCCTCGTTGGCCAGACCGAGGACGGCGTCCGCGTCCGGGAGGTGCAGAGCCTCGGCGACCCCGCTCTGTTCTTGCTGGAACAAGACGTCCAGGTTGCGCCCGGTGCGCCGCTGCAGCTCGGACCGCACGTCGAGCAGCGTCCGGTAGGCCTCGCGCGCCGACGCCGGCAGGTCGACGAGCTGCGCGATGGCCAACGCGCGCAGCAGCAGACCGTCCCGCAGCCCGCCGCGCACGTCGAGCAGGTCGGCATTGGCCTGCCGCACGGGCGCCGGCAGGTCCGCCAGCTGCGCCAGCGCGAGGGCGTACAGCGAGCGGACGTCGCGCAACCCGCCGCGGGAGTCCTTGAGGTTCGGTTCGAGGAGGAACGCACCCTCACCGGCTATCCGCCAACGGGTCTGGGCGAGCTCACGCAGCTCCGCCGCGCTGGCGGACGCCCGCGTCCGCCACAGATCGACCATTCGCTCCCGCAGCGGCGCGGACAGCCCGGCGTCTCCGGCGATGTGCCGCAGGTCGAGCTGTCCGAGCATCGCCTTGAGGTCGTCACGCGCCACGGACAGCGCCTGCTCCGGGGTGCGGACCGAATGGTCGAGCTTCACGCTGCTGTCCCAGATCGGGTACCAGAGCAGCTCGGCTAACTCGGCCGCGACCGCCGTCTGCCGGCCGGTGTGCAGCAGGACGAGATCGAGGTCGGAGTACGGCGCCGGCTCCCGTCGCCCGAGGCCACCGACGGCCACCAGGGCCATGCCGGACGTCTCAGGTAGCTGCGTGAACGCGTCGGCCAACCACTCGTCATAGGCGTCGGCCAGCCGATGGCGCAGCAGCTCACCGGCCAGTCCGGGCGGGCGCACGCCGGCCCGCCGGACCGAGTCTAGAGGGGGAGGA
>CAXTNQ010000187.1:4035-5056 GCA_964245745.1 uncultured Jatrophihabitantaceae bacterium
TCTGCGTCCCGCTCACCCGTCCGCACCCGCACGAGGACGTCGACGTCGAGAACCCACACCTTGCCGTCGCCGATCTTGCCGGTGCGCGCGGCCTCCACGATGGCGTCGACGACTTTGTCGGCGTCTAGCGTGTCGACCAACACTTCGAGCTTCACCTTCGGTACGAGGTCGACCGTGTACTCGGCGCCGCGGTAGACCTCGGTGTGGCCGCGCTGGCGCCCGAAGCCCTGGACCTCGCTGACCGTCAGGCCTTGGACGCCCAGCACCTCCAGCGCCGCTTTGACGTCGTCCAGCTTGAACGGCTTGATCACCGCTGTGACGAGCTTCATGCGTCCACACTCTCCTTCGCGGCCACGGCCGCCGGCGCGTAGTGGCCGGCACCCACGCCGCCGATCGGCCCGAAGTCGTAGGCCGACTCACCGTGAATCGCGATATCGAGGCCTTCGAGCTCGGCCTCCTCGGTCACCCGGGTCCGCATCACCAGGCCGATGACCTTCGCGATGATGAACGTCCCGATGAACGAGAAGAGGGTGACCGTGCCTGCGGCCAGGAACTGGTGCCACAGCAGGCTGCCGCCGCCGCCGTAGAACAGCCCGTCGTTGGCGGCCGAGTTCGTCCCCTTCGTGCTGAGGAAGCCGACACACAGCGTCCCGACCCAACCACCGACGAGGTGCACGCCAACCACGTCGAGCGAGTCGTCGTAGCCCAGCTTGTTCTTCAGGCTGATGGCGTAGGCGCAGATCATCCCGGCCGCGAGTCCCACCCCGATCGACCAGATCGGGCTGACGAAGCCGGCGCAGGGTGTGATGGCGACGAGGCCGGCCACTGCACCAGACGCTGCGCCGAGCGCGGTCGACTTGCCGTAACGGATCTTCTCGACGATCAGCCAGCCGATCAGCGCGCAGGCGGTCGCCGTGTTGGTGTTGACCCACGCGTACGAGGCCAGATTCCCTGCGGTTAGCGCGGATCCGGCGTTGAACCCGAACCAGCCGAACCACAGCAGGCCGGCGCCGAGCATGAC
>CAXTNQ010000188.1:0-5034 GCA_964245745.1 uncultured Jatrophihabitantaceae bacterium
GCCGCAGGTGAGCCACGGCGCGTTCCTGCCGACCAACGGCGCCCTGCTGGGGTTTGACCTGCTCGAATGCCGCGACCTGCCCGACGCAGTCGACGCCGCGCTCGCTCACCCGCTCGCCCGGCGCTGCGTCCTAGAGATCCGCCCCGTCTCCACCACCTAACCGACGGTCCGTGTGCGCGGGCGTCATCGGCGGCGAACCAGCCGGTGTCACCGCCGGACTGGTGCCCGCGAGGGTCGCCGCAGGCATCCCGTCACGATCGGCTTCGTCGTGCTGATACCACCTTCAACAACCTGTAGAGCACGATCGATTCACACAGTCCCGCGGGCAGCATTACGCCATTAGCTTGCGGCCGTCCCAGGCTGCCCGAAACGGCGCTCGTATAACACACGATCGGACATGGCGCCGCCGAGCGCGCGGGACGCGCTGAGCGATAGGGCTGCGGTACAGCTCGAGCGTTGCTTCGATCGACTCGAGATCGTCGGCGGCAAGCAGCACGACGTGGTCGCGCCCGTTCCTAGCGATCTGGACACGCTTGTGCGTCGCGGCGACGTCCTCGGCGATCTCGGATAAGCGCGCCTTGACCTCGTGTTCGCTTCGGGTTGTAGCGTTCGCCGATGACTGCCCACCGCATGCGGCTGCCGTCGACCGGACGGGTGGAAGCGTTCAGCGATGGTGTGTTCGCGATCGCGATCACGCTGCTGGTCCTCGATCTGCGGCCGCCACAGCAGCGGGGTGCGTTCCTACACGAGCTGACGCAGGAGTGGCAGTCGTACCTGGCCTACCTTGGCGCCTTCTTGATCATCGGGACGCTCTGGCTGACGCACCATTCGCTGTTCGACCGGATTGCCCGCGTCGACGGCCCCCTGCTCGCCGCGAATCTCGCCGTGTTGCTGCTCGCCTCGCTTCTGCCCTTTCCGACCGCTGTGCTCTCCGCCGCGTTCCGGGTGGGTGACCACCGTGATCAGACGGTCGGCATCGTGTTGTACGCCGTGTTGAGTGTCGCGCTGATCCTGATCTGGTACGTGCTCAGCGGCCACCTCGCTCGAACGCCCGGGCTGCTCCACGATCACGCCGACGCCGCGCGTATCGGGGCGGCGAGGCGTCGGGAACTCCTCGGCGTGATCCCACCGTTGGTCGGTATCGCTGTGGCGTTTCCGCTGCCGGTCCTGGCGCTCGTGCTGCAAGCCGCGACTCCGGCTGTCTACCTCGCGAGTGTTGCCTCGTCCTTCCGCGACGCCGCGTCCTAACCACCGAGCCGACACCCGCTTGCGCGCCCAGGGCGCGCGCGAGCAGTTCGGTCGGGATGCGGTCCGACGTGCACGCCATGGCGCCTCCTTCGAGGTTGGTCGGCGATGAGGTGGCGGGCGATCAGGCGGCGCTGAGCGCCAGCTCTTCGCGCAGGCGGGCGAGTGCGTAGTGCAGGCGGGAACGCGCGGTGCCGGGTGGGACGCCGAGCCGGGCCGCAGAGAGGTGCGTCGGCGTCCCCCACAGGAAGGTCTCGACGACGATCTCGCGGTGGGCCGGCGAGAGGTGCCGCATGGCGTCCACCAGCGCCGCCCGGTCCACGAACTGGGCCAGGCCGCCGTCGACGCCGGGCTCCGCGCCGGGCCGCTCCTCGACCAGCGTCGGCCGGACCCGGGCCGCCCGCGAGGCGTCGATCAGCAGGTGACGGGCCACCCGCAACAGCCACGGGCGGATCGGGCGGCCGTCCTCGAGCAGCCGCGGTAGGTGACGCCACGCGCGTAAAAACGTCTCCTGCCGGACGTCCTCGGCGCGGCCGCGGTCACGGGTGAATCCCTCGGCGTAGGCCAGCACCGCCGCACCGTGCTCGGCGTAGAGGGCCCGCATAGCCGCGTCAGCAGCGTCGGGCCGGCGCGCGGTGGGTGGGGAAGAGTCGGGGTAGCGTGGGGAAAGCATGACTACTAACACGGATAGTAGACGGCGCTCGTTCTCGAATGTGACGCCAGCCTCAAAGCACCCTCGACCGTGAACGCATCGCCATCCCGCCACGTGTGCCTCGGCGTGCGCACTTCGGATCGGCGGACGGTTCAGCGTGGCTGAGTCCCGTCCGGTCCGACCGCTCGGACAGCTCGAGGCCGCGATCATGGACGTGCTCTGGTCGGAGGCCGGACCGTGTCTGGTCCGCGACGTCGTCGCCCAGCTGCGCCCGCAGCGCGTCCTCGCCTACACGACGGTCATGACGGTCATGGACACGCTGCATCGGAAGGGCTTTCTCAGTCGCGAGCGGGACGGGCGGGCCTGGCGCTACGTCGCGCGCATCAGCCGGCAGGCTTACACCGCCGCCCTGATGAGCGAGGCCTTGAGCGCCACCGGCGACCGGGCCGGTGCCCTGGCCCATTTCGTCGACCAGATCGACGCCGAGGACACCGACGCCCTGGCGCAGGCGCTGGCCGCGGCCCTCGCCCGGCGGCGGGAGCGACCGACGTGACGGTCGGCTTGGTCCTGCTCGCGTACGCGCTCGGGCTGGGGTCGCTGCGCCGGCTCGGATCCCGTCCGAACGGCTGGCTGGCCCGGTCACCGCGGATCGGCGCCACGCTGTTACTGGCCGCCGCGTGGTCGGTCGTGGCGGCGCTGTTCCTGGCCGGGCTCACCATCGCGTTGCCGGCCACGGCGCTGTCCAGCGGCTTGAGCGACCTCGTCGGCGCGTGCATCGTCCGGTTGCGCACCGCGTACCTCACGCCCGGCGGCGCAGCGGCAGCGGGTGCCGGCGTCACGCTGTCGGTGACGATCGCCGTACGCACCGCCTGGGCGTCGATCGCCGTGACCCGCGCCCGGTGTGCCGAGCGGCGTCGCCAACACGCGCTGCTCACCACGTGCGGCACCCGTCGGGCTGACCTCGACGCGGTGGTGGTGGACAGCCCGGAGTGCGTGGCGTACTGCGTGGCCGGCCGGGTTCCGACCGTGGTCGTCACGACCGGCGTCGTCGACCTGCTCAACGCCGAGCAGCTGCGCGCGGTGCTTGCGCACGAACACGCGCACGGCCGCGCGGGTCACCACCGGCTGCTCACCGCTGCTGCGGTGGCCGGACGGGCACTACCGGAGCTTGCGCTGCCGCGTGCACTACCCGGCCGGGTGCGCAACCTGCTGGAGCTGCACGCCGACGAGACGGCGGCGGGTCAGCACGCGTCGGAGCAATTGGCCACTGCACTCGTCGCCATGGCCACCCGGCGTGGCCGTGCGGCGGATCGATCGGTGGCCGCGTTGGCCGCCACCGGCAGCGACATGGTCGCGCGCATCGACCGGTTGTTGACCCCTCCGGCGACGCCGAGCCGACGGGCCCGTGCTGGTCTGCGCGCCGCGGTCGTTGCCCTGAGCATGATCCCGCTGCTTGTCGCCCTCGCGCCCGCTGAGGTGGCGGCGACCCAGCCGCCGGTACGCCAAGCGGTCCTGGCGGCCGGGTCACCGTCGGCTCAGTAGCCGTATCCGGTGCCGCCACCGGTCGACGCGGCTGGCGCCGAGGTGACCGCGTCACCGGCCGGATCGAGGACGTACCACTTGGCGCCGAACTGGTCGAGGCCCTGGCCCTTCGTCTGACCGGCCTTCGTGTCGCCGACGAAGTAGTACAACGGATGACCGGCGTAGCTGAGCTGCTGCGCGCCGCCGGCGCGGGCGATCGTGCTGACCGACGTCGCGGACGCCGCACCGGACACCTGCGGACCCGCCGATCCGGGCACCGGCGGCCAGTAGGACGAACAGCTGCCGTCGCACGTCGACGCCGGCCCCGAGTCCTTCGCGAACAGGTAGAGCGTTCGGCCCTGCGCGTCCACGAGGATCTGTCCGAGCGAGGTGCTGCGGGTGTTGACGACAGTCGAGGACGGTGCGGCGGTCAGCGCCGGGCCGCCGGCCGACGAGCTGCTGACCGTCACGCCGAGGGCGACGGCGAGCGCACTTACGCCGGCGCCCCCGGCGATGTAGAGCGGAAGCCGCTTGGACGTAGCCATGATCGTGAGGTCCCCTAACGGTGAGGCCGCGGCGCGCAATGCGCCGCATTGATACCGACCCACACGGCACGCAGCGACGGGATGTTCAGTGGTATGGGCGTTTGCTCGGTCGACAGCTCACGGACAGCGGGCGGCAACGTCGCATTCACGTACGCACGTTGTCCTGCTTCAGTGACCGTTGCCGCGCGAGGTGTCGTGGTGACTGCTGCCGGGCCGTGTATGCGACCGGTGCTGGAGGAGCTCGCACTGCCGACGTTCGTCGCCTTCGCGCAACGTTGGAACTACGCGGTCGAGGCCACCGAGCTGTCGTCTGACGGGGTCGGAGCCGAGCCCGAGGCCCAACGCGCCAAGTGGGCGAAGCTTGATCTGCTGCGTTCGGCGCTGCAGCGCTACCCCTTGGCGTTGTGGATCGACGCCGACGTGTTGCTGATGCGCGGCGACGAGGACATCGCCGATCACCTGCATCCGACGGCGTTCCAGGCGCTCGTGCTCGAGCAGGTGCCGGCCGAACACCGCGTCAACCCCAACACCGGCGTATGGCTGCTGCGCTCGACACCTGCGGCGTTCGGATTCCTCGACGCCGTGAGCGCGGCCGGTCCGCAGCCCGGTCCGTGGGCCGACCAGGGGGCTGTGCTGGCCGCCCTCGGCTGGGATCGCGGGGACGGCGAGTACCACTGGGCGCGGCCGGGGTCGGGCACCCCGTTCCTGGCCGGCACCAGTTGGTTGCCACCCGCGTGGAACGAGCCGTACCTCGGACGTCGTGACGACCGCGAGCTCTACAACGGTTCGCTGCGGTCCTACGACGGTCGGCCTACGACCGGTCGGCCGCACGCTCTGCACTTCATGGGCATGACGCCCACCGCACGGCACGAACACATGCGTGCGGTCGCCCGCACGACGTAGCTGCGCGTCCCTGACCCGGTCTCAGGCCGCTCCGGGACGACATGGGGACCGTCCCTGATGTGCGTGGCGTCGCCGTCGGTCGACGATCACCTCGGACGGACGGCCGAGGAGGACCGCGGTGATCGAGGTGCGGCACGTGACCAAGCAGTACGGCCGGATCCGGGCCGT
>CAXTNQ010000189.1:0-3883 GCA_964245745.1 uncultured Jatrophihabitantaceae bacterium
GGGTTTGACGGCGAGAGCCGGCGCGGGCGCCGGCTTGACGACCGGCACGGGTGCCGGCTTGGGCGGTACGGCCGGTGCGGGCGCCGGCGCGACGACCGGTGCCGTTCGTACCGGCGCGGTCGTCGTAGGGACAGCAGGGGCGGGCTGTACGGGAGGCGCCTTCGGCGCGGCCGCCACGGTCGCTGGCGCGGGCACGGCCGTCCCGACGACCACGACTTTGGCGACGGGGTCGAGGATGACGGAGCGACCCGTCTCGGTCCGGGTGACCTGACGGCCGTCGGCCGTCATGACGTCGTAGTCGACGGCCGTGGTGCCGGTCCGCCCCGCGACGGCCACCGTGGTGCGGCCTTTGGTTTGGCTCGGGTCGGACCGGTAGACGGTCTGATAGGGAATCACCTGGTGGTCGACCACCGACTGATGGACGACCCGTTTCCAGACGATCATCATGCCGTTCGACAGCGGGGCCGACGTCGGCACCGACAGCAGGTCGTGTGGCCCGGGCGCGACACCCTGGGCGTCGAGCAGGTCGCCGACCGAGGCCGCGGTCGACTCGAGCGTCGATGTGACGCCGGCGCGGATCAGGGTCACGGTCTTCACGGTCCGCACCGTGAGGTTGCTGCCGCCCAACGGGAGCCCGGCGGACGCCGGGGGTGCGGCGTACACCTGGGGGCCGTAGCCGAGTTCGGCCAGCGCGCCGCTCACCGTGGATGCGTTTACCCAGGCGACGGTGGTCGCGCCGTCAACGCTCAGGTGCAGCTCGCGCCCTCGACGCACGTCGATTGCGGTGCCCTTATGCAGCGCCGTCCCGAGCGCCGGTGTGACCTCGTCGTGCGGGCTGAGGGTCAGGCGCGCGTCGTGCAACGCACCGCGGACGTCGAGAGAAAGCGTGTGCATGCGGTGCGGAGCGGCGCCGTCCACGGTGACGCTCACCGACTTGTCGCCGGCGTTCCACCCCATGACCGTGGCGGTCAGCAACCCGGCGCACACTGCGCCGCCGACCAGATACCTGACCGAAGGGCGCACCGGCGACCTCCCAGCTCGTCGCGTACACGGCTCTCGACGGCCGGACCCTAGCCATCGGGGGGACGGTCCGACTACCCGTCGGACGGCCTACGCAACCGCGGTGGTGGGCGACCTCGGGTCGCCCGAACCGGCACAACGCGGAGCCTCGCTGGCGCAGCACCAGTGTGACAGAGCAGCATTCACGGGGCCTGTGATGATCCCGAGGTCTCTGGGTCCACCGGGACCTGTGCCTGATTCGTCCCTAACCACACGACCGTAACCAAGATGTGTGGCGACGCGGAAATATGGCTATGAGATCTGTCACAACAATGACACGCGGCATGCTTCCCGGATGGACCTCAGGCGTCGTTTCCGCGAAGCGCGGCTGTACCTCTGCACCGACTCCCGGCGGAGCACCGGCGACCTCGCGAGCTTCGTCGACACTGTGCTGGCCGCCGGCGTCGACGTCGTGCAGCTGCGCGAGAAGGGCCTGGAGGCTCGCGAGGAGGTCGCGGCACTCGAGGTTCTGGCGGCGGCGGCCGATCGGCACGCCAAGCTGTTTGCCGTGAACGACCGGGCGGATGTGGCGGCGGCGGTGGGCGCGCCGGTCTTGCATCTTGGGCAGGCCGATCTTCCGGTCGACGTCGCGCGGCGTCTGATCGGCGACGAGCCGCTGATCGGCCGCTCGACCCACACGGTCGAGCAGTTCGACGCCGCGGCCGACGAACCCGGCGTCGACTATCTATGTGCCGGACCGGTGTGGACGACGCCGACCAAGCCGGGGCGTCTCGCGGCCGGCCTGAGCTTGCTCGGTCACGGCGCACAGACCCGTCCCGGCCGGCCGTGGTTCGCGATCGGTGGCATCGAAAGCCTGCCGCGCCTGGACATGGTGCTCGCGGCCGGCGCCGCGCGCGTGGTCGTCGTCCGCGCCATCACCGAGGCGCCCGATCCAGGGGCGGCCGCGGCGGCGTTCGCCGAACGGCTGCGCGCCGCGGATCAGACAGGGTCGGCGCTGACCCGCCAGAAGTGACCGACCGGGCCCAGGCCGGCCCCAAGCGGAAACGAGTCGCCAACCGACCGAGTGACGAAGCGCTTGCCGAACCGCACCGCGTCTGGCACAGCCAATCCCCGCGCCAGAGCCGAGCAAGTGGCCGCCGCTAACGTGTCCCCGGAGCCGTGGGTGTGCCGGCTGGGATGTCGAGGGCCGGACAACCGGATGACGTCCTCGCCGTCGAAGAGAACATCCACCGCGTCCGGTCCGGCCAGGTGACCTCCTTTGACGAGAACCCACCCGCAACCGAGCGCGTGCAATGCTCGGGCCGCCGCCACCATGTCCTGCTCGTCCTCAACCCGCCGTCCGGTCAGCAGCCGCGCCTCGTAGAGGTTCGGCGTGACCAGAGTTGCGAGCGGCAGTAGCTGCGTGCGCACGGCATCGAGCGCGGCCGGCGTCAGCAGCGGATCACCGTGCTGCGACGCGGCGACCGGGTCGCCCACCAGCGGGAAGCGCGGTAACCGCCGCAGCGTTTCGGCGACGGCCGTGATGATCTGCGTCGACGCGAGCATGCCGGTCTTGGCGGCGCCTACCCCGATGTCCGAGGCCACGGACTCGATCTGTGCTCCGACGATGCCGGCCGGGATCTCGTGGTACTCGCTGACCCCGAGCGAGTTCTGCACGGTGACCGCCGTGATCGCGGCCATGCCGTGCACGCCACACGCGAGAAATGTCTTGAGGTCGGCCTGCAGCCCCGCGCCGCCACCGGAGTCCGAGCCGGCGATGGTCAGAGCGGTGACGGGACGCGGGTTCGCTTCGGACACGGGACTCAAGTATCGACTACCGGTCCGCACGCCGGCGCCCCCCTTGCGATGATCACGGCATGCCGCTGCGCCACGTGACGCTCATTGTGAGCGACGTGTCCCGCAGCGCCGCCTTCTACGAGGCGGTGCTCGCTCCGCTCGGTCTGATCCGCGCCGCCGAGTACGCCGACGAGGAGGAGCCGCCGGGGGAGTTGCCTCCGGAGGTGGTTGGCTTCGGCGCTGTCGGCCACGAGCCGCAGTTGTGGCTGGCTGCGGGCGGCTCGCCGAGCGTCCACGTCCATCTGGCTTTCGGTGCGCGCACGCGGTCCGCGGTCGAAGCGTTCTCTGCCGCCGCCGTCACGCACGGGGGGACGGCCCAGCAGGCTCCGCGTCGCTGGGAGATCTATCGCCCCGGCTATTTCGGCGCGCTGGTCGTCGACCTCGACGGCAACCTGGTCGAGGCGTTCATCGACAGCTGAGCCGTCAGTCGACGTCGATGACGTGTTCCACCTGCGGCGGCCGGGCGAAGAACGGGCCGATGGCGGTTCGCCAGGTGACAAAGCGGTCCGTGGCGCGGAAGTTGTCTTGGTGCGCGGCCACCGAATCCCACTCGACGAGCAGCACGAAGCGGGCCGGTGACTCCACGCCGCGTCCGAGCCGCACCGACCGACAGCCCGGTGTGTCTGCTACGACGGAGCGGACCGACCGGTACGCCGCGACGAACTCCGCCTCTGACCCGGGAATTACCGCAATGTCGGCCACCTCGAGCACCATGAGGACGCATCCTGCCAGCCGATGCGCACCACTTCTGTCACAACAGTCACATCTGGCACACTGCTTAGATGCGGACCTGGCGGGTCGTGGCCACCGCGACGAGCATCGTCGGGGTCGGCGCGGCCGCGGCGCTGGTCATCGGCGTAGCGGCCGCTCAACCACGTCCCGACCGCACCGCCCTGCCCGCGTTGCCTGCCGCGACCTCGGGGGCTTCCGTCGTTTCCTCCACGGCCGGTACAACGTCCGCCTCGTCGTCTTTGGTGCCCTCTCCGGTCGCCACCTTGAGCCACCCGGCCGCGGTGCCGACGACGAC
>CAXTNQ010000189.1:3893-5007 GCA_964245745.1 uncultured Jatrophihabitantaceae bacterium
TCCCGCACCGCAGCCAGCTCCCGTGCCCCCGCCTGCTCCGGCCCGCGGCCAAGCCCTCCCGCTGCCGTACTCGACCGGTTCGGCGAGCCGGGTCGTCACCGTGGTCGCGGGATCGACCGGAAGCACCACGGCGACGGTCCAAGCCTGGGACCGCGCACCCGGCGGCGGTTGGTTGCGTCACGGCGCCGCGGTGGCCGCCCACGTCGGCTCGCAGGGCCTGACCACCCAGCCCAGCGAGAGCCTCTCGGCGACGCCGATCGGCAGCTTCACCCTCACCCAGGCGTTCGGCCGTGCCGCCAACCCGGGCACTGCGCTGCCGTACTTCGCCGTCAACTCCCAGGACTGGTGGGTGAGTGACGTGAACTCGTCGCTCTACAACACGCACCAGCACTGTGCGGCCTGCTCGTTCAACACCAGCGTCAGCGAGAACCTCTACGGCGCCGGAGCGGTCTACGACTACGCAGTCGTCATCGACTACAACCGCTTCCCGGTGCACGCCGGCGCCGGGAGTGCGTTCTTCCTACATGTCACCGACGGTGGCGCCACCGCCGGATGCGTGGCCATCCCGCGGAGCGACCTGGTGTCGATCATGCGCTGGCTCACTCCGGCGGCCGCTCCGCGGATCCTCATCGGCGTCGCGTGACACCCTGGTTGGATGCCCGTTGGCCGGCGAGCCGTCCTGACGCTGTCCAGCGTCGTGACGCTGCTCGCCGTTTCGTGCTCCGGCGGGACCCCCGTGAGCCGGCCGTCGCCGTCCAGCCGACCGCCGACGTCCCCGACCAGTAGCACCCCGGCAAGCTCGGCCGTCGCCGCGCCCCCAGCGCCGCCCACCCCTGCCGCACCGGCACCTTCCACGACGACAGCGCGAGCGCCGGCCGCCTCCGTCCCGCCGGTTCCCGCCGCGTTGCCTCTGAGGTACCCGACGGCCGACGCCGCGCAGGTCGTGACCGTCTCGGCCGGCTCGTCCGGCAGTACCACCGCCCGCCTGCAGGCCTGGGACCGAACGGGTACCGGCTGGACCCCGCACGGAGCCGCGGTCCGCGTCCACGTCGGCTCGGCCGGATTGAGCGCGCGGCCCAGCGACTCCGTGCCCGCGCCGCCGGTCGGCAGCTTC
>CAXTNQ010000190.1:0-219 GCA_964245745.1 uncultured Jatrophihabitantaceae bacterium
GCACGGTTGCGGCGCAGAATCCCATTGCCGGGTCACCGTTCCCGCAGAGTCAGCAGATCACGTTGACGGTCTACCGGTACGTCGCGCCGCCGCCGACCTGCACGCCCACGCCGTCCCCGACTTCGCCGTCGTCCGGCGCCCCAACGAGCCCGTCGGCGTCGGCCCCGTCGTCGACGCCGGCGAGCTCGGGAGGTCTGCCGCCCTGCTGATTGCTTTTAA
>CAXTNQ010000190.1:229-4957 GCA_964245745.1 uncultured Jatrophihabitantaceae bacterium
GCTGATGCTTCAATGCCGGTTGGCCGGATTGGAGATCCAGTCGTAGAGGTTCTTGACCGCGTCGGTGAAGTACGGGCCGAACTCGACAAAATCGCCGTCGTTGATGTGGAAGCTTTGCAGGCCGTTGGCGTACTCGCGCGGTGAGCCGTTGTAGTCGGTGATCCACGGACCACCGCTGCTGCCGTGCTCCATGTTGTCGTTGGTCAGGCCGATCGTGCCGGGCGTACCGCTCGCCTGGAAGGTGCCGAGCGCCTCGTCCATGACGGCGCCGTTGTACGGCGGGTTGGGCGTGGCCGGGTAGCCGACGGCCTCCCAGCTGCGCCCGGACGTCGAGGCGTTCCAGAGCATGCCGAGCCAGCCGAGCTGGTTGCCGGGCGCCGCGTCGATCCAGATCATGCCGTAGTCATAAGCACGATTGCGATTCTGCGTCCACGGGGTGCGCGCGGCCACGTAGGAGTAGGTGAACTTGTACGTGCGGTCCGTCGATGGCCGGCTCGGGTAGGACGGGTAGAACGCAACGTTCGTCGACCAGCTGCCGTTGTTGAACACGCAGTGGCCCGCGGTGAGCAGCACGTTCGGCGCGACGAGGGAGGCGGAGCCGGCCCAGTCGCCGCCGTTCTGGGTGAAGAAGAGCTTCCCGCAGGTGCGATAGGGGTACGCCAGTGGCGTGCCGACGGGCCCGAGGCCGGCCTGCAGATTGTCGGTTTGCTGCTCGTGCTCCACCCCGCGGTGCGCGCGGAGATGGCCGGCTTGGCCGGTCGGTGCGGCGTGTCGCTCGTCTGGTGCGTCGGTCTTCTCGGCCTTCGGCAGCGGGACGGGGCGCGCGGCGGCGCGTCGTTCCGGCGTCCAGTAGTCCCGCTCGTCGGCGTCGGCCTGAGCCTTCGGCCCTGATCCGACGACGTGGCCGTGCTCGGTGCTGTCGGTCATAGCGATTCCCCCCCGGGACGTTGACGTGCCGCACGTCGCGGCAACCGGAGGGAGCATGCCGATCCGGTGGTGATACTGGGGTGCGTGTATTCGATGCGCATGTCCGTCCACGTGGCGGCGCCTCGGGCGGACGTGTACCGGGCGCTGCTCGATCCGGCTGCGGTGGCCGAGTGGCGCGTACCCGAGGGCATGACGGCCGAGGTCGGCGAGTTCGACGCCCGTGAAGGCGGAACGTTCTGCGTGTCGCTGACCTATGACGCTCGAGATCAAGCGGGCAAGACGGCGTCGCACTCCGATACCTACCACGGGCACTTCGCCAAGCTCGTGCCCGACGAGCAGGTCGTGGAGGTCGTCGAATTCGAGACGGCCGATCCGTCCCTGCAGGGCACGATGACCATGACGACGACCTTGCGTCCCGCCGACGGAGGGACAGAGATCGTCCTGTTCCACGAGGGCATTCCGGACGCTGTTCCCACCGCAGACAACGAGACCGGCACCCGCATGGCCCTGGCCAAACTGGCGGCGTTCGTGGAGCGGCGGTAGCCCTATCGGGAGTTATACAAGGTGTCTTGTGCATCGTCCCGCCGTCCGGACAAGGTCGGTACATGCCTCGCCGACCCGCACCCCGCCGCCACGAGGACAGCCAACCGGTGTCTGACTCGTGGCCACCTACTGGTGACGCTCTGCTCGACGCGCTCATTGCCCTGAATCATCCCGCCCGGCGCCGACTGTACGAGCTGCTCTCCGTGGAAGGGCCGTCGCCCGTCCGTCGCCTCGCCGAGCGGACCGGCTTGGCTTCGGGCTCGGTCAGCCACCACCTCAAGGCGCTGCATCGAGCCGGCTTCGTCGTGCCGGCACCAGAGCTGGCCAGGGACACCCGCGAGTCATGGTGGCGATCACAGCGACGTCGACTGTCGTGGAGCGCGGACGACTACCCGGCCGGAACCGTGGGCCGCCGAGTAGCCGAGCTGGCGGAGCGCGCCAATCTCGATCACCTCAGTCGCGCGACCCTTCGCTGGATGCGCACTCGGCACACCTTGCGGGGGCCGTGGTCCGAGCTCGGATTCAGCATCGACAGCGTCGTTGCGGCGACCCCCCGACAGTTCGCGGGTCTGGAGCAGCGGCTGAACGACGTGATCACCGAGTGGGACATGGACTGTCGCGCGGACGCGACCGTGCATCCCGACGCGGCCCGGCATCCAGTTCGCGTCATCGCTCGCGTCTTCCCGAGCAGGCCGGCGTGAACCCGTTGCGGCTATCCGCGCGTCGGGGGTTGTTCGGGGACCGTGACTTCCGCATGTTGTGGACCGGCGAGACGATCAGCGCACTGGGCACGAGCGTCACCCGCCTGGCCATCCCGCTCGCTGCCGTCGTCACGCTGCACGCCGGCACCCTGCAGGTCAGCTTGCTCACGGCCGCATCGTGGCTGCCGTGGTTACTGATCAGCTTGCCCGCAGGTGCATGGGTCGACCGACTATCCCGTCGTCGTGTGATGGTTACATGCGACGTCCTGTCGCTCGTGCTTCTGCTCAGCGTCCCCATCGCCGCGTGGACGGATCATTTGAGCTACGCACACCTGGCCGCTGTCGCGCTACTGGTGGGAGCTGCAGGTGTGTTCTTTCAGACGGCGTATGCCGTGTACCTACCGGGGATTCTCGACGATGAGCACCTGACCGAGGCGAACGCCAAGCTATTGGGAAGTGAGGCGGCGACCCAGGTCGCGGGACCGGGCTTGGCTGGGCTTTTCGCCCAGGCTGCAGGGGCGACGACGGCGCTGGTTGTCGATGCTTCGTCGTACGCGGTCTCAGTTCTGTGTCTGCTGAGGATCCGGCGCCGCGAGCGGGTTGAACCTAGTCGAGCCGACCGTCTGGACCTCGGTCGACAGGTTGGCGATGGGCTGCGCTTCCTCGTGACCGATCCGTATCTGCGCGTGCTGACCGTGTATGGCGCGTTGAGCAACCTCGTACTGACCGGTTACCAGGCAATCCTCGTCGTCTTCCTGATCCGCACGGTCGGCGTTTCGCCAGCGGCGGTCGGCGGCCTTCTGTCCGGGATGAGTGTGGGCGGACTGATCGGCGCGATGATGGCGTCCCTGCTGAGTCGCCGCCTAGGCGACGCGCGCGCGATGCTTGTCGCCAACCTCGCGGTCGGTCCCTTTGCGCTGCTCATCCCGCTCACCTCTCGCGGATTTGCGCTCAGCCTGTTCGTCGTCGGTGGCTTGGGCGTCGGCGCGGGAGTCGTCGCAGGAAACGTGCTCAAGTCGAGCTTCCGCCAGACGTACACGCCGCGTCCGTTGCTGGGACGCGTACTGGCGAGCATGCAACTGCTCAACTACGGGACGATCCCGGTTGGTGCCCTTCTCGGCGGTGTGGCCGGCAGTGCGCTCGGACTACGAACCGCAATGTGGATCATGGTGTGCGGCGCGGCGCTTGCGCCATGGGCACTACTTGTCGGTCCGCTCAAGCGACACCGGGAGTTCCCGAAGGCGCCGGCGGCGGTGTTGTAACACATCATCAGTCTCGCCGAATCAGGCGGTGACGCGAGCGTGCAGGTGCATGTCGTGCCAGCCGTCCGTATGACGGCTGTGGCCGCGAAGCGTCCCTTCGACGTGGAAGCCAGCCTTCTCGGCGACCGAGCACGACGAAGTGTTCTTCAGCGTCCGCGTGCGGAGGGCACTACCCAGTACGCCAGCGCGCCGATCCCGTCCCAGAGGTCGAGTCGTTTCAATGCCACTCGACCGACGATGATCGCGTCCGATGTGACGGCCCAGTCGGCACCGGTCTCGTCGTACCAACGACGCGCCGACGACTGGATCCAACTCGCTGCTTCGGTCAGGTCATCCACCGATCGGACATGCATTGCTGAATTGCCGGATCTTGGTAGGACTTGAGAACGGCTAACACGTCGCCCTGCTGCCAGGGACGAATCAGCAGCGCGTCAGCATGCAGGACCGGTTGCCGAAGTGCGCGCAGCCGTCCGTCAACGATCACGGGTTGAGTGAGGCTTGGCACGCGGCCCATTCTTCTCATTCGGGCTGACTCAGTCGGCGCAAATCGCCTCAGGTCAGGTTGCTCCAGAGATCGTGCTCGGTGCAGAAGCGCTCGACTTCGTCGAGTTCGACGTCCGCATCCTCCGCCGTGGCGGCAACGGCACCGGCGACCCACCAGTTCGCGCCGGGCAATCCCGCAGACGCGTAGGCCCGAGTTCCGGGTTGCCGCTGCTGGGTCCGGCGAGGTCGGGCAAGCACTTCGCCGTGCGCGGGTTCCCAGAGCCGAACGAGGTCGGCCTCGTGGCCGCCGAGAACGACGGCGTCGTGCCATCGCCAGACCACTGCCTCCGAGCCGTTCTGCGCGGCAGCGACGGCGACCAGGTGGCCAGGTGAGACTCGTTCGGTACGCGGTGACGGGAATGGATTCGCGAAGGGCACGGAGCTGATTTCGCCATCACGGATGATGTCGCAGGCGTCCTCGTGGACGCGGAGCACAATGCCACAGCGGAGCCGCCGGTCAGCACGGCCGTCGTGCAGCGCAACCATTGCTCGAGTATCGCGGTTTCCCACAAGACCGATCTCCGTCGCGATGGTGTCGGACCCTCGCTTTAGAATCGGTCACGTGTTCGAGGATGACGGCGGGGATGAGGGGTGGCTGTCGCGGGAGCCGCCGGCGTGGCTGAACGACGCGGCGGCGGCCTCGGTTCCGGTGTCCGCGGCGGATGCGGTGGTCGATCCGTCGTCGGCCGCGGCGGCGCTGGCCGTCACTGCGCCGGGAGCCCGGTCGACGGCGGCGGTCGCGGCCCTGGACC
>CAXTNQ010000191.1:0-402 GCA_964245745.1 uncultured Jatrophihabitantaceae bacterium
GCTAGCAGCAGGAGATCCGGGGCCGCCGCAAGCGCGCGCGCCAGAGCAACGCGCTGAGCCTGGCCACCGGACAGCTGCGCGGGACGCCGCGAGCCGAGGTCGCCGATATTCAATCGGGTCAGCCACTCCTGGGCGGCGGGGTGGGCGACGCGACGCGGGACGCCGACGTTGCGGGCGGCGAAGGCCACATTCTCCAGCACGGACATGTGCCCGAACAGCCGGTAGCTCTGGAACACCACGCCGAGCGGACGCCGCTCGGCAGGCACGAACACCCCGGCCGTGACGTCGTCGAGAGGCACGCCGTCGAGCGCGATGGCGCCCGTCGTCAGTGGCGTGAGCCCGGCGATCATCCGCAGCAGGGTCGTCTTGCCCGCGCCGTTCGGTCCGAGCAGGCCGACGACC
>CAXTNQ010000191.1:412-4954 GCA_964245745.1 uncultured Jatrophihabitantaceae bacterium
GGCATGTACGCGAGCACCGCGCGCGCCGCGCCGGGGTCGCGCCGGGCGTCGCGGCCCGCCAGCGTGATTTCCCCGTGCGTGGGTTCCTGCAACGTGGCCATCGCGCGAAACGCGGAAGTCTTGCCCGCGCCGTTCGGTCCGAGCAGGCCGACGACCTCCCCGGCCCCGACCTCCAGTTCGACGTCGAGACCGAACGTGCCACGCGTGACCTGCGCGGCGACGCGCAGGCCGTCGGACAAGTCGTTACCCACCATCAAGCGGGGACGTTGGGACGCAGCCACCGATCACGAAGTGCGGCGAGCACGGCGACGGCCACGACCAGCAACACCAGACTGAGCGCGATCGCCGCGTCCTGATCGGTTTGCAAGGCGTTGTACACGGCGAGCGGCATGGTCTGCGTCGTCCCCGGGTAGTTGCCGGCGAAGGTGATCGTGGCACCGAACTCCCCGAGGGCCCGCGCCCAGCACAACACCGCGCCGGCGAGCACCGAAGGCGCAACCTGCGGGAGCGTGATCCGCCGGAAGATCGTCATCCGCGAAGCACGCAGTGTGGCCGCCGCCTCTTCGAGCTCGCGATCGACGCCCCGCAGCGCGCCCTCGACCGTGACGACGAGAAAGGGCATCGCAACGAAGGTCTCCGCGACGACGACACCTGCGGTCGTGAAGGGCAGGGTCACACCGAACCACTGATCGAGGTACCGACCGAGAATCCCGTTGCGCCCCAACGCCAACAATAATGCGAGGCCACCGACCACCGGCGGCAACACCAGCGGCAAGGTGATCAGCGCGCGCACCAGTCCGAGCCCGGGGACGCGTCCGCGCGCCAACACCCAGGCGAGTGGGACACCGAGCAGCAGCGACGCTGCCGTCGCGGCGGTGGCGCATTCCAGCGACAGGCGCAGCGCCGTCGCCACGTCGCTGTGGGCGAGGATGCCTCCGAGTCCGCGCCACGGCGCGCGCACGAGCAACGCGGCGAGCGGAAGCAGCAGGAAGGCGAACCCCAAGCCCGCCGGCGCGGCGAGCAGCGCGGGAACGCCTGTGGCGCGAACACGTCGACCCCGTCGCGCCGCCTGATCGGTCAGGGTGCCTCGAAGCCAGCCGCGGACAGCACCGCCTGCCCGTCGGCCGACCGGACGTAGTCGACGAAGGCGCTCGCGCCTGCGGCGTTGGTGGCCTTATTCAGCGCGACGATGGGGTAGGACGTCGACGCGTTGACGTCGTCGGGGATGGTTACGCCCTTGACCTTGGCGCTTGCCGCCTTCACGTCGGTCACGTAGACGACGCCGGCGTCGACCTCGCCCGTCTCCACCTTGGTCAGCGTGGCCTTCACGTCGGCTTCCAGGGTGACCGGCTTGACCGTGATCTTCGCGTTGGTGAAGACCTTCGCCGCCGTGGCGCCGCAGGGCACCTGGGGTTGGCACAAGGCCACCTTCACGGCAGGCTTGGCCAGGTCAGCGACACCGGTGATCGCCGCCGGGTTCGTCGGCGGAACCGCGATCTCCATGACGTTCTTGACGAAGTTCGTGGGGTTGGCCGCGTACCCGGCTTGCACGACCTGGTCCATGTTCGTCGTGGCCGCCGAAGCGAAGACGTCCGCGGGCGCGCCCTGCGTGATCTGTTGGGCGAGCGACGAGCTGGCGCCGAAGCTGAACTTCACGGTAGCCCCGGGGTGGGCGGCCTGGAACTGCTGACCCAGCTTGGTGAACGTCTCGGTCAACGATGCCGCGGCGAGGACGGTTACCGTGCCGGTCACGCCAGCCGAGCTGGATGCGGCGGCGCTTGAGGTCGACGACGACGACGTGGACGAGCTGCACCCCGCCGCCAGCGCGACGGTCGCACTAAGCGCCGTCAGGCGAATGAGCTGACGCATGCGTTTCCTTCCCAGAAAACGATCACGATGTGCGCTGCGGCACCTCGATGACGACGTTGGTGGCTTTGACCGAGGCCACGGCGAGCGTCCCGGGCTCCAGCCCGAGCTCGTCAGCCGCCTCGCGACTCATCAGCGACACGACGCGGAACGGTCCGGCCTGCAGCTCGACCTGAGCCATCACCCGGTCCCGGACGACTTTGGTGACCAGGCCGGCCAGCCGATTGCGCGCCGATTCGCCCACTACCGGCCGCGCTAATGGACGATCCGCCGACGCGGCCAGCTCCTCGGCGAACTGGGCGAGCTGAGCGCCGTCGATCATTCGTCGGCCGGCCTCGACCGTGCTGGGCAAGCGCCCGGCGTCCAGCCATCTGCGCACCGTGTCGTCGCTGACGCCGAGTAGGTCGGCGGCTTCCTTAACCCGGAACGACGGCACGAGGCGCATCTTAGCCGCAGGCGCGCCGAAATCCGGCTGCGATAGGCGCAGATGCGGCTCGCGCTCCTGGACGTGAAGCTGGCGTCGTGAACGTCGACGCGCGACCATTGTCTGCGTGGCGGACGAATCGGCGGCTTTCGAACTGGCGGGTTCGGCTCCGGGCCAACCGTCCGGGCAGAGCCCGTTCCCGCCGATCGCCGACTACGCGTTCCTGTCCGACTGCGAGACGAATTGCCTGATCGCCCCGAGCGGATCCGTCGAGTGGATGTGCTTGCCGCGCCCCGATTCGCCCAGCATCTTCAGCTCGTTGCTCGATCGGGGAGCCGGCGCCTTTCGTATCGGTCCGTACGACGAGATGGTTCCGGCCGCTCGTCGCTACTTGCCCGGCAGTCTGGTCATGGAGACGACGTGGCAGACGGGCACGGGCTGGCTGCTCGTCACCGACGCGCTGTGCATGGGGCCGTGGCACAACGTCGAGGAACGGTCGAAGACGCATCGTCGCTCGCCGACCGACTTCGACGCCGAGCACTGCCTGCTGCGCATCGTCACCTGCCTGAGTGGCTCGGTCGACATGGCGATGAGCTGCGAGCCCGCCCTGGACTACGGCCGCCACCAACCGTCTTGGGCGTACGACGGCACGGGTTACGGCCAGGTCCTCGCCATCTCCGACAGCAACCCCGTACGGCTTCGGATCAGCACCGACCTGCGCCCCGGTATCGAGGGGGCGGGCTTACACGCCCGTACCCGCATGGTCGAAGGCGACAGCCATTTCGTCGCCCTGTCCTGGTCGGCGCTGCCGCCGCCGCGCAACCTCGGTGAAGCCGAGCAACGGCTGCGCCGCACTCTCGAATACTGGCGTCAGTGGATCACGCTGGGCAATTTCCCTGACCATCCGTGGCGCAGCTACCTACAACGCAGCGCGCTGACGCTGAAGGGACTGACCTACGCGCCGAGTGGCGCGCTGCTCGCGGCGGCCACCACGTCCTTGCCCGAGACGCCGCACGGCGAACGCAACTGGGATTACCGCTACGCGTGGGTGCGTGACTCGACGTTCGCCCTCTGGGGCCTGTACACACTGGGTTTCGACCGCGAAGCCGACGACTTCTTCTACTTCATCGCCGATGCCTGTCGTGACGGTCACGACCTGCAGGTCATGTACGGAGTCGGTGGAGAGCGCGAGCTCGACGAGGAGTCGCTCCCGCACCTGTCGGGATACGAAGGTGCCTTCCCGGTGCGGATCGGCAACGGCGCGTATCGCCAGCGACAACACGACGTCTGGGGCGCCGTCCTCGATTCGGTCTACCTGCACGCTCGATCGCGGGACCAACTTCCCGAGTCGCTGTGGTCGACCCTCAAGCGCCAGGTCGAGATGGCCGCGGCGCACTGGGAAGAGCCGGACCGCGGGATCTGGGAAGTACGCGGCGAGCCGCACCACTTCGTGTCGAGCAAGCTGATGTGTTGGGTCGCCATGGACCGCGGCGCGCGGTTGGCCCGGATGCACGAGGAGTACGAGTACGCCGACAAGTGGCAGGCCCTCGCCGACCAAATTCACCATGACATCTGCACCAAGGGCGTCGACGACCGGGGCGTGTTCGTGCAGCGCTACGGCTGGTACGCGCTCGACGCCTCGCTCCTGCTCATGCCGCTCATGCGCTTCCTGCCACCGGACGACCCGCGCATCCGGGCCACGGTGCGCGCCATCGCCGACGAGTTGACCGTCGACGGGCTCGTCCTGCGTTACCACGTTGCCGAGACCGACGACGGGTTGAGTGGCCAGGAAGGGACCTTCACCATCTGCTCGTTCTGGCTGGTGTCGGCGCTCGTCGAGATCGGCGACCTGGACGCGGCGCGCAAGTTGTGCGAGCGGCTACTCGCGTACGCCAGCCCACTCGAGCTGTACGCGGAGGAGATCGACCCGCTCAGTGGTCGGCACCTCGGGAACTTTCCGCAGGCGTTCACTCATCTCGCGCTGATCAACGCCGTGATGCACGTGATCCGCGTCGAGAAGCTGATCAGCCAGGGCACGAGCGGACCCGGCCAGTTCGAGCCGGAAAGCGCCGAGGTCCTCAACTGAGAGTGTCAAGGAAGAGCCGAAGTAGGTGTAACCCGTCAGCCGAAGCACCGTCACCCATCGGCCGAAGGCCAAACGGGAACCGTCAGCCGAAGTGACACCGGGTTTGTGGGGCTGAACTACTTCGGGTGATGGGTGACGGTTCTACTTCGGTTGTTTGGTGACACTC
>CAXTNQ010000192.1:0-4951 GCA_964245745.1 uncultured Jatrophihabitantaceae bacterium
CCCGGCTTGACCATCTCGGCAGTGATCAGATGCGGCACCCCGGCGACCATGCTGTTCCAAACACCGGTCAGGTTGGTGTCCAGGGTGTCCTGCCAGACCTCGGGCGTGACCTCGTCCCAAGCCTGCACGGTGCAGATTCCCGCGTTGGCGCAGACGATGTCGAGGTGGCCCAGTTCGGCCACGCCGTCCCGCAACACCGATTCCAGCGCGTGCCGGTCGCGGACGTCGGCCTGGCGCGCCACGATCCGCCGGTCGAGCGCCTCGACCGCCTTCACCGTCTCGTCGAGATCGGCCTGCGTCGACATCCCGTAGCTGACCGTCGCGTAGTCCTCGAGGATGTCGACGGCGATGACGTCCGCGCCCTCCTCGGCGAGCCGGACGGCGTGGCTGCGTCCCTGCCCACGCCCGGCTCCGGTGACGAAGGCGACCTTACCCTCGACGCGTCCAGCCATCACACCCTCATTTCTTGTTGGTGAAACCGGCGTCGACAGGCAACGTGACACCGGTGACGTAGCGGGCGTCGTCGGACACCAGCCACAGGATGGCGTTCGAGATGTCGACGGGCTCGATCATCGCGACCGGCAGCGCGTTGGCCATCGCGTTGGCCAGCTGCGGGTCCTGCGCGAGGAACTCCTGCATGGCGTCGTTGACCACCATCGGCGTGTTCACCCCGGTCGGGTGGACCGTGTTCACCCGAATCGAGTACGGCGCGAGAGTGTTCGCGTAGGACCGCATCAGCCCGACGAGGCCGTGCTTGGCCGCGGTGTAACCAAGACCTCCGCGGGACGGTCCGCCGATGCCGTTGATCCCCGCCGTGGAGCTCGTCAGCACGATCGCGCCGCCCTGACCTCGCTCGATCATCGACGGTTTCGCCGTTTCGACCGTGTTGAAGACACCGGTCAGGTTGACGTCTATGACGTCCTGCCAGGCGTCGAACTTCTCATGCACCGAGATCGGCGCGATGCCGGCGTTGGCCAACACGATGTCGACCGGTCCGAGTTCCGCGACGCCGGCCTCGAACGCGGCCTGCAGGGCGGCGGCGTCACGGACGTCGGCCTGCTGAGTGACGATGCGCCTATCGAGCGCTTCGACCTCCTTGGCCGTCTGGGCGAGATCGTCCGGCGTCGCCATCGGATACGGGACGCTGTCGATCTGCGCGCAGATGTCGACCGCAATGACGTTGGCGCCTTCCTGCGCGAGCCGCACGGCGTGGCTGCGACCCTGGCCGCGGGCGGCACCGGTGATGAAGGCGACCTTGCCGTCCAACTTGCCCACTGAGCATCTCCTTCGTCAGCTGGGGAGGCCGGCGATCTCGGTTATAAGTCGTCCCGTCGGGGCACGGCCGCGAACTCGCGCGTACGCGCGACGGGGACGACCACTGGGTTCTCGTCGCAGGCTCGCTCCGGCCGCCGGGTCGTGATCCGCAGCGGTTGCCGGTGCGAGTGGTCCTGCGAAGGCCGCGGCGTTGCGTCGTGCGCGACGAGCTGCAGCAACTGTTCGCCGTGGCCCTTGACGCATTCGGGATCGGGGCCGTCGAGCGGCAGACCGGTGAAGAACTTCGCGGCCATGCATCCGCCGCGGCAGGCGTCGTAGGCGCTGCACGCCTGGCAGGCGCCCCCCGTCTGCGGACGGCGCAGGTCGGCAAACAGGTCGGACTCTCGCCAGACGCCGGCGAAGCCGCCGGGGGTCAACACGTTGCCGGCCAAGAAGTTCTCGTGGATTGCGAACGGGCAGGCGTAGACGTCGCCGACCGGGTCGATCAGGCACACCACCCGCCCCGCCCCGCATAGGTTCAGTCCGGGCAGGGCGTCGCCGAATCCGGCGAGGTGGAAGAACGAATCGCCGGTGAGGACCCGATCGCCGTGCGCCTGCAGCCAGTCGTAGAGCTGGCGTTGCTCGGACGCCCGCACGTGCAGGTCGTCCCAGACGTCGGCGCCACGTCCGGACGGACGAAGCCGGGTCAAACGCAGTTGCGCGCCGAGGCGGTCGGCCAGCGCCGCGAACTCGTCGAGCTGGCTTTTGTTTTTAGGATTGTCGACCACCGAGATCTTGAACCCGCGGAACCCGGCGTCGGCCAGGTTCTGCATGGCGTTCAGGGCCATGGCGTAGGACCCCGGGCCGCGCACCACGTCGTTCACCGCGGCGGTGGCGCCGTCGAGGGAGATCTGGACGTCGACGTAGTCGGTGCCCGCGAGCCGCCGAGCGGCCGGCCGGTCGATGCGCACGCCGTTCGTCGAGAACTTCACGCCGACCTGATGATCGACCGCGTAGTCAAGGAGTTCGAAGAAGTCGGGACGCACCGTGGGCTCGCCGCCGCCGATGTTCACGTAGAAGACCTGCATGTCGTGCAGTTCGTCGATCACAGCACGGCACTGTGCGGTGGTCAGCTCGCGCGGGTCACGACGGCCGGAGCTAGACAGGCAGTGGACGCACGCCAGATTGCAGGCGTACGTCAACTCCCAGGTCAGGCAGATCGGCGCATCGAGCCCGTATTGGAACTGGTCGACCAGCCGGCCCGGCGCAGCGGTCATGACGCGTCCTCCCGCTCGACGATCATCTGTGACGCGGCCAACGCACGTAGCGCGGCGTCGTACCGCGGTAGGTCGGCGTCAGGGACGCCAGCCGCCTCGCACGCCTGCCGAGCGTCGGGGTACCGGTCGAGTGACCGGACGACGGCGAGGATGGTCGGGCTCTTCAGGAACGACAGCCGGCGCGTCCCGAAGTGGTAGAGCAGGGCGCCGAACGGCTCCGGCCGGATGGCGACCGACGGATGGACCCGCCAGGCGCGGTCCAGCGTGGCCGGCGCGGCCGTGGCGGGCATGGCCCGGTCCGTCAGTAGACGCCGCACATCCCGTCGATGGACACCTCTTCGACCAGCACCTCGGACTCCACGAGTGGCTCGCGGTCGACGTCCGGCTCGACCGGCACACGGTCCTGCACATCGGGACGGGTGGCGGTGGTGTCGACAGTCATAGCGGCCGATCCCTTCGGGGGTCCGCGAGCAGCCGAGCCGCACCGAGCCGGGCGGCCGGTCGAGGCACCCTTGGTTATGACACCGAGTGCCTCAGCTGCGAAAGTAGTGCCGCCGAGCGCTAGGGCGCAAGAACGTACGACGAAGATCCGTCGAACTCCGAGGTCAAGCATGGCGAAAGGGACAACGGTCGCGTCGTCGGGACGGCCACCGGCGACAACGCACTCCGACCTGGCGCGGGTCGCGGTCCAACTGTTCGCGCAACGCGGCTTCGACGAGACGACCGTGGACGACATCGTCGAGGCGGCCGGAGTGGGCCGCCGAACGTTCTTCCGTTACTTCGCCACGAAGTCCTCCGTCCTGTGGAACGACTTCGACGAGCACGTGCAGGAGATGACCGCGGTGCTCGCCGCTACGTCGGACGATGTGCCGATGATGACGGCCATTCGCCACGCCGTCGTCACGGTGAACAGCTACGGACCGGCCGACCTACCCGATCTGCGGCTGCGCACGGCGATGATCGGTTCGGTGCCTGCGCTCCAGGCCTCGGCCACCCTGCACTACGCGCGGTGGGAG
Source organism: uncultured Jatrophihabitantaceae bacterium (assembly GCA_964245745.1). GTDB lineage: Bacteria > Actinomycetota > Actinomycetes > Mycobacteriales > Jatrophihabitantaceae > CAXTNQ01. The sequence goes on from CAXTNQ010000192.1 coordinate 3,548, forward strand.
CAGGTCGTCGCCGACTTCGTGGCGGCGCGTACTGGTCTGCCGGGCGACTCGCTGCTTCCGCGTACCGTCGGCCGCTGCGTTCTGGCCGCCTGCCGTTCCGCGTTCGAGGAGTGGGCGATGCAGGGCAGTGGTCTCCTCGGCGGCTATCTGACGGCGACCCTGCGCAGCCTCGAGCACGGCTTCCCGCAGGATCGCGTACGCGTGGACGGGCGCCGGCTCGCCACCCGCGACCGGGCCGCCGCCCGGCGAAGCGTCAACGATCGAGCCTGACGGCGGGTGACCCCTGTCCACGTTGAGCCGCACCCCAGCGGTCGTGATCTCGTCGACGACATCCCACGCGTGGGGTACGGACCTGCCAGCCGGTCGAGTCGTGACGACCAACCGGTCGGTCAGCGATAGGGCGCCAGCTTCGCGCAACCTAATTGCGCTCGCCGCGAATCGTTGCAGCGTCGTCGCGATGCGCCAGGACCTCCACGTCGCCCCAGTGCGATACCGCGGCCGCTGCGCCAGCATGGTCCTCATGACCGTGGGTGATCACCACCCGTCGAAGATCGCCGCGGCGATAGCCAAGCTCCGCGAACGCCGACGAAAGATCGTCCTCGGATCGGGCGCCGGCGTATCAACGTCGGGGTGTGGAAGCACGGGATCTCGCTGTACGTATCGCCCGGGCGTGACGGAGGCTTCACTGCTCGCCATGCTGAATTGGCGGCAGGGAACGGAACCCTGAGGCTTCGGGCCAAGGACGCCGCGAGCATCCCGGACGCGGAATTCCAAGACTTGATCCGTGTCGCACTGAACGTCTGAACTGGGGCCGAACGCACTGAGCGATCCGCGCTTGAGACGGGCTGAACATCCCGCGTCGAGCATCGGTCAGTGTGTCCATCGTTTGAGGGTTGAGTCGACGCTGACGAGGCATCGCGCCGAAGAGGGCCAGCCTGCCAGTGCCAGCGCCGTGCGTCGAAGGTTGCCTTGCAAGCAGACCAGCGAGTCCGGTCCCGTGCCGACCAGGATCAACGGTGGGAAGACGGCACCGGCTGCCAGGGACTCGGCGGCGCTGAGGAACCGGTCGTTGGGGACGTCAAACGCCGCGTGACCGGCTCGGACGCGCTCAGCCGCATCGCCGGCAAGGCGGGTCCCGCCGGACAACTCGTTCCAGTAGTCGTAATAGACGTAGCGGACCCGGTCAGGTCCTGAGGAGTGAGCACGGCCCAGCTCCACGAGACCGTGACAGGGAAGTCCTCGTCGAACAGATCGCGATTGCGGCCGTAGCCACGAGTGGCGCCGAGGAGGTCCCGGCGAGCGCGGTTGCCCGCCGCATCCGCCAGGTCGGGATCTGTTACCAGCCGTTCGGGCAGGTGAGCGGCGGCCAAGTCGCGGCGGACCCCCACCCCAAATCGCGGGCTC
>CAXTNQ010000193.1:0-4923 GCA_964245745.1 uncultured Jatrophihabitantaceae bacterium
CACGCTGGTCGTCACCGAGGACGGCGCCGACATTCTCACGTCACCCACCCCGTAACCGCTCCGCTCAGTGGACGGGTGGCGCCCATCCCGGGCGGCGGATCAGGCAGAACGGGTGACCAGCAGGGTCGGCGAAGACGTGGTCCCCGGCGGCGAGTCGGGTCGCGCCCAACGCGAGCACCTGCGGCACCGCTTCTTCGAGGTCGTCAACCATGACGTCGAGATGCATCTGCTGCGGGCACTGCGGATCGGGCCAGCGCGGCGGTACGTGATCGGGCGCAAGCTGGAAGGCGAATCCCGAAGTGTGGTCGTTCTCGGCGATGACCACGAAGTCGTCGGATCGGTACGTCACGGGCAGGCCGATCAGTTCGGCGTAGAACGCGGCGAGCGCGCCGGGGTCCCGGCAGTCGATCACCACGTGATGGTGCCGGCCGATCATGTCGTTCCCGCTCTCGTCAGCCGATAGCCCCATGTCGTGCAGACGTAGGGCAGGTCGATCGGGTTCTGGCCGCTCAGGCCGGGCGTGCGTTCGAGCAACTGCCGAACGCGATCGAGGACGGCGTCCCGGTCTACGGCCGATCGGGTGCTCACCGTGCTCCACGTTTGCACGAGGTCCACGATCTCGGTTGCGGTCAGCCGCTGCGACCACGGCACGTCGACTCGGTGCCCTGGAACGAAGTCCGCCATGACCGGCGGATCCGTTGCCTGCGTGATGATCGCCTCGCCGCCGGTGAGGTCATTCAGCTCGGCGACCCACCTGACCCGGTCGTCGAGCATGTTCCACAGCATGCCCAGCATGCCCAGCATGCCCAGCACGCCGGCGCCGGCGGGCGCGCGCAGCACGCGACGGGCTTCGGCCGCTGCCCTGGCCGGGTCGACCCAATGCCAGGACTGGCCGTAGAGAACCGCGTCCACCGAACCGTCGGCCAGCGGTAGTTCCTCTCCGACACCGGCACGGACGGCCACGTCGGGCAGGCGGTCATGCAACACCGCCCGCATCGCTGGGTCGGGCTCGACCGCGATGACGTCGATGCCCCGCGCAACCAGGGCGGCGCTGAGCTTGCCGGTCCCGGCGCCGACGTCTGCGACGCGGCGGCCGTCGGCTGGCACTACGGCGGCCACGGCGGCCGAGGGATAGGTCGGGCGGACCCGGTCGTAGAGCTCCGATCGCTGCCCGAACGACAGAGCGCGGTCGCGAGAGTTGTCCACGGTCCCATCGTGGCCTGATCACGTCGCGGATGGCCGCGGCTGTCCGCGTGCGTACCGCGGTGTAACGCGACATGATCGCTAGAGATGGGCGCGAGACCGGACAGGACGTGCCGCCCACGACACGATGCGGGTGTATGGCCAAGTCTGCGAGATCCGCTAGATAGGCCGATACAGTCCGATCATGGACCCGGTCCGCAATCCGTACGCCCCTGGGGCCGGCCAACGGCCTCCCGAACTGGCCGGACGCGACGGCGAGCTACGCGCCTTCGACGTGTTGCTCGAGCGGGTGCGCGGCGGTCGTCCCGAACGCTCGGCCATGCTGATCGGATTGCGGGGCGTGGGTAAGACCGTGCTGCTCAACGCGCTGCGCGGCGCCGCGGTGCGCGCCGGCTGGGGCACCGGCAAGTTCGAGGCGCGCCCCGATCAGTCCCTGCGGCAGCCGGTCGTCAGCGCCCTGCACCTCGCCGTCCGGGAGCTCGCCCGGGCCGACGCCGACAGCGCGCGGCACGTCCTCGGCGTCCTCAAGGCCTTCGCGCTCGCACAGCGTGACCGTGCGGGCCGCACGGCGGCGCGGTGGCAGCCGGGCATCGACGTCCCGGCGGTCAGTGGACGGGCCGACTCGGGTGACATGGAGATCGACCTCGTCGAGCTGTTCGTCGAGCTCGGCGGCCTGGCCGCGGACAGCGGCCACGGCATTGCCCTGTTCGTGGACGAGATGCAGGACCTCACCGCCGTGGACGTGTCGGCGCTCTGCGCGGCCTGCCACGAGATCTCACAACGCGGTCTGCCGCTGATCGTCGTCGGAGCCGGCCTGCCCCACCTGCCGGCCGTGTTGTCGGCCAGCAAGTCCTACAGCGAGCGGCTGTTTCGGTACGCGCGCATCGACCGCCTGGACCGCGCCGCCGCCGACGCGGCATTGCGGGTGCCGGCCCGTGACGAGGGCGCCGACTTCACCGACGACGCGCTCGTCGCCCTGTATGCGGCCACCGGCGGCTACCCCTACTTCGTGCAGGCCTACGGCAAGGCGGCGTGGGACACCGCGCCCGGGTCTCCGATCACCGCCGCGGACGTACGGGTGGCCGCTCCCCAAGCCGAGTCGGAGCTCGCAGTGGGCTTCTTCGGCTCGCGGTACGAGCGGGCGACTCCCGCCGAGCGGGAGTACCTGCGTGCGATGGCCGAGGCGGACGGGGACGAGGTGGCGACCGCGACGGTGGCCGCCCGTTTGGGCCGCAATCCGCAGGCCCTGTCCCCTGCCCGTGACGCCCTGCTCAAGAAGGGCCTCGTCTACTCCGGACAGCGAGGGCGCATCGCGTTCACGGTGCCGCACTTCGGGCGGTACCTGCGCCAGCAAGAAGTGTCGTGACGAGCGCCGGTGCTGGAGTCGGCCAGCGTGGCTTTGCCTGCCGAAGCCGTGTCGTCTCGGGCCGACCGGCACCGTTTCGATAGGCAAAGCCGCGACCGAGGGCGAACTCAACGGGTGACGGGATCGGCCCACTGGCGGATCCAGGTGTGCATGGCGATGCCGGCTGCCACGCCGGCGTTGATCGAGCGGGTCGACCCGAACTGGCTGATCGAGCAGACCAGTCCGGCCACCGCCCGCGCCTCGGACGACAGACCCGTGCCCTCCTGCCCGAACAGCAGCAGCGCCGTGCGCGGCAGAACGACGGTCTCGATCGGGACGGCACCGGGCAGGTTGTCGACGGCCACGATGGGATAGCCGAGGTCGGGCAGGTCGGCCGCGGCGGGGACGTGCCGGAGGTGCAGGTACCGGTCGGTCACCATGGCGCCGCGCCGGTTCCACCGCCGGCGCCCCACGATGATCACTTCACGGGCCTGGAAGGCGTTGGCCGTCCGGACCACGGTGCCGATGTTCAGGTCGTGGCGCCAGTTTTCGATGGCCACCGCGAACGGATGCCGGCGACGGTCCAGGTCCGCGACGATCGCCTCGACCCGCCAGTACCGGTACGCGTCGATGACGTTGCGCCGGTCACCGTGCGCGAGCAGGTCAGGATCGAAGCGGGGGCCGTCCGGCCAGCGTCCGGGCCACGGCCCGACGCCGACGTCGAGGTCCGGCGTGGCGTCGGACGTCACATCGCCACTCACCCGACCTCGCCCCGCAGGAGCACGCGACACGCCGGCGGCGACCGATCCTCCTCAGGGCACAGTCGCCGGCAAGACTCCGGGTCGACCGTCACGCCAGCCCGAGGTCGGCGAGCGAGTACGCGCAACGACAGGCCCACCCGGCGTCTTCGATGGCCGCCGCGCCACCACGGTCGACGATCAGGGCCGCACCAACGACCTGCGCGCCCGCGTCCTGCGCGGCGGCGATGGCGGTCAGCGGCGACGAGCCGGTGGTCGACGTGTCCTCGACGATCAGCACCGACCGTCCGGCGATCTCGGGCCCCTCGATACGGCGCTGCAACCCGTGCTGCTTCTCGGTCTTGCGTACCACGAACGCATCGACCGCACCGTCGGACGCATGCATGATCGCGCCGGCCACCGGGTCGGCTCCGAGCGTCAGCCCGCCGACCGCGTCATAGGACCAGTCGGCGGTGAGGTCGCGCATGACCTGGCCCACCAGCGGCGCGCCACGACCGGACAGCCCGACCCGGCGCAGGTCGATGTAGTAGTCCGCTTCCTGCCCGGACGAGAGGGTGACCCGTCCACGGACGATCGCGACCTCGCGAATCAGATCCAGCAGCTCGCCGCGCGCGTCCATCAGCGCCCCTGCCGGCGCATGACCTGCCGCAGCACGGGACGGGGCACGGCGCGGGCCACTCCGAGCAAGGCCTTGTACGTCAGGCTCGGGACGCTGACCGGCTTGCCGCGTCGGGCATCGGCCAGCCCGGCGGTGGCCACAGTGTCCGCGTCGAGCCACATCCAGGACGGGATGCCCGACATGTCAGCCTGTGCGCGGTCGTGGAACTCGGTCCGAGTGAAGCCGGGGCAGACGGCGGTAACCCGCACGCCCGTGCCAGCCACCTGCAGGGACAGCGCTTCGCTGAACAACGTGACCCACGCCTTGCTGGCCGAGTACGTCGCATTGCCCGGACGCGGCACGAAGCCGGCGACCGACGAGACGTTGACGATCTGTCCGCGCCCGCGCGCCGTCATCACCGGCAGCGCGGCGTAGGTCAGCCGCAACACCGCGCGGACATTGAGGTCGAGCATGCGTTCCTCGGCCTCGAGCGGCGCCGTCCCGAACGGCCGGTAGAGGCCGATGCCGGCGTTGTTCACCAGGACGTCGATCGGGGCATCGTCGGCCGTGAGCCGGGACGCGACGCGGTCACACCCCTCGGCCGTGGTCAGGTCGGCGGACAGCGGCGTCGCGCCGACGCCGAACCGCTGACGCAGGGCCTCGCTGGCCGCGTGGAGCCCCTGCTGGTCGCGGGCCACCAACACGAGGTCGTGGCCCTCACTCGCGAGCGCGCGGGCGAAGGCCGCGCCCAAGCCGGCGGTAGCGCCGGTGACGAGGGCGGTGGTCACCGCTCGGCCGGTGACGTCGGCGTGGTCACCGCTCGGCCGGTGACGTCGGCGCGGGTCACCGCCCGCGGCTCTTACCCCGGCTCCGCGCCGGGGCGGCGCTGGGTGAGGTCGACGGAGTGCGAACCTTGGCCTTGGCCGGACGCTGGGCGTCACTCGAGGTCAGGATGTCCGTCGCCGGTGCGCCCGGCCGCAGCGGCGCGGACGCCGGGGGCAGGGCGGAGGTGGCGGACT
>CAXTNQ010000194.1:0-4869 GCA_964245745.1 uncultured Jatrophihabitantaceae bacterium
CAGGTGGACGGTGTCGCTGCCGACGAAAAGCCAGCGCGAGATCTCGGAGGTCGCGTTTACAATAACTCAGTACGTCAAGACGACGCCGACGGTCAGGCCGCCGGCGATCTGCGCGAGCTCGGGACGCCACCGAGCCCGAAGCAATGCGGCGAGTGCGACGCCGAGAATTCCCAGCAATAGCAGACGAATCGAGTGCGCGGTGCCAAAAGTCGTGTGCAGCGTGGCGTCGAGCAGGCTGCCGTCGGTCAGGCTGCCCAGACCCCGTCCGGCGGTGTACGGCCCCTGCAGGAGCAACTCGGCGAGCGCCCCGACCGTGGCCGCGCCCCAGCCCGTCCACAGCAGCCGGCGAGAACGGCGATCGTCGCGCCCGGCCGCCCAGACCGACGCCAGAAGCCACGCGCAGCCGATCAGCGCCAACCCGCCGAACGCGGCCCAGCGCGCCACGTCGAACGCGAATCCCGTGACGTCGTTCGTGCTGCTGGGCGCGCCCACTCCGGCCGTTACGAGGGCGCCGTCCCCCACGACGAACCGCAGCGCTCCGGCCACCGGATGGGAGTCGGCGGAGATGACCCGGTAGCTCATGGTGAAGGTGCCGGCGCTCAGCCCCGGCTTGAGCCCGACGCCGATCTGGGTCGCGTCTCCGCCGGGATGCGTCGCGGCGCCCGTCTCGACGTCCCGCCCGGACTGATCGACCACGCGTAGGTAGCCGACGCCGTTCAGGGAGACCGCCTCGTCGAAGGTCACGCTGACGGTCGCCGGCACGCTGGCCACCCGTGCCCCGTCGGCCGGGTCCGACGACACGACGGTGGCGTGGGCGGCCGCGCTGGGCGCGAACGCGAGGGCAGCGGCCAGTACGCCGCCGAGCAGCAGCGCGAGCCGGCGGAGGGACGACCTCACGCAACTGTCCGCAGGCCGCCGGCCTCGTCGTCCGCGTCGCCCTCGACCGCGGCCGGCGTGCGCGGCTGGGGTAGCGCGCGCTCCACACGGTCCAAGACGAAGAGCAGGACGAGCCCGACGACCACCGCCGCGTGGGTGGCCACCCGACCGGCCGCCACCACTCCCCCGGCGAGATCACGAATGCTGAGCAACGTCAGGACAGCAACGAACCCGGACAGTACGAGCAACACGCCGGGCGCCCGCCGCGGCACCAGGGCCGTCGCTACGAACGCCGTGCCGAGGGCCAGATTCCAGGCCGCCGCCTCGTGCGCGGCGTGCATGGACATCGCCATGTCGATGCTGCCGCCGAAGATCGCCGGCACGGCCAGCCCGACCTGGACGATGCCGACCACGACCAGGGAGAGCCGGAGCAGGGCGCGCCGGCGCAGCACGCCCCGGGCCGGCAACACGCTGTCGGCCAGGATGCGGGCGGACAGGTCCGGGACGTCCGCCTGCTGCAGGCGCAGGGAACGGGTAGCCTGGGTCGCCCGTTCCCACCATCGGGCACAATCGGGGCAGGACGCCAGGTGATCGTCGAGGGCGGCGGCCGACATGCCGATCGGCTCACCGTCCAGGCGCGCCGACGCGGCCTCGCGGTACCGGTCGCATCTCACGCCAGCACTAGTCGGCGCGGGGCCGTGGTTGGTTCCGGCCGTGAGCACCGTCACAGGGAGACGACCAATGGACGCGATCACCGAGGCCGCGCTACGTGCGCGCCGGGGTGACGCGGCGGCGGCCGCCGAGTTCGTCCGGCTCACCCAGGCCGACGTGTGGCGGCTGTGCGTCAACCTGGCCGACCGTGGCCGCGCGGACGACCTGACTCAGGAGAGCTACGCCCGCGCGTTCGGCGCATTGCACCGCTTCGCCGGACGCTCGTCCGCCCGGACCTGGTTGCTGGCCATCGCGCGCCGCGCGTGCGCGGACGCCGTGCGCAGCGCCGTTCGCGATCGGCGGACCGTCCACGATGCTCCTGCGCATCCGGCCGACCCGGCCGACGCGGTGGCTTTGCGCGCGCTGCTCAGCGAGCTCGAGCCGGCGCGGCGCGAGGCGTTCGTCCTGACCCAGCTCGTCGGGCTCTCCTACGCCGAAGCGGCGGACGTCTGTGGCTGCCCGGTCGGCACCATCCGGTCTCGGGTGGCTCGAGCCCGTGACGACCTCGTCGCCGGCTACGGGGACGGGCGGCGGCGCGCGGTCAGCGGCTGACGAGGTCGGCGTCGGCCCGGCCGCGCACCTCGCGCATCACGCTGTGTTCGGCGACGAACGACATGAAGGGGATCGTCCCCGCGGCCATGATCAGCAGCAGCCGCAGCGGATGCCAGCGCAGCCGGACGCCGAGGTCGAGCGTGACGACCAGATAGACCATGAACAGGAATCCGTGCGCGGTGCCGATCACGGCCACCGGCCCCGGTATGTCGGCGGCGTACTTCAGGGGCATCGCCAGGAGGACGAGCAGCAGCAGCATCACTCCGGTCACGTACGCCATCACCCGGTAGCGCAGCAGCGCCCCCGCGTAGCGCGGCCGCTGCGACGCTGCGCTAGCCGTCGGCTCACTCATGCGCGCCCTCGGCCAGCGAGCGCAGGTAGGCGTTGTAGCGGTCCCGCTCGGGGTCGGGCGGCATCGGCGTCACGGACGGCAGCACGTAGCGACGGTAGGGCACCGCAGCGCCTTCCCCGGACACCGGGCGTTCGGACGTCGTACCGGAGCCGGCCTGATCGCGCACGACCCGTCCCCACATCAGAAGCGCGAACGCGGTGAACGCCCACCACTGGAAGGCGTAGGCATAGTTGCGAATGTCGCCGTGGCGGACGTGTGCGACGTGCCACTGCCACTGCCCGAGCAGCACCATCGTGACGCAGGCGGCCGCCACCACGAGGTGCCCGACCCACCACCGGGGGGCCAGGGCGAAGCGGTACCGGCCCACCAGTCCAGGGTAGGCCCGGGACGCCTTACCGCACCGCGAACAGCACCAGGCTGGCCAGCCCGGCCACGATGCAGTACACGCCGAACGGCCGCAGCGAGCGGGTCGCAAAGTAGCGGGTCAGGAAGCGCACGGACAGATACGCGCCCACGAAGGAAAGCACCGAGCCGAAGATCACCTGGCCACGTATGCCGTCGCCCAGCGGGCCGGACAGGTCCGGCAGTTTGAGCACTCCGGCCGCGAGGATCACCGGCGTGGCCAGCAGGAACGCAAACCGGGCCGCGTCCTCGCGGGACAGGCCGCGCAGCATGCCGGCCACCATCGTCACGCCCGATCGCGAGATGCCTGGCGCCAACGCGAGCACCTGCGCCGACCCGACGGTCACCGCCTGCTCCATGGACTGCCGAGCGATGCGCAGGTCCGATTCCGGGCCGGTGACCCGTTCGTCGACGTAGGTGTCCGTGGGGGAGGCGGCGTGGCGTCCCGATGTCGGCTCGGACGCGCGCTCGGTGTCGGCTCGCCGTCGCAGTTGCTCGGCGAGCAGCAGAATGAGACCGTTGATGGTCAGGAAGATGGCCGTCGGCACCGGCCGGGCCAACGTGGTGCGGAACCAGTGCTCACCGACCAGGCCGACGACGCCGACCGGGATCGTGCCGAGCACCAGCATCCAGGCCAGCCGCTGGTCGGGGGTGCGCACCTCCCGCCGGCCGATGCTCGTCCCTAGCGCGGCGATGATGCGCACCCAGTCACGCCAGAAATAGACGATCAGCGCGAGCGCGGTGGCGACGTGCAGGCCGACGATGAACGCCAGGTACGGCGACTCGGGCTTGCTCACGTCGAGGTGCTGCTGCCAGGACCCGCCGACCCAGGCCGGCACGAGCACGCTGTGCCCGAGGCTGGACACCGGGAACAGCTCGGCGACCCCCTGCATGGCTCCCACGACGCCGGCTTCCAGCCAGCTCAGATGCGACACAGCGGGCATCATCGCGGACGAGAGGCGCGGCACGCGAACCGCCAGCTGGCGAGTCGCTGAGAGGACCTACTCTCGATCATTGTGGAACTTGGTTTGCACGTATGCGACTTCACCTGGACGGGCGGCGACGCACGCATCGGCGCCACCCTCGCCGACCTCGGCCGCGCCGCCGAGGACGCCGGCGTCACGCGGCTCACCGTGATGGACCATCTGTGGCAGATCGGGTCGATCGGACCGGCCGACCACGCGATGCTCGAGGGCTACAGCGCGCTCACGTTTCTGGCCGCCGCCACCTCCACCGTGCAGCTGCACACCCTGGTCACCGCCGTGACCTATCGCGACCCCGGCCTGCTCGCCAAGGCCGTCACCACGCTGGACGTGCTGTCGGGCGGACGTGCCGGATTGGGCATCGGAGCGGCCTGGAACAGCGATGAGGCGGCTGGGCTCGGCCTGTTCTTCCCCGACACCGCAGAACGCTTCGAGCGGCTCGAGGAAACTCTGCAGATCTGCCGGCAGATGTGGAGCGACGACGACGGCCCGTATCACGGCAAGCACTACCAGCTGGAGAGCACGCTGAACTCGCCGCAGGCGCTGCGCCGGCCGCCCGTCCTGATCGGCGGCGGAGGCGAGAAGAAGACGCTGCGCCTGGTCGCCCAGTACGCCGACGCCTGCAACATCTTCGGCGGTCCGCAGGCCGCCGGGAAGCTGGACGTGTTGCGGCAGCGCTGCGACGAGGTCGGACGCGACTACGACGACATCGAGAAGACGACGATGGTCTCCGTCGACACCACGAACGTCGACAAGACGCTGGACGAATTGCGCGGACTGCGTGACGCCGGCTTCACCGTGGCGTATGCCGTGACGACCGGTCCCGATCCGCTGCGGTATCTCGAGGTTCTCGCCCGCGACATCGTGCCGGCCATTGCGGACTGGTAAACGCTCACATCCACCCTGGAGTTCACATGCGGGCTGTCACCTTGACCGGATTCGCCGGCGTCGACGCGGTGTCGGTCACCGACGTAGACCTACCCACTCCCCAGC
>CAXTNQ010000195.1:0-4793 GCA_964245745.1 uncultured Jatrophihabitantaceae bacterium
TCTCGAGCCAGTCTCAGTGGTACGAGCTGCTGCACGGCTGGGGGATGCCCACGTCCGCGCGGGCCGAAGTGGTGCCTGACCTGGCCGGGGTCCAAGCGTTCATCGAGAACTACCGGGTGCACCGTCACGACGTCGAGCACGAGATCGACGGCGTCGTGGTCAAGGTCGACGACCTCGGGCTGCAGCGCCGGCTCGGCTCGACCAGCCGGGCGCCGCGGTGGGCGATTGCCTATAAGTACCCTCCGGAGGAGGTTAATACCAAGCTGCTCGACATCCGGGTGAACGTGGGGCGCACCGGGCGGGTGACGCCGTTCGGCGTCATGACGCCGGTCCGCGTGTCTGGTTCGACCGTCGAACTGGCCACGTTGCACAACGCCGGCGAGGTCGAGCGCAAGGGCGTCCTGATCGGCGACACCGTCGTGCTTCGCAAGGCCGGCGACGTCATCCCTGAGATCGTCGGCCCAGTGGTCGCGCTGCGCGACGGTACGGAGCGGCCGTTCGTGATGCCGATCGTCTGTCCAGAGTGCGGGACGCCGTTGGCACCGGCGCGCGAGGGTGACGTCGACATCCGCTGCCCGAACACGCGCTCGTGTCCCGCCCAGCTGCGTGAGCGCATCTTCCACGTGGCTGGTCGCGGCGCCTTCGATATCGAAGCGCTCGGCTACGAGGCGGCCATCGCCCTGCTGCGGGCTCGGGTGGTCGAGGACGAGGGCGACCTGTTTGCGCTCGACGGCGAGCGACTACGCCAGGTCGAGTTGTTCCGGCTCACCCGGGACAACAAGGTGAAGGGGCGAGTCCGGCACGCGGGTGACCTGAACGCCACCGGGGAGCGGCTGCTCGAGAACCTCGAGACCGCGAAGCACCGGCCGTTGTGGCGGGTGCTCGTAGCGCTCTCGATCCGGCACGTCGGGCCCACGGCCGCGCAGGCCCTGGCGCGCGAGTTCGGCTCGCTGGACCGGATCATGGCGGCGTCCCCGGCCGATCTTGCGTCCGCCGAAGGCGTGGGCCCGACCATCGCCGACGCCGTGGTCGAGTGGTTCGGGGTCGACTGGCACCGCGCCATCGTCGAGAAGTGGCGTGCGACGGGGGTGGATCTCAGCGACGTGCAGGCCGACGACGGGCCGCGACCGCTCGACGGGTTGAGCGTCGTCGTCACCGGCTCACTGCAGGGCTTCTCGCGCGATTCTGCGGCCGAGGCGATTGCCGCCCGCGGAGGGAAGTCGTCGGGCAGCGTCTCCAAGAAGACGGCGTTCGTGGTGGTCGGCGACAACCCCGGCACCAAGTACGACAAGGCGATGCAGCTGGGTGTACCGGTGCTCGACGAGGACGGGTTCACCGTGCTGCTCGAACAAGGCCCGGACGCCGCCCGGGAGGTCGTCCAGGTGACGCCGGAGTGATCATGTCGCCGCCCCGAGATCACTGCGACGGCGTGGTGGCCGACCTGGTCACTGCGGCGGCGTCGTGGCCGACGTCACGGTGGCGGCGATCGCCGCGAGGTGGGTGAGCCGCAGCAGCTCGGACGGCAGCCACGGCATGGCCGGACGACCGACCAGCAGTGCGCCCCCGCCGTGCGGGGCGACTGCCACCTCCGTGTCGAGCTTCGCCCAGTCGGGTGGCGCCCAACCGTCGTCGAGTGCCAACGCACGGGCCGGCGACGGCGGCCACCACGGCGTCGACACCGCGTCGATCTCGGGTGCCGCGGTGCTCGCGGCGGCGACCCGGGCCTCGGTGTGACGTGGATGGTCGAGGACGAGGGCCCACCCGGCGCGGAAGATCCGTGCCACACCTTCGGACAGCACCCGCTCCGAGTCGTGCGGACGCGCGGCGAGGGCATCGAGCAGCTCGAGCTCACGGTGCGGATCGTTCTGCTCGGCGTACTGCCGGATCGACTCGACCTGGACGCCCGGCACGCCCGCAGCAGCGCTGACCACCGTGTCCGGTAACTTGCCCGGCGGCAGGTCGACCACCAGGTCGTCCACGGCCGCGTTCGGCGTCCGGTCGATCACGTCCACACTGAGGATGTCCGCGCCCACCGCCCCCATGGCCGTCGCGACGGCGCCCAGAGCGCCGGGACGGTCCGGCAGCCGAACCCGAAGCAGGTAGGCCACCGGACCAGCCTCCCGGACGGATGTGTCACGGAGGTAAAGGTGGCGGGTCGCCTCGCCGTCCGGGCACCAAGGATCAGCCGGCCGACGCTCCGGTGGAGGCGCGGCCGAACAGCTCGACCAGGGCGGTGTTGAACGCCTCGAGGTCGTCGGGTTTGCGGCTCGTCACCAGGCCGAAGCCGCCGGCCGCGTCGTTGACGACCTGCTCGTCGACCCACTCACCGCCTGCGTTGCGGATGTCGGTCTGCAGGCTCGGCCAACTCGTCAGTGTCTTGCCGCGCACCACATCGGCCTCCACGAGCGTCCACGGCCCGTGGCAGATCGCCGCCACCGGCCGACTGGCCCCGGCCCACTCGCCGACGAAACGCACCGCCGCTGCGTCGGTACGCAGGCTGTCGCCGTTCGCCACCCCACCCGGCAGCACAACGCCGTAGTAGTCGGCCGCCTGTAGTTGCTCCGTCGCGACGGTGACCGGAAAGGTGTCGGCTCTGTCGAGGTGGTTGAAGGCCTGCACGTACCCGGTCTGCGGCGCGACGAGCACCGGTTGCCCGCCGGCGTCGATCACCGCCTGCCACGGCGAGGTCAGCTCGACCTGTTCCACACCTTCGTTGGCCACCAGAAACGCAATCGTCTTGCCCGTCAGATCATCTGCCATGTCCGGGTCATTACCCGGACCGGCTCCATCGGTATCGCGCCGTCGGCGGGAAACCGCGTATCGGCCGGCCACGGCGACTCGTAGACTCCGAGCACGTGTCAGACACCTCTCCGGCCGGCTCGACCGCTGTACCGCGGATTAGTCGCACCGACGTCGCGCATCTCGCTCGCCTGGCCCGGCTCGCGGTCACCGACCAGGAGCTCGACGTGTTCGCCAGTCAGCTCGAAGTCATCCTCTCCGCCGTGGCGCGCGTGGGCGAGGTCGCGGCGGCCGACATCCCGCCGACCTCGCACGCCGTGCCGCTGACCAACGTGCTGCGCGACGACGAGGTCCGGCCCAGCCTGCCGCGCGACGCCGTGTTGGCGTCCGCGCCGTCCGTCGAGGACGACAAGTTCCGGGTGCCGCGGATCTTGGCCGATGAGGTGGCCGACGGGGACGCGGACGCGAGCCAAGCATTGTCGGATGAGGCCTCGGCCGAAGGTCGTGGCGCGGATGAGGCGGTGGCCGCGCCGTGAGCACCGACCTGACCCGCCGGACCGCCGCCGAGCTCGCCGACCTCGTGGCCGGCGGCCAGGCGTCCGCGGTCGAGATCGCGCAGGCGCACCTCGACCGGATCGACGCGGTCGACCCGGCGCTGCGCGCGTTCCTACACGTCGACGCCGACGGCGCGCTCGACGCGGCCCGTGCCGTGGACGCGCGTCGCGCGGCCGGCGACGCGCTCGGGCCGCTGGCCGGCGTGCCGCTGGCCATGAAGGACGTCGTGGTGACACAGGGCGTGCCCACCACGGCCGGCTCGCGCATCCTCGAAGGCTGGGTGCCGCCGTACGACGCGACGATCACCCGACGGATCAAGGACGCCGGCGTTGTCATGCTCGGCAAGACCAACATGGACGAGTTCGCCATGGGCTCGTCCACCGAGAACTCCGCTTACTTCCCAACCCACAACCCCTGGGATCTCAGCCGGATCCCGGGCGGGTCGTCGGGCGGATCGAGCGCGGCGGTGGCCGGCTTTGAGGCGCCGCTCGGGATCGGCACGGACACCGGCGGCTCGATCCGTCAGCCCGCGGCCGTCACCGGGATCGTCGGCCACAAACCGACCTACGGCGGGGTGTCCCGTTACGGACTGGTCGCGTTCTCTTCGTCCCTCGACCAGGCCGGCCCGCTGGCCCGCACCGTGCTCGACGCCGCGCTGCTGCACGAGGTGATCGCGGGGCACGACCCGTGCGACGCCACGTCGATCCCGCAGCCGGTACCGCCCGTGGTCGAGGCGGCGCGTGCCGGCGCCCGCGGAGACCTCACCGGCCTGCGCGTCGGAGTCGTGCGCGAGCTCGGCGGCGACGGCTACCAGGCGGGCGTCCTCTCGGCGTTCGAAGACGGCGTCGCGACCCTGCGCCAGCTGGGAGCCGAGGTTGTCGAGGTGTCGTGCCCCCACTTCGGGTACGCCCTGGCCGCGTACTACCTGATCGCGCCGAGCGAATGCTCGTCCAACCTCGCCCGCTTCGACGGCGTGCGTTACGGGCTACGGGTCGGGGACGACGGTGTGCGGCCGCTCGAAGACGTCATGGCGCTCACCCGCGAGGCCGGCTTCGGCGCCGAGGTGAAGCGCCGGATCATGATCGGGACGTACGCCCTGTCGTCCGGCTATTACGACGCGTACTACGGGCAGGCGCAGAAGGTGCGGACGCTGATCGCTCGGGACTTCGCGGCGGCGTTCGAGACCGCGGACGTGCTCGTCTCACCCTCGTCGCCCTTCGTCGCGTTCCCGATCGGTGAGCGCATCGACGACCCGATGGCCATGTACGTCAACGACCTGTGCACGCTGCCCGCGTCGCTGGCCGGGACGCCGGCGATATCGGTGCCGTGCGGGTTGTCCAACGGGCTGCCGGTCGGGCTGCAGGTGATGGCGCCGGCGCTGGCTGACGACCGCTGCTACCGGGTGGCCGCGGCCCTCGAAGCGACGATTCCTGCGGTGCTCGCGAGCCTTCCGAGCCTGGACGAGGTGGCGGCGTGAACGACGACGACGTGATCGCCCG
>CAXTNQ010000196.1:0-4701 GCA_964245745.1 uncultured Jatrophihabitantaceae bacterium
CGATCGGTCAGGTCGACGTCGTCGACGGCCAACCCCACGGCCTCGGAGATCCGCGCACCAGTCCCGTAGAGGAGCTCGAGCAATGTCCGGTCGCGGAGGGCGAGTGCAGTCTGGTCGCCCGCGGCCTCCAGGAGGCGCTCGACGTGCGCGACCGGGATCGCCTTCGGCAGCCGGCGAGGTGGCGCCGGCGGGCGAACGGCGCGAGCCACGTCTTCGGTGAGGAGTCCGTCGCGAACGGCGAAGCGATGCAGCCCCCGTACCGCGACGACCGCGCGCGCCGCTGAAGAGGTCGACAGCGCGACATGGTCGGCGTCCCCCTGACGCAGGTGGGCGACGAAAGCACTCACCTGGGTGGCGTCGACGTCGCGCAGCGAGACGACGTTCCGGGCGTCCAAGTAGGCCGAGTACCGAAGCAGATCTCGGCGGTAAGCGCTGAGCGTGTTCGCAGCGACGCCACGCTCGACGGCCAGGTGGTCGAGGAAGTCGCGAATCGCCGCGGCCGTACCCGCTGTCCGCGGCGGCTGGGCGCTCACGGCTCGCACCCTAACGCCGGGTCCCCGCTCTGCGGGGAAATCTAGTGCGGCTGTTCGCTCGTCGGCGCCGCGGCGCGGGCCGTCCAGGGAGCGTCCGCAGGACGTAGCGACGACCAGTTCTGTCGACGCGCCGCCCACGTCGCTACCACCCCCGCCACCGCCGAGGCGTTGACCAGCGTTCCGGCGAACACTCGCTGCACCGCCTCGTCGAGTGGCACCCGGTGCACGGTGAGGGTCAGCTCTTCGTGCTCGGCGACGAAGCGGTCGGCGTCCGGCACGGGCCGCAGGTCGCGGGCCAGGTAGATACGAATGGCCTCGTCGGACATGCCGGGGGAGGTGAACAGGTCCACCAGCACGTGCCACTCCCGCGCCGTGAGCGCGGCTTCCTCATACAGCTCGCGGTGCGCCGCCGCGAGCGGAGCTTCGTGCGCGACGTCGAGCAGACCGGCCGGCAACTCGTCCAGATACCGGCCGACGGGATGGCGGTACTGGTTGACAAGGACCACCCGGTCCGCGTCGTCCAACGCGACGATGCCGACCGCCCCGGGGTGCTCGACCACCTCGCGGACGGCGACCGCGCCGTCGGACATGCGGACCTCGTCGGTACGCAGACCGAGTACGCGGCCGCGAAAGACCGACGTCGAGGAGAGGACGGGGTACTGCCCGTCGGTCACCGCGAGGACGCCGGGGCAGTCGCGGTCCCCGCACCCGCCAGCTCGCCGGCCCGGTCGAAACCGACCGCGTCGGCGGACCCGCCCGTGCCGTCGGCGCCCTCCATCGGTCCGGCGACGCTCAGCTGTTCGTCGGGGATCTCGACCGGCAGCCGCTGGGCGTCGGCGTGCGCCAGCGCGGCCTCGATCAGGCCGCGGAACAGCGGGTGAGCTCGGGTAGGCCTCGACTTCAGCTCCGGGTGAGCCTGGGTGGCGATCCAGTACGGGTGGACGCTACGCGGCAGCTCCACGAACTCCACCAACTCGCCGTTGGGCGAGGTGCCGCTGATGACCACGCCGGCGGTGGCCAGCCGGTCGCGGTAGGCGTTGTTGACCTCGTAGCGGTGCCGGTGCCGCTCTGACACCGCGCGCGTCCCGTACACGTCGGCGGCCAACGACCCCGGCGACAACGTGGCCGGATAGGCGCCCAGCCGCATCGAGCCACCGAGATCGCCGTCGCCTGCGACGATGGACATCTGCTCGGCCATGGTGGCGATCACCGGGTCGGGGGTGGTCGGGTCGAACTCGGCGGAATTGGCCTGCGGCAGGTCAGCCAGGTGGCGCGCCGTCTCGATGACCATGCACTGCAGGCCAAGGCACAGGCCGAGGATGGGGATCCCGTTCTCCCGGGCATACCGGGCCGCACCGACCTTGCCCTCGATGCCGCGCACGCCGAACCCGCCGGGAACGACTACCCCGTCGACGTCGCCGAGGGCCGCGCTCGCACCGGCCGCGGTCTCGCAGGTGTCCGACGGTACCCAGCGGATGGCCACTCGAGCGCGGCGGCCGAACCCCGCCGCGCGCAGCGCCTCGGTGACCGAGAGGTAGGCGTCAGGCAGGTCGACGTACTTGCCGACCAGCGCGATCTTGACCTCCCGGCGTGGGTGATGCACCCGGTCGAGCAGGTCGCCCCACACCGTCCAGTCGACGTCGCGGAACGGCAACCCGAGGCGCCGGACCACGTAGGCGTCCAGGCCCTCACTGTGCAGAACCCGTGGGATCTCGTAGATGCTCGATGCGTCCGTCGCGGAGACCACCGCCTCGAGGTCGACGTCGCACATCAACGAGATCTTGCGTTTGACGCCGTCGGGAATGGGCCGGTCGCTACGGCACACCACGGCGTCCGGTGTTATGCCGATGCTGCGCAGCGCTGCGACCGAGTGCTGGGTCGGCTTCGTCTTCAGTTCACCGGACGGCGCCAGGTACGGCACCAGGGACACATGCAGGAAAAAGCAGTTGTCCCGGCCGACGTCGTGCCGGACCTGCCGCGCCGCTTCGAGGAACGGTAAGGATTCGATGTCCCCGACCGTCCCGCCGATCTCAGTGATCACGATGTGCGGCGGCTGGCCGTCGGGTCCAGGCTCACTCATGGCCCGGATCCGACGCTTGATCTCGTTCGTGATGTGCGGGATGACCTGCACCGTGTCACCCAAGTATTCGCCGCGCCGCTCCTTGGCGATGACGCTCGAATACACCTGTCCCGTGGTGACATTGGCGGAGCCGACCAGATCAGTGTCGAGGAACCGTTCGTAGTGCCCAATGTCGAGGTCGGTCTCGGCCCCGTCCTCGGTGACGAACACCTCGCCATGCTGAAACGGGTTCATCGTCCCGGGATCGACGTTGAGATAGGGGTCCAGCTTCTGCATGGTCACCCGCAAGCCCCGGGCCTTCAACAGACTGCCCAGACTGCTGGCGGTCAAACCCTTGCCGAGTGAGGAGGCCACGCCCCCGGTGACGAACAGGTGCTTGGTTGCTCGTTCCGCCCTATCCACGGAACTCCATGATATCAGCGGATGTCGGTCCAGCCGGTTTACCTGGCCGGAACGGTGACATCAGCGCCTGCTACTTCGCGGGCGCCGCGACATCAGCGCCCGCTACTTCGCGGGCGCCGGGAACAGCGCGTCGACACCCTTGCCCGTGCCGAAATGCCCGTACCGCGAGGCCTGCGCGGCGGCCATGGCCAGCACGGTCGCCACCTGCCCCATCGACGAATCGGCGTCGTCGACGGTGGACACCGTGCCCTTATCGGTGTCGTCTGACCGGACCAGGGAGACGACGCCATTCGACGTCGCCGACGCGGTGTCACCGGCCACGACGACGTGGGCGCCGGCGCGCTGCAACTCGGTGATCAGGGCGAGCTGGGTCTTGCCGCTGGCGTCCCCGGACTTCAATCCGCCACCGGTCACCAGCACGATGAGTGTCGCCGGTTGCACGGTGTCGGCACTCTCGACCTTCACCATGTGCAGCGACGCCAGTCCCGCCAGCACCTGCTGTACGTCGGTCTGCTGGCCCTTCCCGACGAGGACGAAGGACAACAGCGCCCCGCCGAGCGCGCCGGCGTCGTCGGTATTGGGCAGGACGAGGCCGACGGGATGCGTGCTCACCGTCAGCGACGTGATGTCGCCGGCCCGCTTCGGGTCGACGTAGTCGGAGGTGATCTGGATCCGGCCGGAGAGCTTGCCGCCGGCCGCCGCGATCTGCTTGGCGATGGCGTCCTTGGTCGACGTGGCCGCGCCGGGCAGCCCGATCATCAGCGCGCTGAGGCCGGACAACGTGCCGTTCACGATCTGACCGCCGTAGGTGTCGGCGAAGCGCTGGGCGTCGCCGACCTGCCCTTGCAAACCGTTCACCTGGGCGGCCAGCGTCGCTCGGTCTTTCTTCAGCGAGTCCACCTGACGGCGCAGGTCCGCGGTGATCGGGCCGTTCAGTGCCGTCGTCCCGACCACGATGCCCAACGACAACGCCAGGAACACCGCGATGATCGAGACGATGTGATAGCGGAACGAGATCACGAGAACAGCCCCTGTACCCAGTCGACGAGTTGGTTCCAGGCATCGGAGAAGTAGGCGCGGCCGCTCTCCGAGACGGCCAGTGCGGCGGTGATCGCGATCAGCGCCGCAAGCACCAGCATGAGCAGGGCCGCCGCCGAGATCCGGCTGCGATACAGGCGCAACACACCCTTCGCGTCGACGAGCTTGCTACCGACCCGCATCCGGGTGAGAAACGTGGAAGCGGTGGCGCCGCGTCCCTTGTCGAGGAACTCGGTGAGCGTGGCGTGCGTCCCGACCGTCACGATCAGCGCGGCCCCGTCGTGATCGGCGAGCAGCAGGGCCAGATCCTCGCTCGGAGCGTTCGCCGGGAACGTGATCGCCTCGACGCCGAGGTCCTGCAGCCGCGGCAAGGCCGCGGTCGGTACGCAGCACGACCTCGGCGCGGCTGCGTAGCCGCTCGTCCGAGACGCCGACTAGATCGCCGATGATCACGTCCGGGTGGTATCCGGCCGCCTCCAATGCGTCGGCACCGCCGTCCACCCCGACGAGCACCGGGTGGTACTCGCGGATGTAGTGCTTGAGCGCGCGCAGATCCTTCGCGTAGTCGTAGCCCTTGACGACGACCAAGACATGCCGACCCTGCATGCGGGTGCGGATCTCGGGGACGCCGACCCCGTCGAGCAGCAG
>CAXTNQ010000197.1:0-4243 GCA_964245745.1 uncultured Jatrophihabitantaceae bacterium
GGCGAGGGCCATGTCTCCGCGCAGAACGTTGTGCAGAAACTGGTCACCCAGCTCGGTGGGCCGGAGGGTGCGGTCGAGGACCTTGCCGAGACGGCCCGGCCTTCGGAGACGCCGGCGCGGCACAACGCCGGCGACGCCGGAGTGGTCGTCAAGGGCGCCACAGACGTGTGGGTGAAGCTCGCTCGCTGCTGTACGCCTGTGCCGGGTGACGAGATCTTGGGCTTCGTCACCCGAGGCGGCGGGGTGTCGGTGCACCGCCGGACGTGCACGAACGCGACCAGCCTGCTCCAGCAGTCCGACCGCCTGGTCGATGTCGAATGGGCGCCGTCTACCGACTCGGCCTTCGTCGTGTCGATCCAGGTCGAGGCGCTCGACCGCCACCGCTTGCTGTCGGACGTGACGCGGGTGCTCTCCGACGAACGGGTGAGCATCCTGTCCGCGTCGGTGAATACCAACCGCGATCGGGTGGCCGTCAGCAAGTTCACCTTCGAGCTGGCCGAGTCCAAACACCTTGGTCACCTGCTGCGCGCCATCCGCAACGTGGACGGCGTCTACGACGTCTACCGGGTCGCCTCCGCCAACTAGGCACGCGCGGCAACCGCACATCTCTGGCTGACGTCCCCTCTCGAGTGACGTCTGTTCCGTCGAGTGACGTCTCGTTCTGCCGAGTGACGGCGTTGGAGACGTCAGTCGACACCGCGATCCGTCACTCGGCGCGAGGATGGCGGTGCCCTACAGCGCGAAGCCCACGTCAGGTCGAGTTCGAAGGCGTCGCTGATCACCCGAGCAGCGCAGCTTCCTGATCGTCGACCAGCAGGCCGATGTTCTGGCCGACGGCGCTCGCGGCCACTGTGGTGATGTTGTCGCAGTTCACGACGCTGTCGTGGTCCAGCCCGTTGCGTGGCCCGACCAGCACCTCGCTGGTCAGGCCACGGATCGTCGTCGTGATCGGAGCAATCGTCGCCCAGGACAGCAGGTGAAGCTTCGACGCGCGAGTCAAGATCAACGCCGGCCGACGCTTGTCCAGACGGACCGAGGCGAGGGTCCGCACCAGTCCAACGGGGGATGGCGGACGTCAAGCGCACCGGCAAGATCCGGGTAGACCAGCTCGCCACTTTGGGCGAGCCCGCCGAGGACCGCCTCCTCGCCGCGATAGTGCTGCTCGCGTTGCAGCTGAGCGATTCCCTTGCGGACAAAGTCCGAGCGATTGGCCGCCCGCCCGTCGGCAACCTCTGCGTCGAGCGCTGCCAGCTCGCTGTCGTCAAGCCGGATAACCGGGTCGCTAGCCACCCTGACATTCCGCCGAGTGACGTCTCGTTCGGCCGAGTGACGTCTCGTTCGGCCGAGTGACGGCGTTGGATCCGTCACTCGGCGCGGTGATCCGTCACTCGGCGCGGGGAGCCGTCACTCGGTGCGTACGGACCCAGTGTGGACCCGGTGCGCGTCGCTGATCAGCCCGACTTGACGGTCAGCGTGGTCAGGTTGATCGGCAGCTTGGGCTTGCCTCCGCCGGCCTGGTTGGAGCCGTCGTCGCCGGCGGCGGCGACCTTCTCGACGACGTTCAGCCCACTCGTCACGGTCCCGAACAGGGTGTACTGCGCGGGTAGCGCGTCGTCCTTGTAGACGACGAAGAACTGACTGCCGCCCGTGTTCGCCTGGCCGGTGTTGGCCATGGCCAGCGAGCCGGCCGTGTATTTCTCCTGACCGGTGTACTCGTCCGGAATTGTGTAGCCAGGACCTCCGCTGCCGGTACCGGTCGGGTCACCGCACTGCAGGATGAACAGCTCCTTGCTTTCCACCCGGGGGCACGGCGTGTTGTCGTAGTACTTCTGCTGGACGAGGGACTCGAAGTTGGCCACCGTGCACGGCGCCTTGGCCCGGTCCAGCGTGAACACCATGGGGCCCTGCGACGTCGTGACGTTCACGACCACCGTCCCGGTCTTGGGTGGTGTCGTCGGCGGCAGCGACACCTTCTTGGCGGCCGTCCCGCCCGCGCCTGTCTCCCACGTGCACGGATACTTCGCGGCGGCGGCCGACGCGGTCGCCGGTGAAGCGCTGGCTGGTGCGGACGCCGCTGCGGGCGTCGACTTCTTGCCGCTGCCCCGGGTCGCGAACACCACGACGAGCACCACGGCTAGGGCAACGGCAAGCGTGCCGGCAATCGTCGCGATCAGCACGCGGCGCTTGCGGACCGCCTCCTGCGCCTGACGCTGCTGCAGCTGACGTTCGAGGTGTCGGCGCGCGGCGTCTCGGCGCTGCTTGCTGGTCGGCACGGAGCGGTCCTTCCGAAGGACGGGAACACAGACAGAAACCGCGACAGTGTATGGAAGCCGCCTCAGCGCCGCCTGGGTGCCCAGCCTGCGGTCGGTAGGCTGACGTGTCCGTCCGTCGCCACCCCGGGAGAACTCGCCGTGCTGATCGCGAGCATCCCATCGGCGTACACGGCCACCAACTGCTGGGTGGTGGCGACCGGCGACGGCGAGCAGTGCGTGATCATCGATCCGGGCGCCGCCGTCGGCCCGCAGCTCGACGAGCTGGTGGCCGAGCACCGCCTGCACCCGGTCGCGGTCCTGCTCACCCACGGCCACCTGGACCACACGTTCTCCGTCGTGCCCGTTTGCCAGGCCCGCGATGTCCCGGCCTACATCCATCCCGCTGACCGCGCACAGCTGACCGACCCCTGGTCCGGCGTGGGCGTTCCGGTGGGCACGCCGCTCATGGGCCTGACCGGACTGACCGTCGCCGAGCCCGACGACGTCCGGGAGTTGCGCGACGGTGAGGTCATGGCCCTCGGAGGCACCGGGTTCACCGTCCGGCACGCGCCCGGACACACGGCCGGGTCGGTGGTCTTCGCGGCCGAGGCCGACGAGCAGCCGTTGTTGTTCAGCGGCGACGTGTTGTTCGCCGGTTCGATCGGACGCGTCGACCTCCCCGGCGGATCGATGGACGCGATGACCCGCTCCCTGCACACCGTGATCTGGCCGATGTCCGACGCGACCGTCGTGCTGCCCGGGCACGGCCCGTCCACCACCATCGGTCAGGAGCGGACGACGAATCCGCACCTGCGGGACCTGCGGTGAGCCGGCCTCAGCCACTCTCCGGCTTCCCCGAGTTGCGGCCCGAGCAGCGCATCGTCGAGCTCGCCGTCATCGACGGCTTACGCGCGACCTTCGAGCTCCACGGCTTCGCTTCGATCGAGACGCGGGCCGCCGAACCGCTCGAGCAGCTGCTGCGCAAGGGCGAGATCGACAACGAGGTGTACGTCCTGCGCCGGCTGCACGCCGACGAGCACGACCGGTCCGAGCTCGGTCTGCACTTCGACCTCACCGTGCCCTTCGCGCGTTACGTGCTCGAGCACGCCGGCCACCTGCAGTTCCCGTTCCGGCGGTATCAGATCCAGAAGGTGTGGCGCGGCGAGCGTCCGCAGGAGGGCCGGTATCGCGAATTCACGCAGGCCGACATCGACGTTATCGGCCGCGACGATCTTCCGTTCCATCACGACGTCGAAGTGGCCAACGTTATGGCGGAGGCGCTCGCGGATCTGGCCTTTCTGCCCGCGATGCGACTGCAGGTGAACAACCGCAAGCTGATCGAAGGGTTCTACCGGGGGCTCGGCGCGTCCGAACCGGCAGCGGTCATGCGCGCGATCGACAAGCTGGACAAGGCGCCGCCCTCCGTGGTCGCCGAACTGCTCACCGACGACGCCGGGCTGTCGGACAAGCAGGCGGCTCGGTGCCTGGCGCTCGCCGACATCCGGACGTCCGACACGTCGTTCGTCGACCGTGTGCACGAGCTGGGGGTGCAAGATCCTTTGCTGGACGAGGGAATCGCCGAACTCGCGGCGGTCATCGCGGGCTGTCGGGGGATCACCGGGGTGGACGTCCAGGCCGACCTGCGCATCGCCCGGGGCCTCGACTACTACACCGGCACGGTCTTCGAGACCCGGATGACGGGTTTCGAGCAGATCGGGTCCATCTGCTCGGGAGGACGCTACGACTCCCTGGCCAGCGACGGCCGCTCGACCTATCCCGGGGTAGGGATCTCGCTCGGCGTGACCCGGATGCTCGTTCCGTTGCTCGCGCGCGGCCGGCTCACGGCGTCGAGGTCCGTACCGTCCGCGGTGGTCGTCGCGTTGGCGGACGAGGCGTCGCGTGCCGCGAGCGAGGCAGTGGCGGGGCCGCTGCGCGCACGCGGTCTCCCGACCGCGGTCGCGGTGCCGCTGCGCCCAGCCGACGGCCATCAT
>CAXTNQ010000197.1:4253-4660 GCA_964245745.1 uncultured Jatrophihabitantaceae bacterium
CGCTGTATCCCGACCGAGGTCGCGCCCACGGCAGCCAAATACGGTCGGCAGATCCGCTACGCCGACCGGCGCGGTATTCCGTTCGTCTGGTTTCCCGCCGGTCCGGACAATGGTCACGAGGTGAAGGACATCCGAAGCGGAGCGCAGGCACCTGCCGACCCCGCCAGCTGGGAACCTCCGGCCGCCGACCGGTACCCGGCCGTCCTCGCTACCGGGCTGAATGCCGCCGCCGACGCCGTTGCCGAACAGGAGAACCCGTGATCCGCAGCCACGAAGCCGGGACGCTGCGTGCGTCGCACGCCGGCGAATCCGTGACCCTCGCCGGCTGGGTGGGCAGCCGACGAGACCACGGCGGCGTGGCGTTCATCGACCTGCGGGACGGGTCGGGAGTCGTGCAGGTGGTCGTG
>CAXTNQ010000198.1:0-4629 GCA_964245745.1 uncultured Jatrophihabitantaceae bacterium
GCGCTACGACAGGGACCGACAGGCCGACGATCACCGACCGCATACTGGCTCGCATCTAGCTCTCCTTGCTCGCATCCGACTGGGGACGACGTGCTCATCTGAGCGCACTAGCGCTCGGACGTTCACGTCGAAAGATGGGCGAAGCCATAGCGGCGTGTCAAGGTTTGCTGCCAAAATGAGATCTGCCGCGCTCAGATGAGCACGATGGTGATCACAGGGGGACCGTGATGGGAGACCGACCCAATGAGCTGATCTTGACCGCCCGCGTGGCCCGGCGGTACTACCTGGACGGACGCTCGAAGACCGACATCGCTGACGAGCTCGGGGTCAGCCGGTTCCGCATCGCGCGGTTGCTCGACATCGCGCGCAGCAGCGGCATGGTGCGCATCGAAATCCATGCACCCGGCGCGGTCGACACCGAACTGTCCAGCGAGTTGCAGGACGCGTTCGGGCTCAAGCAGGCCGTTGTGCTCGATGTCCCCGACGACGACCTCACGGTGCTCCGCCGCCGCCTCGGCCAGGCGGCGGCGGACGTGCTGACCGAGATCGTCACTCCCGAGGACGTTCTCGGGTTGGCCTGGGCCCGCTCCCTCTCCGGTATCAGCTCGGGACTGACCGGATTCGTGCCGTGCGCCGTCGTGCAGCTGACCGGTGCCTTGTCCGGCCCCGGCGGGAGCGATGTGCTCGAACTCGTCCGAGGCGTGGCGGCGGCCGGCGGCGGCCGCTCGCACGTCTACTACGCGCCGCTGGTGGCCGACGACGCCGCCGCGGCGCGGACCTTGCGCCGGCAGCCGGACGTGGCCCGGGTCATGTCGCTGACCGACCAGGTCACGGTGGCGGCGGTCGGCATCGGGGCGTGGCAACCAGGCCTGTCCACCGTGTTCGACGCCGTCGACGTCGAGGCGCGCGAACGCGCACGGCGGCTCGGCGTGGTGGCGGAGATCTCCGGGGTGTTCGTCGACGACGACGGGCGCCCGGTTCCTACGCCGCTCAGCAAGCGGATCATCGGCATGAGCGCCGACCAGCTCGGCGCTTTGTCGTCCGTGCTGGCGGTCGCCTACGGCGACGCCAAGGCGCGTGCGGTCGGCGCTGCGATGCGTGGCGGCCTGATCACCGGACTGGTGACGCACGCGAGCCTGGCGCGGCTACTGGTCGAGGACACGACGAAGGGAAGGCGCCATGCCGCCGCTGTCGGTGCTCGATGAGGACGGTCCGCTCGAGGGCGGCACGGCCAACCGCGGCCAGGTTGTGCGCATCGGACACACGGTGCACCGGCCGACCGGGCCGCACAGCGGGGCGAGCCACGCATTCCTGCGCCACCTGACCGCCAGCGGTTTCGGGGGGGCACCCGACCTGCTGGAGGTTCGCGACGGGACCGAAGTGCTCACCTACATCGAGGGTCGGGCCGCGACGCCGCCACTGGCCGATTGGGCGGTCACCGACGACGCCCTCGTCAGCGTGGGCGAGCTGCTGCGTGATTTCCACCTGCATGCGTCGACGTTCGACGCGAGCGCGCACCGCTGGCACCGGCCCGTTCCGGCGCGCTGGCGCGGGCGCCTGGTGACGCACAACGACCCGCATCCGGCCAACGTCATCTTCCGCAACGGTCGAGCCATGGCCCTCATCGACTTCGACCTGGCCGCTCCCGGCTCTGCGGCGTGGGAGCTCGCGATGGCCGCGTGCTTCTGGGTGCCGCTCCTTGACGTCCGCGACGTCCAGGACGCCCGGCAGGGACGGTGGGCATTGCGGTGGCGGCTGCTGCTCGATGCGTACCAGGCCGACGCCGCGCTGCGGACCGCCGTGCGGCTGGCCACTCCCGCGGCGCACGGCTGGATCGCGGGGATCATCGAGGAGGGCAGCCAGGCCGGCCACCCGGCGTTCGCCCAACTCTGGACGCAGTGGTCGGCACGGTACCGACGGGCCGGACGTTGGATCCGCGGTCACCTGGACGACCTGGCCGCCGCAAGCTAACGCGGGCTGAGGGCGCGACTAGCCGGGCCAGCTGCCGGTTGCTTTCGCGAAGCCCGTGGCCCCGGCCCGGTCCACGATCGCCTTCACTCCGCCGAACACCGCACCTTCGAGGGCAGCGGCCACGACGACCTGCTTCCAGCCGGCGTCCGGGTCCAGCGCGTTCGGCGCCTCATCCTCGTGCTGCGTGGCCCGCCAGATCCGCTTGAACACCGCGCCGGCGAGAGCGCCGCCGACGGCACCGGCAAGCAAACCCCACGGCTTATAGAGGATCTTCGACGCATTCACTCGCTCGACTTCTTCCTACGCCGGAGGACGAAGAGCAGCACGACGACACCAGCGGCGATGCCGATCACCTGCTTCTCGTGACCGCGCAACCTGTCACGCGCCGCGTCAGCTGCCGGCCCGAGCTTCTCGCGGGCCGCTTCGGCCGCCGGTCCTACCGCACCGCGGGCCTTGCCGGCGGCGTCGAGCACCGGTTGCGGCGTCTTCTCCTGCACGCGCTGACCCACCTCTTGGGCTTTGACCTGCGCCTTGCCGGCAAGCTCCTGCGCCTTGTCACCGGCGGCGTGGGCGGCGGCTTTGGCCTGCTCACGTGGATCGACCTTGTGGCTCAGGGCATCGACGGTCTCACCGAGCTCCCGCCTGGTCGTTTCGATCTCTTCTCGAAGCTGCTCGGGATCCTGATTGGTCATCGACGCAAGCTGCCCTTCACGACATTGACGTCTTCGCGGACGCTCGCCACCGCCTGCTGCGGCACCGGAGGCGTGGCCTGCTGCGTCTCTCGCTTGCCGATCAGCGCGGCGACGCCGGCCGCGGCGAACAGTACAACGCCGACGATGACGGCCGCGAGCCACCCGGCCACCACATTGGACAAGCCCCAGATAGCCGCGGCGACGAGAGCACCGAAACCGAACCACGCGAGCACTCCGGCCCCGCCGAACAGACCGATGCCGATGCCGGCCCGCTTGCCCTTCTGCACCAGCTCGGCCTGCGCGAGCCGGATCTCGTCACGAACGAGCGTGGTCAGCTGTTCGGACGCGCGGGAGACCAGTTCTCCGAGGGACGCCGAGGTCGCGTCAGGACGCCCGGGCTCGTTCGTCGTCATAGCTGTCCGTCTACCCACGAGGACTGCGGACCAACCTCCGACAAGGGCTGCGTACGGTCCAGGCATGCGGCCGGTCCTGCTCATCGCCGCACACGGCACCAGGTCGGCGGCCGGCGCGGCCACCATCCGGCGCGTCCTCGACGGGGTGGGCCTGCGCCGACCTGACCTCGACGCCCGGCTCTGCTACCTCGATGTGCTCCGCCCGTCCCTACCCGAAGCCCTCGATGAACTGCGCGATCCGGGGATCGTCGTCCCACTTCTGCTGGCGCGCGGGTACCACGTGCTCGACGACATCCCGACCGCCGCCGAGCGTCGCCATGTGATCGTCACGCCGCCCGTCGGCCCGGATCCCGCGCTGGCCGACGTGCTCGCGATCAGGCTGGCCCAGGCCGGCGCGTCCGGCCCGGATCGCGTAGTCCTTGCGGCCACCGGTTCCAGCCGCCAGGAAGCGTGGGCCGATCTGCAGATTGCGGCAGCCGATCTGGGCGCCCGTCTGAGCTGCCCGGTGGACGTTGCGGCTATCGATCAGCGCTTCGCGCAACGGCTGACGGCCGCAGCGGCTGACCACCCACGGTTGGGCGTCTCGGCTTACCTACTCGCACCAGGCCAGTTCGCCGACCGCCTCGTCACGTCGGTTCCGCCGGGCGTCCCCGTCGCGGCGCCGATCGGCGCCGACCCGGTCGTCGTTGACCTGATCCTCGATCGTTACGACCGTGCGACCGTGACGCTCCGGTAGGCTCTCCGGGTCGGCGCAGGCGCCGTACACGATCCGGCCAGGTAGCTCAGTTGGTACGAGCGACCGCCTGAAAAGCGGTAGGTCGGCGGTTCGATCCCGCCCCTGGCCACCGAGCACTCGAGCCGCAGCCGGCTGCGTCAACCTCGTTCACGAGGCGGTCGGAGGTCACGGGGTGACAATCGCGAAGTCCGGGTCAGCCTGGTCGAGCAGGCTCGCCAATGTGGACCAGATCGCCGGGTCGCCGTCAACGGTGAGCGCCCCGGACGCCGTCAGCTGTTCCAGGCTGGACTGCCCGAGGAGCAGCGCGATGAGCGCGGCTCGAGTCAGGCGCAGACTCAAGCCTGCGGCGTCCCCGCCGTCGGGAACCGGGCGCGCAATGAGGACGCCGTTGCGCAGTTCGAGTCGCCGCTCCGTGTCTACGTCCGTTACATGGACGTCGAGTTCCAGGTGCTGATCCCAGGCGCGGGGACCGTCGACGCGGATCGCGATGGTGTCGATCAGCTGGTCGACGGTCAGGGCCGCGATGAGATCCGGCGACGAGGCGGAGGACACCAGCGTGCCGACGTTGCCATGGCGCAGCTCGTAGGCACCCATCAGGAAGAAATTGCGCCAGGTGCCGTTCTCTGCGCCGAAGCCCAGCTGTTCGAGGGTGTCCGCTTGAAGCTGCCGCGCTCGGTCGTGGCCGTCGGCGGCGAACAGGACGTGGTTGAGCACCGTCGCTGCCCACCGAAAATCCCCTGCCGCGAACGCCTCTTGGGCCACCTCGACCGCCCGGTCGACGCCGCCGAAGGCGGCTACGTAGCGCCGAGCGGCGGCC
>CAXTNQ010000199.1:0-4587 GCA_964245745.1 uncultured Jatrophihabitantaceae bacterium
CAGCCGAAACCTACTAATGGAAACCGCCGGAAACACCGTTAGCGCGATAGACCCGCCCGTGCGGGAGGCGCAGGTAAGGGTGCCCGAGTCGAACCAGATCTTGGCCGCGCATCGATCGGCGATCAGATGGCCCGGCAGTCGTCGTACGTTGTCGGGCGCTGCGGCGCAGACTTGTGTTCGTGAGGGCTGCCCGTTGTGTCCAGGCGTCTTGTGTGGAGGTCTCCGAGGAGGTCCGCGCGGCCGGGACGGTGGTTGACGCCGACTACGCCTCCGCGTTCGCGATCGGGGTCGGCTCCCAGGCGCGCTCGTCGGAGGAATGGGCGCGGATCGTGTTCGAGGATGCGCCGATGCTGGTGCGCTGGCTGGTGGTGCTCGGGTGGAAGGCAATCCTGCGATTACGGCTGGGACCTCGTGGCTCTCCCGAGTATGTACTCGGCTGGAAGATCCACTCGATCGGATGTCGCTGCATCACGTTGATGGTCCGGTCGCCGCTGATCACCGCCGCGAAGGTGGTGCAGGTGGACGACTCGCGGCTCGTCGTAGCCACGTTCGTTCGTTTCGAGCGGCGATTGGCGCGAGCGGTCTGGTCGGCTGTCGCACCGGTGCACCACCGCATCGAACCGCTTCTGTTGAGCCTCGCCAGGTCGCGTCACACGGGCGGTGACCGCTGACCGGTCGACTCCGGTTGACCCTTCTCGGTCACGGTCAGCCGGGCGTGCTGGCGGACACGCCTGTTCGGGTTAGCCGGCGAGGAGAAGCCGCTGGCCGAGGGGGGTCAGGGAGTGGACGGCGGTCTTGCCGTCGCGTGTTGTGGTGAGCAGTCCGGCCGCGCGCAGCGTCCGAGTGTGGGTGGAGGCGCTTGCGGCACTGATTTCCAGTTCGTCGGCGAGTTCGCTGGTGCTGCGTCTCCCGGCGGCAAGGGCGAGGATGCCCGCTCGAGTAGGGCCGAGCAAGGCGCGAAGGGAGTCGTCGACCGGATCGGCTGCGGTCAGCGGAAGCGACGTGCAGGCGGGGTAGACGATGAGCACGCTGCCGTCGGGATGGTCTGTGACGAGAGGAAACCCGCTCCAGCAGACAAGGGGTAGGAAGGTGACTCCACGCCCTTCGGGATGGACGTCGAGGGTGGTCGGCCGGTGGACGCACAGGGTGGTGCCGCGCCAATGCGTGTCGGGGTACATGCCTTCCAGGCTGGCGCGGATGCCACCCTCAGCGGTCAGCCGTCCACGTAGCCCGATGTCGGCGCGGAACCCCGCCTGGACGCGCGGCCACGAC
This sequence comes from uncultured Jatrophihabitantaceae bacterium, assembly GCA_964245745.1. Lineage (GTDB taxonomy): Bacteria > Actinomycetota > Actinomycetes > Mycobacteriales > Jatrophihabitantaceae > CAXTNQ01. The sequence goes on from CAXTNQ010000199.1 coordinate 1,273, forward strand.
GGAGACAGGATGTGGTGGTACGCGGCGGTCATGGCGTCGGCGAGCATCCGCCACGCTTCACCGTCGCGGTCGTAGAGGCCGCGTAGCCACGGCGTTACCGCCCGTTCCGCGTTGTCGGCTCGAGTCAGCTGGGCGCGCACGAGCGGTCGTGGGGTGGTCAGGACCAAGTCCAGTCCGGCGGTGAAGTCGTCGGTGGCGGGATCGAGGAACAGCGGTCCGGTTGCGCTAGGTGGGATGAGCTGGAAGAGGAGACGGGCCGCTCGGGGAATCTTCGCGGCGGTCTCCTTCCGCCAGGCGTCGAACAGCGTGTCGCGGCGCTGCAGCATCGCGATGGCTGTCGTCAGTTCGAGCAGCGGCGACGGCCGCATGGCGTAGCGGGTTTCCAGCAGATCCGCAGCGGTGAAATGAATTCGCAGCATCACGTGTGTCCTCACCACGATGTGGGTTCGCTTCACCTTTCCGGGTTTCTGGCGCGCGCGGGTGGGTGAGGTCGTAATTCGTTACCGATCAGAGACCGCAGCGGAAGCTTCCTGGCGGCGGGACGATGAAATGCCCGTGACGGTTGCGAGAGCGGCGAGAGCGGCGGGAGCGGCGGCGCGCCGGTGCCGTGGGGTCGTGGTCGTACACAGCCGAAGCAAGGTCCAACGCCGCCCGCGATGCCTCCTTGACCGTCGACGATGACGAATCGGTAACGACCGGGCCTGTTGCTTTGGCCCACGCTGAATCGTTAGGTCCTCGCGCCGTTCAAGAGCTTGATGGGCAAAGCCCGGGTGACGCACCCTGGGGGAAGGAATGACGCCGCATGATCACTCGAACGACACTTGTCGTGGCGGTTAGCGGGATCATGGCTGTCGCGTGGGCTGCCGGGTGTTCCAGTTCGGCGGGCGGCGGCGGGAGCAGCATCAGTAGAGCCAGCACGGCGTCGGGCACTTCAGCCGTCCTCGGCGGCGTGCTCCGGCCCGGCTTCACCGCCAAGGGTGGGACGGTGAACATTCTGGCCGCGGACGACTTCGAGCACCTCGACCCGGTGCAGAACTACGTGACCAACTCGGGTGAGTTCGGCAAGTTGATCTACCGTACGTTGACCGTCATCAAGGACGCTCCTGGCCAGAAGCCGGAGATCGAGCCCGACTTAGCGGCCGATCTCGGTACGCAGTCGGATGGCGGAAAGACGTGGACGTACAAGCTGCGGACCGACGTGAAGTTCGAGGACGGCACGCCGATCACGAGCCAGGACATCAAATACAACGTCGAGCGGTCCTTCGCGCAGGACATCTATAAAGACGGCGCGACGTACATGCCGGACTTGTTGGCGAACACGAATGGGTACCGCGGCCCGTATGCCAATCCGAACAAGGATCTGACCGCGGTGCAGACGCCGGACGACACCACGATCGTCTTCCACTTCACCGGTCCCACACCCGACGCAAACTGGATCCTGTCGCTGTTCTACACCGCGCCTGTGCCCAAAGCGAAGGACACCAAGCAGAACTACGACTTCTCGCCGGTCTCGTCGGGGCCGTACAAGATCCAGAACTACACGCCGAAGAAGTCGCTGACTCTGGTCCGCAACACGAACTGGGACCCGGCGAGCGACCCGAACCGCCCGGCGCTGCCGGACGGCTTCAAAGTCACCTTCGGCATCGACCTGCCGACGATCAGCCAGCGGCTGATCGCCAACCAAGGCGACGACCAGACCGCGACCACGCTGGAGAACTCAGGGGCGCTGCAGAACGGTGACCTGCCTAAGATCCGCGACGCCAGCGTCAAGGCCCGGTTCACCAACGGCGCGACGCCGTGCGTGGACTACGAGTGGATCAACACGCAGAAGATTACTGACCCGGACGTCCGCAACGCGATCGAGACCGCGATCAACCGGGAAGCGATCCAGACGACGTACGGCGGCGACATCTTCGGGACCACGGTGGACACCATCGTCTCGCCGACGCTGCAGACGACAATCCCCGGCTTCAAGCCCGCGGCGCTCGGGCTCAAGCCGACGGGAGACCCGGCCGCCGCCAAGGCGCTGCTCGCCGGCAAGACGGTGCCGCCGCTGCACTACGGCGTGGCGAACACCTCGGTGAAGCAGAAGACCGTCGCCACGCAAATCCAGAACGACCTGAAAAACGCGGGCGTCACGATGGTGATCGATCAGATCCCGACCTCGTCGTACTACAAGACGATCCGCGGCCCCAACCCTCCCGACATCGGCCGGGCGGGCTGGTGCTGGGACTGGCCAACCATGGCCAGTGTGACGCCGGCCGTGCTCGGTGGTAACGCCGACCTGTCGTCGTGGAACTCGAGTAACTTCTCGCGGACCGACGACAAGATGATCTTCCAGAAGATTCAGGCGCTGGCGAACTCGACCGATAACCCCAGTGACGTCGCATCGCAGTTCAACGCCATCACGAACCAGCAACTGAGCTCCGCCTGGCCGCTGTTGCCGACCGTCGCCCTGAACGATCCGAACGTGGTCGGCGGCAAGCTGCGCAACGTCGGGGTCTCGACGGTCCTCGGGACGGTCGACCTGAACACCATCGGCGTCGCGTCTTAACACCACCGTGCATCACGCACCCGCCGCCGAGACCGCGGCGGACTGGCTGGCGGCTCTACGGGGCGGTCGACGACCGATGCCCGCCACCGTGGCCCTCTCAGCTGGCTGCCTAGCGGCGTGGGCGGTCGCGGTTGCCGCGGGCGGCTCGATCTGGAGCGGATCCCTACACGGTTCCTTCGAACGCAGAATCGCCCGCAAACGCCCAGCTCATCGCGTCCGGTCAATGGTGGCGAACACTGACGTACGGCATCGTCATCCCCGGCCTGGTTCATCTCATCATCGTGGTGATCCTGCTGCTGTTGGCTGGCGTCCAGGTAGAACGCACGTACGGAACGGCACGGTTTCTCGCCCTCTTCGCCGCCGCATGGACAGCCGGTGCAACCGTCGCGCTCGTGGTTGAGCCACCGCACGCCTACAACGCTGGAACCTCGGCCGCCACCCTCGGCGCCGGCGCTGCTGCAGCCATCGACCTCATCCGCAGCGGCATACCTTGGCAACGCAGCTTCTGGGTTCCCGCCCTCGCCACCATCGTCGTCCTTCGGCTGGCCTATCCGACCACCATCACCTGGGGCGCGCACGTCGGAGGCATCATCGCCGGCAGTGTCGTCGCGCTCATCGCCTGCGACCCCCCGCACCCGTACTGCCCGCGCCGCACGAACCGCTCGGTGGCCATCGCCGCCGCCATCGTCGTGACCAGTCTCCTGGTCGCCCCGATCGCCGCTCGGCATACAGCAGCCCACGGCGCCGTCTCGGCTGATGGC
>CAXTNQ010000200.1:0-4520 GCA_964245745.1 uncultured Jatrophihabitantaceae bacterium
GGGGAGGGCCGGGTGGTCGAAGGTGTCGGCCGGGTCGTGCGTCATGCCCAGACGTCGCATCACCGCCTGGGACGGGCCGTTAGCGACAGCCGTGAAGCTGACGATCTCCGGCAGGCCGAACTGGTCGAACCCGACGGTCAGCGCGGCCCGCGCGGCTTCCGTCGCAAAGCCCTGACCCCAGACGGGACGGGCCAGGCGCCAGCCCACCTCCACGTTCGGCAGGAAAGCGGCGGCGAACGACGGGACGGCGAGCCCGACACAACCGACGAAGGCGCCGGTGTCGAGACGTTCGACCGCCCACAGGCCGAAGCCGTGCCGGGCGAAACGCGCCTCGATGCGGTCGACCAGTGCGTCGCTCGCGGCCCGGTCGAGGGGTGCCGGGAAGTGCGCCATGACCTCGGGGTCGGCGTTCAGGGCGGCGAACGGCTCGCGGTCGTCGTCTCGCCAGCCCCGCAGGCACAATCGCTCGGTCGTCAGGGTGACGACGCCGGTCACGGCGCCGGTGCCGCGAGCGCGGTGTTGCGACCGACGCCCTCCCACGCGGTGAGCTCGTCGGCGATGCGGCGCAGCCGCTGCCGGATGCCGTCGATGGCGTCCGCACCGAGGACGAGCCGCAGCGGCGGGTGCTCGGCGTCGACGGCAGTGATGATCGCGTGCGCAGCCTTGGCCGGGTCACCGGCCTGCGTCCCGTCGCCGTCGGACAGGTACTGGCGGGTGGTCCCCACCGTCGCGGCGTACTCGGGCATGGCCGCCGACTGGTACGCCGCCGCCGGGTCGAACAGGCTCGTCCGGAACGCGCCGGGCTCGACGATCACGAAGCGCACCCCGAAGTCCACCTCCTGGCTCAGCGTCTCGGTCAGGCCCTCCAGCGCGAACTTCGTGGCGCAGTAGGCGCCGAACCCCGGCGCGGTGACCTGGCCGCCCACGCTGGACATCTGCACCACCGTCCCGCCGCCCTGGCGTCGCATCTGCGGCAACACTGCGCGGGTCAACGCCGCCGGTCCGAAGAAGTGCAGGTCGAACAACGCCCGCAGCTCGGCGTCGGTCGTCTCCTCGAGCGCACCGACCTGGGTGCGGCCCGCGTTGTTCACGAGGACGTCCACCCGGCCGTGCCGACCCACCACCGCGTCGACCACGGCGCGCCCGCGATCCGTGTCGGTGACGTCGAGGGCCACGGCGTCCACCTGGTCGGGATGGCCGTCGGCGAGCTGCTCAATGCGGTCCAGCCGGCGAGCCGCCGCGACGACGAAGTCACCACGCCCGATCACCGCCTCGGCCAGGGCCAGGCCGAATCCGGAGGAGGCGCCGGTAATCAGCCAGACGCGACGGGACGGGTCAACAGACATCGTCCCAGCCTGAATGGCTGAGCGGGAGCCCGTCAACGGTGCGGTTAGGGTGCGGGGGATGGACGTCAGCGCGACGGCCGCAAGGTTGCGCTGGAGCCACCCGATATCTTGACACCAAGACATCGTGACCGAGGAGGCGTCCGCCATGGCCAAGATCAAGGTCGAGGGAACCGTCGTCGAGCTCGACGGCGACGAGATGACCAGGATCATCTGGCAATTCATCAAGGACAAGCTGATCCTGCCCTACCTCGACGTGAACCTGGAGTACTACGACCTGGGCATCGAGCACCGCGACGCCACCGACGACCAGGTGACCGTCGACGCGGCGCACGCCATCCAACGGCACGGGGTGGGCGTGAAGTGCGCGACGATAACGCCCGACGAGGCACGGGTGACCGAGTTCGGCCTGAAGAAGATGTGGCGGTCGCCGAACGGCACCATCCGCAACATCCTCGGCGGCGTGATCTTCCGCGAACCGATCATCATGACCAACGTCCCGCGTTTGGTTCCGGGCTGGACCAAGCCGATCGTGGTCGGCCGCCACGCCTTCGGGGACCAGTACCGCGCCACCGATACGGTGATCCCGGGCGCCGGGTCGCTCACCCTGACGTTCACGCCTGAGGACGGCTCCGCGCCGATGGAGCTCAACGTCTATGACTTCCCGGCGGCTGGCGTCGCCCTCGCCATGTACAACCTCGACGACTCGATCCGCGACTTCGCGCGGGCGTCGCTGCGCTACGGGCTGAGCCGGAACTACCCGGTCTACCTGTCGACGAAGAACACGATTCTCAAGGCCTACGACGGCCGGTTCAAGGACCTGTTCGCCGAGGTGTACGCCGACGAGTTCCAGGCCGACTTCGAGACGGCCGGGCTGACGTACGAGCACCGCCTGATCGACGACATGGTCGCCGCCGCCCTGAAGTGGGAGGGCGGTTACGTGTGGGCCTGTAAGAACTACGACGGCGACGTGCAGTCCGACACCGTGGCGCAGGGGTTCGGCTCGCTCGGCCTGATGACGTCCGTGCTCATGACGCCGGACGGCCGCACCGTCGAAGCGGAGGCGGCCCACGGCACGGTGACCAGGCACTATCGCCAGCACCAGCAGGGCAAACCGACCTCGACGAACCCCATCGCCTCGATCTTCGCGTGGACGCGCGGACTGGCACACCGGGGCACGCTCGACAGCACGCCCGAGGTCAGCGCGTTCGCCGAGACGCTGGAACACGTCTGCGTGGACACCGTCGAAGGTGGCGAGATGACCAAGGACCTCGCCGTGCTCATCGGCCCGGACACCCCGTGGCTGACGACCGAGGAGTTCCTCGGCGCGATCGACCGCAACCTGCAGAAGGCGCGCGCCTGAACGCCGGCTACAGCTCGCGAGCCAGGACGGCGACCTCCGCCTGGAAAGCGGGATCGGACGGATAGTCGGAGTGCCCGTGGGTCGGTGGGTGGCTCAGGTCGCCGGCCGGCACGGCGAACCGGGGATCCCGTAACCGGCAGTCGATGCCCCGTGTTGCACCGCCGTTCTCGACCGGGCCGCCGATCGGGTCGCTGTGCCGCCACAGGTTGCGCCAGCGGACGCCGTCCGGCCCCGAGACGGTCTGCGCGACCGCGCCGAGTACCGGTGTGCCGAGGTAGGCCGGGAAGTACCGGGAGTAGAGCCGGCGCAGGACGCATCCGTAGCTGAGGAAGGCCAGCCGGGGAAGGACCCGCGCCTCGGCGGCCGCGTGGCTGTCGCTTCGCGCGAGCTGGAGCAGGACGGCTGCGGAGATCACCGAACCCTGGCTGTGCCCTGCGAGCACGACCGCGCCGGACGGGTAGGCGGCCGGGTCGGCGTCCGCGGCGTACCACCGCAGCCGGGTGGTGAGGTCGGGCACCGAGCGTTCCGCGTAGCACGGCGCCGCGAACGGGTGCGCCGACCGCGGCCAGAACGAGGCGATGTCCCACAGGATGCCGACCCGTCGGCGCGTGACCGACACCCGGTACGCGAGGGCGCCCAGCGTGACCAGGGCGAGCAGCAGGATCACGACGGCGTACGCGCCGACGGCCTGCAGGTAGGCCGCCGAGAACGCCCCGCTGTTCGGCAACCACCCGCCGCCCGGAAGGCCGGCGAGGACGTCGGCCTGGTGGGCCGCCCACGACCACGGACGCAGCAGCAGGAGTGCCGTGACGACGACGGTGAGCACGGTCCCCGGCAGGAGGAGGAGGCCGACGATTGATCCGCCACGGTCGACGAGCCCGGCCAGCCAGAACTGCCGCCGGATCTGGCGCACCCGGCCGGCCGGGCCGCTCACCTCGGGGTAGTCCTCGGCGAAGGCCTGCGCGGCGCGCGATCGGGTGTCGCCTCCCACCCGGACGTAACGGATCGCGGCCACGCCGAGCAGCAGCACGGCGGCGACCAGGATGAAGGCGGTCGAGACCGCGAACACCAGGGCGGCGTCGCGGATCACCTCCGGCACGTCGAACCCCTTCGCGGCGGCCGTGACGTCCCTGAAGTTGGGCTTGAGCGAGCCGGTCTTCAGCCAAGCCGCGCCGAAGATGTACGCACCGGCCGAGAAGGCCCCTGCGGCGAACCCGCCGAGCAGACCGACGGCGAGCCCGCCCAAGCCGGCCATCGCGGGTTCCGGAGGGGTGCGGTCGCGTCGGGCCCGCAGCCGGAGCAGCACGACGGCCAGCACGAGGAACAGGACGAGGACCACGCCGAACAACCAGAGCACCGCGCCCGCATAGTAGGGCAGCCCGCTCGCCCTGGTCGGTGCCTTTGGCGGTCGCGGCGTCGGATAGGGCAGCGCGTCGGCGAGGAGCAGCCCGAGGGTGATGCCGCTGACCGCGGCGAGCACGCCCCATATCGTCCAGATGGTCGGAGCCCACCAGCGCGGGTTGGCGCCGCGTCCGCAGACGTCGCGACGCAGGAGCAGCCCGACCACGGCCAGGACGGTCAACCCGGATACGGCCAGCGCGACCCACCGCCAGCCGGACTCGGTGGGTGCCGCGAGGGTGGCCAGCACGACGGCAACGCCGGCCAGCAGATGCAGGTGGCGCAGCCGCCGCACGAGATGCTCCCCGCGCCACATCCACGCGGAATCCAGCCGTGGTTCGACGGCGCACGGGTCGTCGTGTGCGTCGACGCGGTCCTCGACGCTCTCGTACCTAGCGATGGCGCGTCCGCTGATC
>CAXTNQ010000201.1:0-4474 GCA_964245745.1 uncultured Jatrophihabitantaceae bacterium
CTCTACATCAACTCGCCGGGCGGCTCGGTCACGGCCGGCATGGCCATCTTCGACACGATGGAGCTGATCGATTGCGACGTCTCCACATGGGCGATGGGCCTCGCGGCGTCGATGGGTCAGTTCCTGCTCACGGCCGGCACCCGGGGTAAGCGTTACGCGCTGCCCCACGCGCGCATCCTCATGCACCAGGGTTCGGCCGGCCTGGGCGGTACGGCGTCCGACATCAAGATCCAGGCCGAGCAGTGGAACCTCACCAAGCAAGAGATGGCCGAGATCACGGCTCAGCAGACCGGGCAGAGCGTGGAGCAGGTCGTCAAGGACGGCGACCGCGATCGGTGGTTCACCTCGCAGGAAGCGCTGGACTACGGCTTCATCGACCACATCGTCAGCCGGGCCAGCCAGGTCCCGGGCGGCGTCATCCCGGCGGAATGAGAGACACCGATGAGCGCTCGCGCGAAGAGAGACGAGTTCGTCATGACTGACCACACGCCGGATCGACACCTCCCGCAGGCGCGGTACGTGCTGCCGTCGTTCGTCGAGCGGACGAACTACGGCATGAAGGAGTCCAACCCGTACAACAAGCTGTTCGAGGAGCGGATCATCTTCCTCGGCGCGCCCATCGACGACGTCGTCGCCAACGACGTGATGGCCCAGCTCATCGTGCTGGAGTCGTCCGATCCGGACCGCGATATCCAGATCTACATCAACTCACCGGGTGGCTCGTTCACCGCCCTAACGGCGATCTACGACACCATGCAGTACATCCGACCCGAGATCCAGACGTACTGCATGGGCCAGGCCGCCTCGGCGGCCGCGGTTCTGCTCGCGGCGGGTACGAAGGGGAAGCGATACGCCCTGCCGCAGTCGCGGATCCTCATCCACCAGCCGTCGGGCGGCACCGAGGGCCCCATGCAGATCTCCGACCTCGACATTCAGGCGAAGGAGATCCTGCGGGTGCGTGAGCTCATGGAGGAGATCCTGGCCCGCCACACCGGTCAGCCGATCGAGCAGGTTCGCGCCGACGTCGAGCGCGACAAGATCTTCACCGCCGAGCAGGCCAAGGAATACGGGAGCGTCGACGACGTCATCAGCACCCGCAAGCTGAGCAACTGACGCTGTCGGGCGTTGGCCCGGCGCCGCGCCCGAGATGTCGGTCTCGGTGATTTCCTGGGGACTTCCCGAGGGTTTCCGGGTACCGTTCGGTCTCTGGGCGTCCGGCGTCCGTCTGACACCGGCGGGCGGGGTCGACCTGCACCGCAGGTACAGGGCGTATAGAGGGGAAACGAGGCGCTCGTGGCACGAGTCGGCGAGACCGGTGACCTGCTCAAGTGCTCGTTCTGCGGCAAGAGCCAGAAGCAGGTCAAGAAGCTGATCGCCGGCCCCGGCGTCTACATCTGCGACGAGTGCATCGATCTCTGCAACGAGATCATCGACGAGGAACTAGCCGAGACCAGCGAGTTCAGTTTCGACGATCTGCCCAAGCCCAGCGAGATCTACGACTTCCTCAACGGGTACGTGGTCGGCCAAGAGCAGGCCAAGAAGACTCTGGCCGTTGCGGTCTACAACCACTACAAGCGCGTCCAGGCGGGCGGCGATAACAAGCCGCGTAGCGCCGACACCGCGGTGGAGCTGGCCAAGTCGAACATCCTGCTGCTCGGTCCCACGGGGTCCGGCAAGACGCTTCTCGCGCAGACGCTCGCGCGCATGCTCAACGTCCCGTTCGCCATCGCCGACGCGACCGCGCTGACCGAGGCCGGGTACGTCGGCGAGGACGTCGAGAACATCCTGCTGAAGCTGATCCAGGCCGCCGACTACGACGTGAAGCGCGCCGAGACCGGCATCATCTACATCGACGAGGTCGACAAGATCGCCCGCAAGGCCGAGAACCCGTCGATCACTCGGGACGTGTCCGGCGAGGGTGTGCAGCAGGCACTGCTGAAGATCCTGGAAGGGACGACCGCTTCGGTGCCGCCGCAGGGCGGCCGCAAGCACCCGCACCAGGAGTTCATCCAGATTGACACGACCAATGTGCTGTTCATCGTGGGCGGCGCGTTCGCCGGCCTGGACACCATCATCGAGTCCCGCATCGGCAAGAAGGGCCTCGGATTCGGCGCCGAGCTGCGGACGAAGTTCGAGCGCGACAACAAGGACGTCTTCTCCGACGTCATGCCCGAGGACCTGATGAAGTTCGGGTTGATCCCTGAGTTCATCGGACGGCTGCCGGTCATCACGTCGGTGCGTCCCCTCGACCGGGACGCGCTCGTGCAGATCCTCACCGAACCCAAGAACGCCCTGGTGCGGCAGTACAACAAGCTGTTCGAGCTGGACAACGTAGAGCTGGAGTTCACCGAGGACGCCCTCGAGGCCATCGCCGACCAAGCCGTACTGCGTGGCACCGGGGCCCGAGGGCTGCGGGCCATCATGGAGGAAGTACTCCTGTCGGTGATGTACGAGGTGCCCTCGCGCGGTGATGTGGCCCGCGTCGTGATCGACCGGTCCACCGTGCTCGACCACGTCTACCCGACGCTCGTCCCGCGCGAAGCACACCCCAAGCGCGAGCGTCGCGAGAAGTCGGCGTAGCCGGCGATCGACTACAATTCGACGCTATGACCGCGTTGCCGCTGTCCGAGGTCAAGGCGCGCCTTTCGGAGATCGCCGATGAGGTGAACCGCACGCACGAACGCGTCCGGGTCACCCGCAACGGCCGCGACTATGTCGTTCTACTGGCGGCCGAGGATCTCGACTCGCTAGAAGCCACCCTTGAGCTGTTGTCGGATCCAGCGGCGCAGGAGCGACTGAACGAAGCCGAGGCTGACGTAACCGCGGGACGAGTGGTCACCGCGGACACCATGGAGCAGGCCATGCGACGACGTCGTGCCAGTTCGTGATGAGGCTGACGCCTACGAGGTCGTCCTGGCACCGGGTGCCCGCCGGGCCTTGACAGATCTGTTACCGCCTTCCGCGGCGTTCGCTGCTTGGGAGTTCATCACCGAGCCGCTGTCTTTGCGTCCGCGCGCCGTCGGGACGCCGTTGCGTAAGCCGTACGAAGGGCTGTGGCGGGCACGTCGGGGGGCCTACCGGCTTCGGTACCGGATCGAGGAGCAGCGACGACGTGTCGTCGTGCTCGACATCGAGCATCGCCGGGACGCTTATCGCTCGTTATGACTCAGCCGACGAAGCCGCGCAGCTTCACCAGCTCGATGTCGATCAGCTGGTCGTAGTCGCGGGCGAAGCTGTCCGTGGTCAGACCGATCCGCGCAATGCCTTCGGCGTACTTGGCCAGGTAGGCGTTCAGGTCCGCCCCGCTGAGGTGGCCGTCCCGCAGCGACGCGATCCCGTTGAGGACGACGACGTCGCCTCCGTCCGGCGTGCTGTTGAACGACAGTGCCACCTTGGGGTTGCTGGCGATCGCGCGCACCTTCGCCGCACCTGAGTCGCTGGCGATCAGTACGTGATCGTCACGCCGGAGGAACCACACCGGGTTCGGGCTCGGCTGACCGGTCGGCGACGTGGTCGTCAGCCACAGGACCTGCTCGCTGTCGAGACGTTCGGCGGCGTGCTCGCCGAAGGAGTCCGAGAAGTCAACGGTCATCTGATTCTCCTGCCGTCAGGTCGACGTGCGCGTAGTCACCGACCGGCCGATAGCCCAGTCGCCGGTAGATCGCGTTCGACACAGGGTTGGACAGGTCGGTGAACAACACCGGAATGGCGTGATATTCCAGGACGTCCTGCGTCGCGGCGCAGGCGACCGCCGTGCCGTAGCCGTGGCCGCGCTCGTCCGGCGCGGTGTACACCGGCCCGATCCGGGCGCTGCCGTAGCTGGCGGCGCGCCGCGCCGCCAGCGCCACCGGACGACCGGCCGGATTCATCCATAACCAGATCCGTCCCCACCGCAGCGCCCGGTCGACGGCCTGGGCCGAGTCGGCGATCCGGTCCCGAGCCTCGATCCCGAAGGCGGTGAACCAGTCGACGAGCAACGGCCGGTCGGCGTCGCTGGCGGGACGCGACGATCCCGCGACCGACGGCACGGTCAAGGCGTCCAAACGGAAGAGCCGCTGCGCCATCCGGTCCGCTCGCACGCCAACTCGACGTGCATAGGACTCAGCCACCGGATCGACGGCGGTGGCCGGTCCGGTGAAGGCGGTCACCGACCCCTGCTCGACCACCGCGTCGACCAGGGCCTCAGGCGAGGGCCAGCCGGCGGTCAGGGCCACCGGCGTCGTCGCCTCGGACCGGACGGCCAGCGCGCCGGTTGCGGCCTCGACGGCGCACCACCCGTCACCCTCGCCGGCGTGCAGGATCGTCGCGATCGTGCCCAGGACGGTGTTGCCAACCGGGTCGACCACCAGGGCGGCCTCCAGGTGGCTCAGCGCGGGGATCAGCTGGTCGACGACGGCGGCGGTCGCGGCGACGTGGATCGAGCTCGGGAAGACGTCGTTGCTGGACTGCGAGGCGTTGACGTCGTCGTTGGGGT
>CAXTNQ010000202.1:0-4430 GCA_964245745.1 uncultured Jatrophihabitantaceae bacterium
GACGCGACCGTGGTCCTCGACGACGACGCCACCCGACAGGTCGAGGCCGCCGTGTTGCCGACGGCCGCGGAGCGCACGGTCGGGGAGTTCCGCACCGACGTGACCAGAGCGGTCTTGGCGGCAGATCCCGCGTCCGCGGAAGAACGACATGTGCGGGCGCTCGCCGACCGCGACGTCCGGCAGGTGCCGCTCCCCGACGGCATGGCCGGACTCTGGGCTCTGCTGCCCGCCGAGGGTGCCGCCGCCGTCATGGCGGCCGTGGACGCGTTGGCCGCCGAAACCGCCGCGGGGGACCCGCGCACCGCCGCGCAGCGGCGCGCCGACGCGCTCGTGGACCTCGGGGTGACCGCCCTACACGACCCGCACCTCCCGAAGGCCCAAGGCATGCGCCCGGCCGTGCAGGTCACGGTCGCCGCGACCACGCTGCTCGGCGTGGATGAGCAGCCAGCCGACCTGACCGGGTACGGACCGATCACCGCCGACACCGCGCGGCGGATCGCCGCCGACCCCACCGGCACCTGGCGCCGCCTGCTCACCGACCCGGTAAGCCACCAGCTGCTCGACTACGGCCGCACCACCTACCGGCCGCCGGCGGACCTGCGCGACCACGTCATCGCCCGCGACCAACACTGCACCTTCCCCACCTGCCGACGACAAGCCGACCACTGCGACCTCGACCACCGCGTCCGCTGGAACGACGGCGGCCAAACATCCGCCGACAACGTGCAGGCGCTCTGCCGACGACACCACCGCGTCAAAGACGAAACCAACTGGAAGATCAACCGCGACCCCGCCGGCGGATACCAGTGGCCCACCCCCACCGGACACCGGTACCGCACCCACGTCCCGACGCGCCCACAGCCGCCGCCGACAGCAGTAGTCGATCCGGGACCTCAAGGCGGCAGCGATCCGCCCTTCTGACCGTTGATCTTGGCCGATAGTCAGCTGTCGGCACGACACGCGTCGATCCTCGGGGGTCCTGCGCCGTGTCAGAGGGACGAGGCAGAATCGACCGCGTCGCGGCGACGGTGCGGCATGGACACGGATCGGGGTCGGTCAAGGGTGAGCAGCGCAGGGGCCGACTCGTTCGTCCACCTGCATGTGCACACCGAGTATTCGATGCTCGACGGCGCCGCCCGACTGGGCGACCTGTTCACCGAGACGACGCGCATGGGCATGCCGGCGCTGGCGATGACCGACCACGGCAACGTGTTCGGCGCGTACGACTTCTACACCCAGGCCGTCCGCGCGGGCGTCAAGCCGATCATCGGCATGGAGGCCTACCTCACGCCCGGCACATCGCGCTTCGAACGAAGCCGCGTGCGTTGGGCGAACGGCGGTGACGACGACGTCTCCGGCGGCGGCGCCTTCACGCACATGACGATGCTGGCACGCGACAACAGCGGGCTGCACAACTTGTTCCGGCTGGCGTCCCGGTCCAGCTTGGAAGGGTTCTACTACCGTCCGCGGGCGGACCGCGAGCTGCTGGCGCAGTACGCAGGCGGCCTGATCGGGACGACGGGGTGTGCCTCCGGCGAGATCCAGACGTGGTTGCGGATCGGTGACTACGCGAGGGCGCGAGAATCCGCTGCCGAATTCCAGGACATCTTCGGACGCGGCCACTTTTACCTCGAACTGATGGACCACGGGCTGGATGTGGAGCGTCGGGTCATCGAGGACCTGCTGCGCCTGGGCCGCGACCTCGGGCTGCCCGCGATCGCCAGCAACGACTTGCACTACACCTACGCCGGCGACGCCGATGCGCACGAAGTCCTGCTGTGCGTGCAGTCCGGCAAGACGATGGCCGACCCCAAGCGCTTCAAGCTCGACGCGCGCGACTTCTACCTCAAGTCGCCGGCCGAGATGCGGTCGCTGTGGGCCGACAAGTACGAGTTGCGCGAGGCGTGCGACAACACCCTGCTCGTCGCCGAGCAGTGCGACGTCAGCTTCGTCGAGGGCGCGAACTACATGCCGCAGTTCCCGGTGCCGTCCGGCGAAACGGAGCAGAGCTGGTTCCGGCACGAGGTCGAGGCCGGCCTACGGCAGCGGTATCCCAACGGCGTACCCGCCGACGCGCGCGCCCGAGCGGACCACGAGACCGCCGTGATCGTCCAGATGGGCTTTTCCGGCTACTTCCTCGTCGTCGCCGACTTCATCAACTGGGCGAAGGCGAACGGAATCCGGGTCGGTCCGGGACGGGGCTCGGTCACCGGCGCCATCGTCGCCTACGCCCTCGGGATCACCGAGCTCGACCCGCTCGTCCACGGGCTGCTGTTCGAACGTTTCCTCAACCCCGAGCGCGTGTCCATGCCCGACATCGACGTGGACTTCGACGAGCGCGGCCGCGGTGAGGTCATCCGGTACGTCACCGACAAGTACGGAGACGACCGCGTCGCTCAGATCGTCACCTTCGGCACGATCAAGGCCAAGCAGGCGGTCAAGGACTCCGCACGCGTGCTCGGATATCCGTTCTCGATGGGTGAGCGGATCACCAAGATCATGCCGCCGCCGGTAATGGGCAAGGACGTCCCCCTGGCCGGCATCTTCGATGAGACGCACAAGCGCCACGGCGAAGCCGGCGAGTTCCGGGCGCTGTACGCGGCCGACCCCGAGGTCAAGCGGGTCGTCGACACGGCTCGCGGCCTCGAGGGCCTGAAGCGGCAGTGGGGTGTGCACGCTGCCGGCGTCATCATGTCCAGCGATCCACTGCTCGACCTGATCCCGATCATGAAGCGGGAGCAGGACGGGGCGATCATCACGCAGTTCGACTACCCGGCCTGCGAGACCCTCGGCCTGCTCAAGATGGACTTCCTGGGCCTGCGCAACCTCACGGTGCTGGACGACGCGTTACGCAACATCGAACGCAACCGCGGCGAGCGGATCGTCCTCGAGGCGCTCGGCCTGGACGATGTCGCGACCTACGAGCTGCTGGCCCGCGGCGACACCCTCGGAGTGTTCCAACTCGACGGCGCGCCGATGCGCAACCTGCTCCGGCAGATGAAACCCGACTCCTTCGAGGACATTGCCGCCGTCCTGGCGCTGTACCGCCCGGGGCCGATGGGCGCGAACTCACACGTGAACTACGCGCTGCGCAAGAACGGGCAGCAGGAGATCACGCCGATCCATCCCGAGCTCGCCGAGCCGCTGCGCGAGATCCTCGCGCCCACCTACGGATTGATCGTCTACCAAGAGCAGGTCATGGAGATCCCGCAGAAGCTGGCGGGGTACTCGCTTGGCCGAGCCGATCTATTGCGTCGGGCGATGGGCAAGAAGAAGCGCGAGGTTCTCGAGGCGGAGTACGAAGGCTTTGCGGCGGGCATGCGCACGAACGGGTACTCGGCCGGCGCGGTCAAGACACTCTGGGACATCCTCGTCCCGTTCTCGGATTACGCGTTCAATAAGTCGCACACCGCCGGCTACGGGCTGGTGTCCTACTGGACGGCCTTCCTCAAAGCGAACTACCCGGCCGAGTACATGGCCGCCCTGCTCAGCAGCGTGAAGGATGACAAGGACAAGTCCGCCGTGTACCTCGCCGAGTGCCGGCGGATGGGCATCACCGTTCTCCCGCCGGACGTCAACGCGTCGGAGGCGCAGTTCACCCCGACCGGCGCGGACATCCGCTTCGGCTTGTCCGCCGTACGCAACGTGGGCGCCAACGTCGTGGCCTCGATCTGCGCCACGCGTCAGGTGCAGGGCGTCTTCACCGACTTCGCAGATTTCCTGCGCAAGGTCGACGCGGTGGTGTGCAACAAGCGAACGGTCGAGGCTTTGATCAAGGCGGGCGCGTTCGACTCGCTCGGGCATCCGCGGCGTGGACTGGTGCTCATCCATGAGCGTGCTCTGGACGCCGTCGTCGACACCAAGCGGGCCGAGGCGGTCGGGCAGTTCGACTTGTTCGGCGACGCCTTTGCCGCGTCGAGCGACGTGGACGTTTTTGCGATCGCCGTCCCCGCGGGGGAGTGGGACAAGAGCGTCCTGCTCGCTTTCGAGCGCGAGATGCTCGGTCTCTACGTGTCCGACCATCCCTTGTTCGGGCTCGAGCGGGCGCTGGCGTCGGCCGCAGACACGTCGATTGCTGCGCTGCATGTGGACGGTGCGGCCGACGGCCAGACGGTGACGGTGGCCGGCATCCTCTCCGGCGTGAACCGCCGGGTGACGAAGGCCGGTGCGCCGTGGGCGCAGGCCGTGCTCGAGGATCTCGAGGGCGCCGTCGAGCTGCTGTTCTTCCCGGCCACGTACGCGCAGGTGGGCATCAACATCGCGGAGGATGCGGTGGTCGTGGTCAAGGGCCGTCCCGACCACCGTGACGACACCGTCAAGCTCATCGTCAGCGACCTGACCGTGCCCGACCTGACGACGGCCCCCCGTGGGCCGGTGGTGGTGTCGATCCCGCCCACCAGCGTGAGCCGCTCGTTCACGCGCTGGCGGGC
>CAXTNQ010000203.1:0-4172 GCA_964245745.1 uncultured Jatrophihabitantaceae bacterium
CGAGACCGCGCCCGAGGAGGCCGCAGCCGACGACGCCGAGGCGGCCGCCGACCCGGCCGATGACGCGGGTACTCGCCGCCGGCGGCGGCGGCGCCGCCGCGCCGGAGACGGCGGTGACGCGCCCGAGGGCGGCGGCGCCGAGGACCCGCCGAACACCGTCGTGCACGTGCGGGAGACGCGCGAGGAGCCGGACCGCGTGCGTGGGGTGCGTGGATCCACCCGGCTGGAGGCGAAGCGCCAGCGCCGACGGGACGGCCGCGACGCGGGCCGGCGGCGGCCCGCCATCCTCACCGAAGCCGAGTTCCTGGCCCGGCGAGAGTCCGTCGACCGGGTGATGGCGGTGCGCCAGCTCGGTGATCGCACGCAGGTCGCGGTCCTCGAGGACGGCGTGCTCGTCGAGCACTACGTGACCCGGGCCAGCGCCACGTCCTACGTCGGCAACATCTACCTCGGCCGGGTGCAGAACGTCCTGCCCAGCATGGAGGCGGCGTTCGTCGACATCGGCAAGGGACGCAACGGCGTGCTGTACGCCGGGGAGGTCAACTGGGACGCGGCCGGGCTGGAAGGCAAGGCTCGGGCGATCGAGACCGCCCTGCACTCGGGTGACGCGGTGCTCGTCCAGGTGACGAAGGACCCCATCGGGCACAAGGGTGCCCGGTTGACGAGCCAGATCTCGCTGCCCGGGCGGTACCTGGTGTACGTCCCCGGCGGCGGGATGACCGGTATCAGTCGCAAGCTGCCCGACACCGAGCGGCACCGCCTCAAGACGATCCTCAAGAAGATCGTCCCCGAGGACGCCGGCGTGATCGTGCGTACCGCCGCGGAGGGCGCGAGCGAGGAGGACCTGACCCGCGACGTCGAGCGGCTACGGGCGCAGTGGGACGCGATCTCGACGAAGGCCGAGCGACGCAAGACCGTGCCGGCGCTGGTCTACGGCGAGCCGGATCTCGCCATCCGGGTCGTGCGCGACGTCTTCAACGAGGACTTCCACGAGCTGATCGTGCAGGGCGACGAGGGGTGGACCACCGTGTCGGACTACGTGTCGGACGTGGCGCCTGACCTCGAACAGCGCGTGCGGCGGCACATCGGTGACTCCGACCTGTTCCACGACCTGCGCGTGGACGAGCAGCTGACCAAGGCGCTCGATCGGAAGGTCTGGTTGCCCTCCGGCGGCTCTCTGGTGATCGACCGCACCGAGGCCATGACCGTGGTCGACGTCAACACCGGAAAGTTCGTCGGCTCGGGCGGCAATCTCGAACAGACCGTCACTCGCAACAACCTGGAGGCGGCCGAGGAAGTCGTGCGCCAGCTCCGGTTGCGCGACGTCGGCGGCATCGTCGTCATCGACTTCATCGACATGGTGTTGGAGAGCAACCGCGATCTCGTCCTGCGCCGGTTGACCGAGTGCCTCGCCCGGGACCGGACCAAGCACCAGGTCGCCGAGGTGACCTCGCTCGGCCTGGTGCAGCTGACCCGTAAGCGGGTCGGCGAGGGGCTGCTTGAAGCGTTCAGTGAAGTGTGCCCGACCTGTCACGGACGCGGCGTCCTGATCTACGCCGATCCGGTCGACCAGGACGAGCAGGGTTCGGGCCGGCGGTCCCGGCGCGGCCCACGCGAGGAGCCCGAGGGTGCCGAGGAGCCGGCGGTCAACGACGACCAGCGCCGTGCAGCTGCGGCCGCCATGGCGTCCATCGCGGGTGTTCACGACGGCGACGACGACGAGGTGCCCGATGCCGACGAGCCCGCGGTCGACGCGCTTTCCACGCAGATGTTGAGCGTCGATGACGCGGCTCCGGCGGTGGACGTGTCCGACGCGACGTCCGCGGTCGATGCCGCGGTCGACGCCCCGGTCGCAGACCGGCCGGTGGAGCCGGCAGGCGAAGGCGCGAACGGCAGCCGGCGTCCCCGCCGCCGGCGAGCGGCGAGTCGGCCGGCCGGACCGCCTGCGGTCGCCGAGGCAGCATCTACCGCGTAACCGACCGCATCGGCGCTGGGCCATGGTGCGGCTTTGCCGGTGCGATCCGGCATGCCGTATCCTGATCGTTGGCCCGTCCGCACGCGGGTTACGTTTGCGTGTCCGCACGGCATTGACGCGCGATCCTCGACAGAGCAGCAGTCACAGGAGTTGAAGTCCGCGATGTACGCGATCGTCAAGACCGGCGGTAAGCAGTACAAGGTCGCCGTCGGCGACGTCCTCACGGTGGAGAAGCTGGCGTCCGACCCCGGCGCCGAGGTGGCGCTGCCTGCCGTCCTGCTCGTCGACGGGTCTGCCGTGACGCACGAGGCGGACGCGCTGGCCCAGGTTGCGGTGACCGCCGAGGTCGTCGGCGCCACCAAGGGCCCCAAGATCAAGATTCACAAGTTCAAGAACAAGACCGGCTACCACAAGCGGATGGGGCATCGCCAGCAGCTCACGCAGCTGCGGGTCACCGACATCCGCACCGGACAGAAGTAGGCGAGATGGCACACAAGAAGGGCGCGTCCAGCTCGCGCAACGGTCGCGATTCCTCGGCGCAGCGCCTGGGCGTCAAGCGTTTCGGCGGCCAGGTCGTGAACGCGGGCGAGATCCTCGTGCGGCAGCGGGGCACGAAGTTCCACCCCGGCGCCGGAGTGGGCCGCGGCAGTGACGACACCTTGTTCGCGCTGGTAGCCGGTAGCGTCACCTTCGGCCACTCCCGCGGTCGCAAGGTCGTCAGCATCGCCGAGACCGCCGCCGCCGTCCCGGCCGGGGAGTAAGCCCGCCCGACGGCACGACCCACAGTCCCGCAGGGCGGGCGTCCGGATCATCGGGCGCCCGCCCTTCGTCTGTACCGAAGGAGGAACCCGATGCCGGCGTTCGTCGACCGCGCGGTGCTGCACCTGGCCGCCGGCAACGGCGGACGCGGGGTGGCCTCCATTCACCGTGAGAAGTTCAAGCCCCTCGGGGGACCGGACGGCGGCAACGGCGGACGGGGTGGAGACGTCGTGCTCGTCGTCGACCCGAACGTCCACACCCTGCTCGACTTCCACTTCCATCCGCACCAGAAGGCGGGCAACGGCCGCCCGGGTGCCGGAAGCCACCGCAACGGGGCCGAGGGCGCCGATCTCGAGTTGCGGGTGCCCGACGGCACCGTCGTGGTCGGCCCGGGCGGGGACGTCCTTGCCGATCTGACCGGAGCCGGTACGCGCTTCGTCGCCGCCCAGGGCGGGCGGGGTGGCCTCGGCAACGCGGCCCTGGCCTCGACTCGTCGCAAGGCGCCTGGGTTCGCGTTGCTGGGCGAGCCGGGCGATGCGCATGACGTCGTGCTGGAGCTCAAGAGCGTCGCGGACGTCGGGCTGGTCGGCTTCCCCAGCGCGGGCAAGTCGTCGCTCGTCGCGGCACTGTCGGCCGCTCGCCCGAAGATCGCCGACTACCCGTTCACCACGCTGGCGCCGAACCTCGGGGTGGTGACCGCGGGCGACGTGACCTTCACGGTCGCGGACGTGCCCGGGCTCATCCCTGGAGCCGCGCAGGGCAAGGGGCTGGGCCTGGACTTCCTGCGACACGTCGAACGGTGCTCCGTGCTACTGCACGTCATCGACTGCGCCACCCTCGAACCGGGCCGCGACCCGCTCAGTGACCTCGACGCGGTGGAGGCCGAGCTCTCCGAGTACGAGGGGACGTTCGGCGCGCTACTCAGCCGGCCCCGGCTCGTCGCCCTGAACAAGATCGACGTTCCCGACGCCGCTGAACTCGCTGCCATGGTGACGCCGGAGCTCGAGGCCCGTGGCCTGCCGGTGTACCGCATCTCGGCCGCCACCCACACCGGTTTACGCGAGCTCACGTTCGCCTTGGCCGCGGCGGTCGAGGCCGACCGTACGGCGCGCCCGACGCCCGAACCGGCGCGGATCGTGTTGCGGCCGCGACCGGTCGACGACGCGGGGTTCGTGGTCGAGCCCACGGTGGACGGCTACCTGGTGCGCGGCGCCAAACCCGAGCGCTGGATTCGCCAGACCGACTTCGACAACGACGAGGCGGTGGGCTACCTCGCCGACCGGTTGGCTCGCCTCGGCGTCGAAACCGAACTGGCCCGGCGCGGCGCTGAGCCGGGTGCGGCCGTCACCATCGGCGACGTGACCTTCGACTTCGAACCGGCCGGCGGCGCCGAGGACGTGGCGTACCTGCCGACCCGACGCGGGACGGACCCTCGCGT
>CAXTNQ010000203.1:4182-4429 GCA_964245745.1 uncultured Jatrophihabitantaceae bacterium
CCTCGCCGCCCACCGCGCCCGCCAGGTAGGACAAGAGCCGGACGACGACTCGTGAGCCGGAAGACCGTCGCGGACGCCCATCGCACCGTGGTCAAGGTCGGCTCGTCCTCGCTCACCTCCGCCGGCCGACTCGACCCCGATCGCCTGGACGGCCTCGTCGACGGGCTGGCGGAACGGCGCCGCGCCGGCGGCGAGGTGGTGCTGGTGTCGTCGGGAGCCATCGCCGCCGGCCTCGGGCCGCTGGGCC
>CAXTNQ010000204.1:0-260 GCA_964245745.1 uncultured Jatrophihabitantaceae bacterium
CTCTGGTCGTGGCCTGGTTGGTCGTGGCCGTCCTCGTCATCGGACGTCCCTCGGTCGATCACCCGACCCACGCGGACGCCATCGTGGTCCTCGGATCGCCCGTCGCGCAGGACCGGATCGTCACCGCGCAGCGACTCGTCGATGCCGGTGTGTCGACCAATCTGGTGATCTCGTTGTTCGCCGAGGAACAGCCGCTCACTCATCAGCGCTACTGCGAGTCGCCGCCGGCGGGCATCGAGGTGTTCTGCTTCCGCCCGGAC
>CAXTNQ010000204.1:284-4277 GCA_964245745.1 uncultured Jatrophihabitantaceae bacterium
GGTGAGGCCCGTTTCGTGCGCACCCTGGCGGCCGCCCGCGGATGGCGGCATCTGGTCGTGGTGACGAGCACCTATCACGTGTCGCGGGCTCGGATGGTGTTCCAGCGGTGCTACTCGGGCCGGTTGGAGATGGTGGGGACGAGCCACGGTATGTCCCTCGGCAAGTGGGCGTACGAATACCTCTACGAAACCGGCGCGTTCGTCAAAGCCGCCTTCGAGGACGGCTGCTGACCGTCGCGTCGTAGAAAGGGATGGCCATGGACCAGCCGACCATGACGGCCGAGGACGTCGCCGACCTCGCGGACCGCGTACGAGACTCCGCCGCAGCCCTCATCCGTGGCGACGTCGATCGCTACCTGGACCTGATCGCGCACAGCGACGACTACACCCTGATGGCGCCGTTCGGCGGTGAAACCAGGCGGCGCTTCGGATCCGTGGCGGAGGCCCGAGGCTTCTTCACCGGCCCCGGCGAGGCCTTCGTCGACATCGAGCAGTCGTACACGTCCGGTGACCTCGCCGTCCTCGTGGCCGTCGAGCGCCAGACCGGCGAGCTGGGTGGGCTGCCTGCCCAGGACTGGTCGTTACGGGTCACCCTCGTGTTCCGACGCGTCGGAACCGGCTGGGAGCTCGTCCACCGGCACGCCGACCCGCTGGTGCGCCCGATCACGCTCGCCCAGTTGGCCCAGTTGGCAGGCGGGACGGCCTGAATTCGACCGGCCGCCCGATCGACGCCGCGGACGTACCCTGGGGCCATGACGCAGTGGGGCCTGGACACGCTTTTCAACCCGGCCAAGCGTCACATGGACGAGGAGAAGCGCCGGCTGCAATCGACCCGGCAGCAGATCGGTGACTCCTAGGGTGGCAAGCGCATCGACCTCGAGTCCGGCAAGGTGACGATCGCCAAGTCCGAGGAGACCGACGAGGCCGACGCCGAGGACCGCGGGTCGGAGCAGGACGGCACGCTCAGCGCCGCCCGTCGACGCGCCGCCGCCCGGCGTCGAGCCGCCCGCCGCTAAATCCTTCGGTCGACCTGCGCGCAGTCAGGCCGCGCGCGTGATTCCGAGATGTTTGGTGGCCGCGAGCCGCCCCCGTCCGGCGCCGGTGTAGCGGCCGGAAGTGGGAGCGACGTCAGCGTAGTCGCGTCCGGTGGCGACGGGCAGGTGCCGCGAGCTGCCCCGGCAGCCGTTGCACGGATCGAAGGCCACGGCTCGCGCCTGATCGCCGTCGGCGATCACCACTTCGATCCATGCGTGCGTTCCGCTGTCACCGAGCAGGTGCCCCGATACGTACCGAGCCGGCACCCCGGCCGCCCGGCAGATCGCCAGGGCCAGGTGCGCGTGGTCCTGGCAGACGCCGCGTCCACCGGCGAGCGCCTCCGCCGCGGTCGTGCGGTGCGAGGTCACACCGAATTCGTAGGCGACGGCGGCCCGGACCTGCGCGCAGCACCGCTCGGCGAACTCGAGGTCATCGCCCGACTCGGCGCGGACGTCCGCCGCCAGCTGGCGGATCGCCTCGTCCGCCGCGGTCAGCCGGGTCGGCCGCACCAAGCGAGGATCGCCCAGCGCCGCCAACGGCAGGACGGCGTCGTCGCGCGGACCGGTGCGCTCGACGACAGCCGCGACGGTGAACTCGATGGCCGCCGGAACGGCATCGACATCGACGTGGACGACGACGTTGCCGTGCGCGTCGCGCCGCCGACGGACCCGGGCCTCCGGTGCCGACACCGCCACGTGGTGCGCGCGACGGCGCAGGTTGCCGTGCCGGGCGCGCGGGACCACGACGAGCCGGTGGTCGAGGCGGTATGCGGGCGCGTCGTAGTCGTAGCGAAACCGCTGACGCAGCACGTAAGTCACCCGGCGCGCGGCGTCCAGGTCCAGATCCGCAGGATCGAGATACGGCCGGTCGAGCTCGGCGCGGGCCGTCGACCTCATGCGTCCCCCCGCACCTCGTCGGACCAGACGGTCATGGCCTTGAGCACCGGCGCACCGTAGGTGGTGACCATGGCCACGTCGAGCGCATCCCGCCCACGGCCGATGACGACGCGTCCCTTCCGCGGCTGGTTGTTGCGCGGGTCGAACGTCCACCACTGGCCGCCGAGGTAGACCTCCATCCACGCCGCGAAGTCCATCGGCTCGGGGAGCGGTGCGACGTCCATGTCGGGCAGGTAGCCGAAGACGTAGCGGGCCGGGATGTTCAGCGCGCGACAGAACGTGATCGCGAGGTGGGCGAAATCGCGGCACACCCCCTGGCGCGACTCGTGCACGTCGGCCGCGGTGCTCAGCGGCGTGCTCGTGCCGTACCCGAACTTGAGGTGGCCGTTGACGTGGTCGACGATGGCTTGGACGCGTCGGTAGCCGGGAGGTTGACCACCGAACAGCCGCCAGGCCTCGTCCCCCAGCACGTCGGGAAGCACGTACCGGCTGGGCAACGTGTAGAGCAGCGCGTCGTCCGGCAGGTCGGTCACCGGAGTCTCGGGAGCGTCCAGGTCGACGTCCTCGGTCGCGTCGGGCACGGTGACGAACGCGTCGTAGCGAACCGTCGAGATCCCGGCCGGCAGGTTCATCCGCTGACACCCGTTGCCGTACAGGTCGAGATAGCTGTGCCTCGACAGTTCCGGGGTGGTCTGCCACGAGGACTGCGTGACGGTCGTCGGTCCGGCCTCGTAGGGCTGCACCTGGAAGACCGCGGCCGTCTCCAACGTGGCGTCGTACGCGAACTCACAACCCACTCGCACGTGGCGTACGGCGCCCATAGCGGAATGCTGCCCTTCCGTTGTTTCTCCCCGGTAACGAATCTTCGTTGTAATGGTGCTCTGGTAGGACTTGCCCATGGGTGGGCTCTTCGACGGCTACGACAGCGTCGCCTATGACGAGATGTTCACCTCGGACGGCGCGCCGCGCCCCCACACGAAGGCTCTGTTCGACGCTCTGCAGTTGCTGTCGGGAGCTGACCTGAAGGAGCGCGTCGCGGTCCTCGACCGCAGCCTGCGCGACCAGGGCATCACGTTCTCGCACGCCGGGAACGAATGGGTCTTCCCCCTAGACGTCATTCCTCGCCTGATCCCCACCGACGAGTGGGATTTGATTGAGGCGGGGGTCATCCAGCGGGTCCGCGCGCTCGAGGCCTTCCTGGCCGACGTGTACGGACGGCAGACGATCCTCGCCGACGGTGTGGTGCCGTACTCGCTCGTGTCCACGTCGAAGCATTTCCACCGCGCGGCCGCCGGGCTCGAACCGGCCAACGGCGTGCGTGTGCATCTCGCCGGCATCGATCTCGTTCGCGACCGTGCGGGCGTACTGCGCGTCCTCGAGGACAACCTGCGGGTTCCGTCGGGGATCTCCTACGTCGTCGAGAACCGGCGGACGATGGCGAGGGTCTTCCCTGGTCTGTTCCTCGAGCAGCACGTGCAGCCGGTGGCCGGTCATATCGCCTTGTTGCTCGCCGCGCTACGGGCCGCCGCGCCCGCCGGTACGGACAACCCGACGGTCGCGCTACTCACGCCGGGCATTCACAATTCCGCGTACTTCGAGCACGCGTTCCTGGCCCGCAAGATGGGCGTCGAGCTCGTCGAGGGACGCGACCTGTTCTGCCGGGACAACGTGCTCTACATGCGCACTACGAGCGGGGAAGGACGGGTGCACGTCCTCTACCGGCGGGTGGACGACGACTACCTGGATCCGGTGCACTTCCGCTCCGAATCGGTCGTCGGCTGTCCCGGTCTGCTGAACGCGGCGCGCGCCGGGAACGTCACGATCGCCAACGCCGTGGGCAACGGAGTGGCCGACGACAAGTTGACCTACACCTACGTGCCCGCACTGATTGACTACTACCTCGGCGAGCAGCCGATCCTGCCGAACGTCTCGACCTACCGGCTCTCCGATCCTGACGTACTGCACGACTGCCTCGACCACCTCGATGAGCTGGTGTTCAAGCCGGTGGACGGATCCGGCGGGTACCGCGTGTCGATCGGTCCGCAGGCCAGCTCCTGCTCGC
>CAXTNQ010000205.1:0-4271 GCA_964245745.1 uncultured Jatrophihabitantaceae bacterium
CTTAGCGGTGCCCGTCCGGACGATAAGCACCGTCTCCGCAGGCAAACCCCCGCATCAACCGGTCGTCGTCAGCTCGGGTCCCGGGCTGGCGTCCGCGTCGCGGCGCAGCGGGCCGGCGCGGCCAGCGAGCAACCGGCGGCGTCAGGCCTGCGGTCGGTAGAGCGTCGGCGGCAGTTCGGCGGCGGCTTCCCGGTCGATGAGCCACAGGGTCCGGTACCGGCCTTTCGGTCCCGCCGCCGGCACCTGGACGCGTCCGGCGCCGGACAGGGCCAGTGCGACCGCCTGGGCCTTGCCGCTTCCGGACGCGATGAACCAGACCTCGTTCGCCGCGTCCAGCGTCGGAAAGGTCAGCGACAGCCGGGTGGGCGGCGGTTTCGGGGAGTTGTGCACCGCGATGACCGAGGTGTTCGTCTCGTAGACGCCGGGATGTTCGGGAAACAGGGAGGCGCAGTGGCCGTCCGGGCCGATCCCCAACAGGACGAGGTCGAAGTGCGGAACGACGTCGTCGCCCTGGTCGGCCGGCACCGCCGCGGACAGCTGTTCGGCATAGGCCTCGGCCGCCGCCTCCGCGTCGTCGCCGAACATCGCACCGGCCGCAGGCATGCGGTGGACGTTGGCTGGGTCGAGGGACACCGCGTCGAACAAGTCGCGGAATGCCGGCGCGTCGTTGCGGTCCGGCGAGTCGGCCGGGACGAAACGCTCGTCGCCCCACCACAGCGCCACCCGCTTCCAGTCCACCGAGTCGCGGGCCGGAAGCTCGCGCAGCGCGCGCAGAACCTGCTCGAGGATGGCCCCACCGGTCACCACGAGGTGCGCGATCGGGCGCACCCCTTGGGCGGACACCAGCGTGGCGACGGTGCGTGCCGCGACGTCCGCGGCGAGTTGGTCGGCAGTGCTCTGGACGACGATCTCGGGAGGTGCGCTCATCGGGTCCCGTCTCAGCGGGCGGTCGATGCCGCGGGGTCATCGGTGGCCAGCGCCGGGTCGTTCCAGATGTGCACCCGGTGGTTGGGTCGCTCGGACAGGCCGGTCACGCCCGATACCGTGCTGAGCGCTTCGGCGAAGACGACGTCCTCGTCCAGCCGCCGCAACTCCTCGGCCAGCAGGTCGCCAAGCGACCGCTCCGGAAACGGCTGGACGGAGTCGGGCTGGCCCTCGCGGTGCAGGATCAGCCGGCCCGCGTCCTCGTCGGCCCTGATCGTGGCGCCGTTCGCGAACGTGAGCGTTACCTTGTCGATCGGCCCGTCACCCGAGCGATTCACCGGCACGTAGAACCCGAGCCGGGAGGACAGCCAGCCCGCGAGCAGCAACGCCGACGGGTCGGCGTCGTCCCCGTCGACCTCCGCGGCCGTCGCCACGTCGTGCGCACTATCGACGGCCGAGGCAAGCGCGGCCCGCCACCCGGTCAGCCGGGTCCACCCGAGGTCGGTGTCCCCTGGGGCGAAGTCGACGGCCCGCTGGTGCAGCGCGGCCACCCGGTCGGACGCCCGGCTCACGTCGGTGATTCGGCGGTCGGCGAACACGCCGAGCGGGTCGTAGGAGATCCGGTCCGGCGGCGGCCCGTACCACCAGGCCACGACGGGCGCGTCGGGCGCCAGCAGCGGCAGGGTGACCGACTCCGCGTGCAGCGCGAGCCGGCCGTACATCCGCATGACGACCGCCTCGCCCGGGCCGAGTCGGCCGCCCATCGTGACCTCGGCGTCCAATCGGGGGACGGGCGCGTCGATCTGGCGGCGGACCACCATGAGGGTCCGCATGGGGTGTTTGCTCGCCGCGACGGTCGCCGCCTGCTCGGCCTCGCCGACATCGCGCTCGTCGACGACGACGACGAGCGTCAGCGCGAGGCCGCTGGTGACGGCGCCGCCGGTACGACGTTCGGCGGCCAACGCCCGGACGACCGCCGTCCCGGTGGTGTCCCAGAGCGTGGTCACGCGGGGACCCCGTCGAATCGTGGAGCGCTAGCGGAGCGATTTGACGGGGTGATCATGGTCGCCTCCACTGCCGGCCGTCGCGCGCGAGCATGGCGTCGGCCTCCTTCGGACCCCACTCGCCCGCGCGATACAAGAACGGTTGGGTGTCGGCCCAGAACGCCTCGAGCGGGTCGATGATCTTCCAGGACGCCTCGACCTCGCCGTTGGTGGGGAACAGGGTGGCGTCACCGACGAGGACGTCGAGGATGAGTCGCTCGTACGCTTCCGGCGACGTCTCGGTGAACGCCTCCCCGTACAGGAAGTCCATCGAGACGTCTCGAACCTCCATGGCGCTGCCCGGCACCTTCGAGCCGAACTTCAGCGTGACGCCCTCGTCGGGCTGGACGCGGATGACCAGTTGATTGTGGCCGAGTTCCTGGGTGTCGGTCTTGCTGAACGGCAGGTGCGGCGCCTTCTTGAAGATGATCCCGATCTCGGTCACCCGGCGAGGCAACCGCTTGCCCGTCCGCATGTAGAACGGCACGCCGGCCCAGCGCCGGGTCTCCACGCCGAACTGCACAGCTGCGTAGGTCTCGGTCGTCGAATCCTTCGGGATCCCGTCCTCGTCCCGGTAGGCGCGGGCGCGTTCCCCGGCTTCCCAGCCCTGGTCGTACTGACCGCGGATGGCGTACGCGCCGAGGTCGGCGGGCAGCGTGACGGCGCGCAGGACCTTCAGCTTCTCGGTGCGGATTGCGTCGGCCGAGAACTCGACCGGCTCCTCCATGGCCGTGAGCGCCAGCAGCTGGAACAGGTGGTTCTGCATGACGTCACGTGCCGCCCCGGTGGCGTCGTAGAACGCCGCCCGTCCGCCGATACCGACGTCCTCGGCCATGGTGATCTGCACCGAGTCGACGAAGTTCGAGTTCCACACCGGCTCGAACAGCTGGTTGGCGAACCGCAGCGCCATCAGGTTCTGGACGGTTTCCTTGCCCAGGTAGTGGTCGATGCGGAACACGTCTTGTGCGCTGAACACCGAATCCACGAGCCGGTTGAGCTCGGCGGCACTGGTTAGGTCGTGCCCGAACGGCTTCTCGACGACCACGCGCCGCCAGCCCCCGCTGCGCAGGTTGCTGGCCATACCGGTGCGTTCCATCTGCTCGAGGACGACCGGAAACATCGACGGCGGGATCGAGAGGTAGAAGGCGGCGTTTCCTCGGATGTTGTGCGTGTCCCGCAGCTCGTCCAGGGTCTTGGCCAAGGTGTCGAACGCTTCGTCGTCGTCGAACGACCCGGGGACGAACTGGATGTTGTCCCGCAGCCGCCGCCAGACCTCTTCGTTCCATTCCGTACGGGCGTGTTCCTTCGCCGCCTTCTTGGCCAGGGAGACGAAGTCGCCGTCACCCCAGTCCCGCCGCGCGAACCCCAGCAGGACGAAGTCCGCGGGCAACAGGCCCCGGTTGGCCAGGTCGTACACCGCCGGAAGCAGCTTCTTGCGGGACAGGTCCCCGGTCACGCCGAAGACGACGAGCGCGCAAGGTTGCGGTACTCGCGGCAGGCGACGATCGGCCGGGTCGCGCAACGGATTGTGGACGTACGGCGCGACGAGGCCCTCGCCGAACGCCGGCGCGGTGCCCGCAACTGCGGTGTTGACCTCGGTCATGAGCCGTCCTGACGTCGGGGAATCAATGAGTCAGCCGCGTGCCTGATCGAGCTGTCCCTGGACGCCCTCGAGCAGCTGAGTCCACGAGTCTTCGAACTTCTGCACTCCTTCGTTCTCGAGCACCTGGACGACGTCGTCGTAGCTGATGCCGAGGGCCTCGAGGCCGTCGAGCACACGCTGGGCGTCGGCATAGCTCTTGGTCACCGTGTCACCCTGGATCACGCCGTGGTCGGCGACCGCGTCCAGCGTCGCTTCCGGCATCGTGTTCACCGTGTTCGGGGCCACCAGCTCGACGACGTACATGGTGTCGTCGTACGCCGGGTCCTTGACGCCGGTCGAGGCCCACAGCGGCCGTTGAGGGTTCGAGCCGGCCGTTTCCAGAGCCCGCCAACGGTCCGAGGAGAACACGCGCTCGTAGCGCTGGTAGGCCAGTCGTGCGTTGGCGATACCGGCCTTCCCTCGCAACGCGTGCGCCTCGTCGGTACCGATCTTGTCCAGCCGCTTGTCGACCTCGGTGTCCACGCGCGACACGAAGAACGAGGCGACGGAACGGATCGTCGACAGATCGACGCCATTTGCCTTCGCGGCCTCGAGACCGGACAGGTAGGCGTCCATGACCTTGTCGTAGCGGTCGAGGGAGAAGATGAGCGTGACGTTGACGCTGACCCCCTCCGCGGTCGCGGCGGTGATCGACGGCAGGC
>CAXTNQ010000206.1:0-2057 GCA_964245745.1 uncultured Jatrophihabitantaceae bacterium
CATCCCCGCCGTCATCCTCGAACACGTGACCGATTCTAAAGCGAGGGTCCGACACTAACGCGACGGAGAGCAGTCTTGTGGAAAACCGCAATACTCAAGCAATGGTTGCCCGGCACGAGGACCGTGATCGCGTGCGCCTCTGCAACCTGGCGAAGTGAGGTGGCTCAGCTGGCTGCGACGGCGACGGCGACGGCGACGGCGACGGCGACGGTACTGGCGTTGGCCCACCGTGACGCCGCCGACGGTGTCACCGTCCGAGCCGCCGCGCTTTCCCTCTGACGACGCAAGACCTGACGACGACGCAGGGCGAGACCCGAGTCGCTCGTGAACCGGACGGGCGCGACACCGATCACCCTCCTCGCGACGGTGTGGCTGCCCGCCCTCCACGCGTAGCGTGCACCACCGTGGGGTGGGACGAGGCGCAGCTGCCGGCACTGTCCGGTCGCACCGCGCTCGTCACCGGCGCGAACTCCGGCATCGGCTGGCACACGGCACGCCAACTGGCGGCCCACGGGGCGCGAGTCCTCCTCGCGTGCCGGGACCCTGACCGCGGCCAGGACGCCGTGGCCCGCATCACCGCTGAGGACCCACACGCGTCGGTCGAGGTGCTCCCGCTCGATCTTGGGGACATGGCCTCGGTGCGGGACTGCGCGACCACCCTCGTGGACCGCGACGAACCCCTCGACGTCTTGATCAACAACGCGGGCGTCATGGCGCCCCCGTCCCGGTCGTACACGGTCGACGGGTTCGAGCGGCAGTTCGGTACGAACCACCTCGGACATTTCGCTTTGACCGCACTGCTCCTGCCCGCGCTCAATCGGTCGACGGAACCGCGCGTCGTGACGGTGTCGTCCATCGCGCACTTCAGCGCCGGACGCGATGTGCTGGACGGCAACGCCAACGGCCGCTACGACTCCTCGCGCACCTACGCGAACTCCAAGCTGGCCAACCTGCTCTTCGCCCGTGAACTACAACGGCGCTCGACCGCTCAGGGACTGGCTCTCACGTCGACCGCCGCCCACCCAGGCGTGTCCTCGACCCACCTGGTCGCGAGCGCCGACGGCATGGGTGCGCGCTGGTTGGTCCGGACGGTCGGCCCGGTCTTCGTGCGCACATTCGGCCAGTCGGCGGCCGACGGCGCGCGTCCGACGCTGTACGCCGCCACCGTCGCGGCGCCCGGCAGCTACACCGGTCCGCAGCACTTCCGGGAGACGCGTGGGCCGGTTGGGCCGGCGCGGATGTCCGAGCTGGCGCGAGACGACGCACTGGCCCGACAGTTGTGGGACGTCAGCGAGGAACTCACCGGCCTGCGCTACCCCTGGCGGCAAACAGCTGAGCCGCAATAGTAGGAACTACTAGCGAGGGTTGGCCCTCGCGGCTGCGCCGCGAACTCGCGCTCCGCGCGGAGGCGGCCGACTGATTAGGCTCTCGACGTGCAGCCCGACCTCGTCCTGGTCGTCGACTACGGAGCCCAGTACGCGCAGCTGATCGCGCGCAGAGTGCGCGAGGCACACGTCTACTCCGAGATCGTCCCGCACAGCACGCCGGTGGCCGACCTGCTGGCCCGGCGTCCCAAAGCGATCATCCTGTCCGGCGGCCCGTCCTCGGTATATGCGCTCGACGCTCCGCAAGCCGACCCCACCCTGTTCGGCGGCGGCGTACCGGTCTTCGGGATCTGCTACGGGTTCCAGGCCATGGCGCAGGCGCTGGGCGGAGAGGTGGCCCACACCGGTAGCAGCGAGTTCGGGCGTACCGCGCTGACCGTGGCCGATCCGGGCACCTTGCTGCGCGGTCTGCCTACGGCCTTGCGGGTGTGGATGAGCCACGGGGACGAGGTGACCGAGCCGCCTCCCGGCTTCGTCGTCACCGCGTCGAGCGCCGGCGCACCCGTCGCCGCCTTCGAGGATGTCGAGCGCGGGCTGGCCGGCGTGCAGTTCCATCCCGAGGTGCTGCACACCGAGCACGGTCAACAGGTTCTGCAGCACTTCCTGTACGACATCGCCGGCGCCCGTCCCCTGTGGACCGAGGCCAACATCATCGACGAACAGGTCGCGTCG
>CAXTNQ010000206.1:2067-4219 GCA_964245745.1 uncultured Jatrophihabitantaceae bacterium
GCGTCGATCCGGGCCGCGGTGGGCGGCAAGCGGGCGATCTGTGGACTGTCCGGCGGCGTCGATTCTGCGGTGGCCGCGGCTCTGGTGCAGCGCGCGATCGGTGATCAGCTCACCTGCGTCTTCGTCGACCACGGCCTGCTGCGCGCCGGCGAGGCCGAGCAGGTGGAGCGCGACTTCGTGGCCGCCACCGGAGTCACGCTCAAGGTCGTCGACGCCACCACGCGTTTCCTCGACGCCCTGTCCGGCGTCAGCGATCCCGAAGAGAAACGGAAGATCATCGGCCGGGAGTTCATCCGGGTCTTCGAGCAGGCCGCCCGCGAGATCGTCGCGGACGGCTCGGTGGAGTTTCTCGTGCAGGGAACGCTCTACCCGGACGTCGTCGAGTCGGGCGGCGGAACGGGCACGGCCAGCATCAAGAGCCACCACAACGTCGGTGGCCTGCCCAGCGACCTGCGCTTCGGCCTGATCGAGCCACTACGCGTGCTGTTCAAGGACGAGGTACGCCGCGTCGGCGAGCAGCTCGGCCTGCCGCCGGACATCGTGTGGCGGCAGCCGTTCCCGGGACCGGGCCTGGCCATCCGGGTCGTGGGTGCCGTCGACGGCGAACGGCTGGATGTGTTGCGCCGGGCCGACGCCATCGCACGGGCCGAGCTCACCGACGCCGGTCTGGACCGCGATATCTGGCAGTGCCCGGTGGTCCTGCTGGCTGACGTCCGGACCGTGGGGGTACAGGGCGACGAACGAACCTACGGCCACCCCGTCGTGCTGCGGCCGGTCTCGTCCGAGGACGCCATGACCGCGGACTGGACGCGCGTGCCCTACGACGTCCTCGAACGCATCTCCACGAGGATCACCAACGAGGTCCGCGAGGTGAATCGGGTCGTGCTGGACGTCACGTCCAAGCCGCCCGGCACCATCGAGTGGGAGTGAGCAGCATCAAGCGGCGACGTCGCCGGACCGCAGCGACGGCGTGAAGCGGAACACCCGGCTGGGGTCCCATACCTGCTCGAGCGCGGCGAGGTGCTCGAGCGTCGGACGCTCGTAGCAGGTCGAGACGTCGTCCCCGCGCGGCAGAAAGTTGCGCAGCGGACCGCCGAGTGCGGACTCGGCCACCTCGGCACAGACACGCTGCTGGGCAACGGCGGTCGACGTCGGGTCCGTACCCGGATAGGCGGACGTGAACAGGTTGAACCGGGCGGTGCGGTGCCCGACCGCGTTGGCTGTGCCGGGCGGCTGCGCGAGCCGGCCGTCGAGGTGGCGGACCTCGAGCAGGTACGGCGCCCCCGGCGCAACAAACGGGCCCAACCGATCGAGCCGGCCGTCCCCGCCGAGGGCGAGGCTGGCCGTTCTGACCGGCATCGGGGTGACCGGATCTGCGTGGATCGAGCCGATGTCGGCGAGGGCGAGCGGGCCGACGGTGTCGAGCGTTGGCTCGGCCCTCTGCAGCGGGGCGATAAGCCGGCGAACGGCGTCGACGGCACCGAGGTAGGCGACGCGCACCTGGCACCACGACCGGCCGCGCAACGCCGCGGGCAGCGCCGGTAGGTCGGGATAGGTGACGAAAGCGATCGACAGGCTCAGTTCCGGTGGGACGTCGGCGACCATGCCGGCGAAGCACTCCAGGAGATCCGGGCCGCGGTCGGCCTCGAAGAACAGGCCGCCGCCGCAGAAGTCGGGCGCCGGCTGCAGATCGACCTCCATCGCCGTGACCGCCGCGAAATTGCCTCCGCCGCCGCGCAGCGCCCAGAACAGGTCGGGATGCTGATCGGCCATGACCGTGCGCTCCCGACCGTCAGCAGTAACGACCTCGAGTCGCCGGACGTGGTCAGCCGCCCAGCCGTGGGCCCGGCCGAGCGGCCCCAAACCGCCGCCCAGGGCGTAGGAGACGAAGCCGACCGCGGGCGCCGAGCCGACGCAGGCGCTCAGGCCGTGCGCGGCCGCCGCGGCGATCACGGTCCCGTTCAGCGCGCCGGCCTCGACCCGGGCGGTACGCGCGACCGGATCGACCTCGACGCGGGCCAGCCGCCGGGTGGTGATCAACACTCCGCCGCCGAACGCCCGCTGGATGCCGTGACCGGTAGCCTGCAGGCCGACCGGAAGGTCGGCCTCGACGGCGAGCGCGGCCGGATAGTTGTCGACCGGGCCGGCCTCG
>CAXTNQ010000207.1:0-4202 GCA_964245745.1 uncultured Jatrophihabitantaceae bacterium
ATCGCGACGTCCGCCGCCAGCAACAGCGCCGCGGCGAGGGTGAGCGACGGACGGGCCCCCAGCCGGTGCGGCAGCCCGCGCACCCCCGCCTGCTCGTCGGCCACCAGGTCGGGCAGCGCGTTGGTCAGGTTGGCGGCGACGCCGAGACACGCGCCGGCCACGACCACCCACCAGCCGGGGCCGAACGGCTCGGGGTGAGCGAGTGTGGCGACGGCGGGCAGTGCGCCGAAGGCGAGCGCGTAGGGAAGCCACGACCACCAGGTCGCCTTGAGGCCGAGGTTGTACGTCCAGCCGCAGGCGATGGTGGCGAGGTTCAGCGCGCCGGCCCGCACGCCGAGCGCTGCCGACAGGACGACGGCGGCCACGACCGCCGCGACGATGGCCACGTCGACCTGGCGGGACGACACTTCGCCGCCCGCCACCGGCTTGTCCCGCCGCCCGGACCGGTCGTCCCGCTCAGCGTCGATGCGGTCGTTGGACCAGCCGATGGACAGCTGCCCGGCGCCGACCGCGGCCGCCACCAGCAGGCAGGTGGCCGCCGGCTTGCCGGCCACCGCGGCCAACACGCCGGCAAAGGCGGTGACGGCCACGGTGGGCCCGGGATGCGCCGACCGGATCAGCGCCGACGCCACCGCCACAGCAGCATGGTGGCATCACGAACCGGCCCGAGCAGCCCCGACCCAGTGCCGCGCCGGCGGCCGGATAGGGCCGTAGGCTCATTCCGGTGACCTTCATTGCCGCGGTGCACGGCGTTCTGCCCGCGCATCGCTACGGGCAGAACGAGATCACCGAGTGGTTCGCCAACGAACTGATGGCGTCGGGTCACCAGGCCGTCATTCAGCGGCTGCACGACAACGCGCAGGTGGACACCCGCCACCTCGTGCTGCCGCTTGAGGCCTACCCCACCCTCACCGACTTCGGCCAAGCCAACGACGCCTTCATCGCCCACGCCGTGGACCTCGGCACTCGAGCTGTCGCAGGCGCGCTCGCCCAGGCCGACCTCCAGCCGTCCGACGTCGACCTGGTGATCTCCACGACGGTCACCGGGGTGGCCGTGCCCTCGATCGAGGCCCGCATCGCCGGCGAACTCGGGCTACGGCCGGACGTCAAGCGCGTGCCGATGATGGGCCTGGGTTGCGTGGCCGGCGCGTCCGGCGTGGGCCGGCTGCACGACTACCTGCGCGGCGCACCCGATCAGGTCGCGGTCCTGCTGTCCGTAGAGCTCTGCTCGCTCACCGTCCAGCGCCAGGACCCGTCCATGGCCAACTTCGTGGCCAGCGGCCTGTTCGGCGACGGGGCGGCCGCGGTCGTCGCCGTCGGGGACGACCGCCGCACGGCCGCCTGCCGCGGTCCTCAGGTGCTCGACTCGACGAGTCACCTCTACCCGGACAGCCAGCGCACGATGGGCTGGGACATCTCCGCGACCGGATTCAAGATCGTGCTCAGCGCCGACGTGCCGCAGATGGTCCGCCGCTACCTCGGGGACGACGTCAAGGACTTCCTGCGCCGTCACGAGCTCACGGTGGACGACATCGGGGCGTGGGTGTGCCACCCCGGCGGCCCGCGCGTGATCGAGGCGATCCAGGACGAGCTCGGCCTGCCGCCGGAGGCCCTCGAGCTCACCTGGCGTTCGTTGGCCGCCGTCGGCAACCTGTCGTCGTCGTCGGTGCTGCACGTCCTCGCGGACACCATCGACAAGGGCGCGCCGGCCGGGTCACCGGGCGTCCTGATGGCCATGGGTCCCGGCTTCTGCTCCGAGCTCGTCCTGCTGCGCTGGCCATGATCTGGTACACGCTGCTCATCCTCGCGGTCGGCGTCGAGCGGCTGGCCGAATTGGTTGTGTCGCAACGGCACCTGGCGTGGAGCCGGGAACGCGGGGGCGTCGAGAGCGGTGCCCAGCACTATCCGGTGATGGTCGTGCTGCACACCGGGTTGCTGGCCGGCGCGCTGGCCGAAGTGTGGCTCGGGGACCGGCCCTTCCTGCCCGCACTGGGCTGGCCGATGCTTGCGCTGGTCGTTGCCGCGCAGGCTCTGCGGTGGTGGTGCATCGCCACGTTGGGTCCGCGTTGGAACACCCGGGTGGTCGTCGTGCCCGGCCTTCCGCTCGTGCAGGCGGGACCGTACCGGTACCTCCGCCACCCGAACTACGTGGCGGTGGTCGTCGAAGGCTTTGCCCTGCCGCTGGTGCACACGGCGTGGATCACGGCGCTCGTGTTCACCGGGCTCAACGCCGCGCTGCTACGCGTCCGGATCGGCGTCGAGAACGCGGCTCTCACGGCCGCCGTCCGGTGATCGACGTGGTGGTCGCCGGCGGTGGACCGGCCGGGTTAGTCACCGCCTTGCACGCCCGGCGGGCGGGCCTCACGGTCGAGGTCGTCGAGCCACGGTCGGCCCCCATTGACAAGGCGTGCGGCGAGGGGCTGATGCCCGGCGCGGTCCGGGCGTTGCGGGCGCTCGGCGTGGACGTGCCGGGGCGCGCCCTGCGCGGCATTCGCTATACCGACGGGAGAAAGTCCGTCGACGCCCCGTTCCGGGACGGGGTCGGGGCCGGCGTCCGGCGCACCGCCCTGCACGACGCGTTGACGCGAGCCGTCCACGAGGCTGACATTCCGGTTCGTGCCGGACGAGTGGACGACGTGTGGTCGGGGGCGGACGCCGTTCGCGTCGACGGCCGGCGCGCGCGCTACCTCGTCGCCGCCGACGGCTTGCACTCCCCGGTTCGGCGCCGGCTCGGGCTTGCGCCGACGCCCGGCGCAATGCGTCGCTGGGGGGTGCGTGCCCACTTTCCGGTCGCGCCGTGGACGGACCACGTCGAGGTGCACTGGGGGCCGGCGTCCGAGGCGTACGTGACGCCGGTGGCGGACGACTGCGTGGGCGTCGCGATCCTCACGGCTCACTCGATCGAGTTCGACCAGGCGTTACAAGGGTTTCCGTCGGTGGCCGGCCGGCTCGACGGCGTCCCGGCGGGTCCGGTGCGCGGGGCCGGACCGTTGCGCCAACACGTCCGCCGACGGGTGGCCGGCCGGGTGCTCCTCGTCGGCGACGCCGCCGGCTACATCGACGCGCTGACCGGTGAAGGGCTGGCCATCGGCTTCGCGTCAGCCGCCGCGGCGGTTCGAGCCATCGTGCGCGACGA
Organism: uncultured Jatrophihabitantaceae bacterium; assembly: GCA_964245745.1. Taxonomy (GTDB): domain Bacteria; phylum Actinomycetota; class Actinomycetes; order Mycobacteriales; family Jatrophihabitantaceae; genus CAXTNQ01. Next base: position 3,137 of record CAXTNQ010000207.1, read on the forward strand.
GCCGGACAGTTACGAGCAGGCGTGGCGACGCGCGTCGCGGCGATCGCGTGCCCTCACCGCCGCGCTGCTCTGGACCGCGCGCCGGGCACCGCTGCGCCGCCGGATCGTCCCGTTGGCGGCCGGCCTACCCGCCGTGTTCGGGCTCGCGGTCAACGAGTTGGCCAGATAGCCACCTGGTGCGGCGCGTGTCGGTCCGACACGATGGCGCCATGATCGAGATCACCGACGAGGTCATGCGCTCCCGGTTGGCCGAGACGCAGATGTACACGCTGGCCATCCTGCATCTCGGGCCGCACCGCGGCGACGAGGGCGCAGACGCCATCATCTGGGAGCACGGGCGCCGCAACATGGCCCTGAACGCCGAGGGCGTGTTGCCGGTTGTCTGCCCGGTCAACGACGGGACGGGCACCGCGGGCATCGGCATCTTCGCGGCGCCCCCCCGAGCGGGTGCGCGAGATCCTCGAGGACGATCCCGCGATCGCCGCGGGCGTCCTCAGCTACGAAGTCCATCCCTGCCGGGGCTTTCCCGGCGCTACGTTGCCCGCCTGATCGCGCGGAGTGCGAGAGCCGCGACGGGCATGTGTCCCACCCGGCCTTAAAGCCGCGGTACGCACGCTTCGACGCCGGCGACCAGCCCGTCGGCGTAGCGCCGTTGATCCGCTGCGTTCAGTCCGACCGCGCCCGCGCTGTTACCGCCGGCCTCGTTGTAGATCCACGGCACGTGGGACAGCAGCTGGACGATCCAGATGTTGCCGGCGTCCAGCCCGCGCGATCCCAGGTCGTACCCGACGTTGCCTTGGAGTCGGACCGCGTGCCCCTCGGCGCGTGCCCGCTGCTCCCGGAACGCCGTCCCGCACGCCTTGCTCACCGCGGCGAGCTTCGGGTCACGGAAGAGGACGGGCGCGTGTCCCGGCGCCTGCCGGTACGTACCGACGGACTGGTAATAGACGATGTTGTTGCCCGCGGCGAAGCCGATGCCGCCGTTGGCGCCGGCCTGGTCGTGGATGCTCAGGGCCAGCGCGGCGTGCGCGTCGTCGGCCGTCGGAGCGATCTGGTTGAGCAGTAC
>CAXTNQ010000208.1:0-4152 GCA_964245745.1 uncultured Jatrophihabitantaceae bacterium
CACCTCGTCGAGGCGGCATCCGGCCAGCTCGTCGCGGGCGCGCCGGCAGGTCGCGGCGTAGTCGGTGAGGACCGTCGCCGTGGACAGGCCCGGCGGAATCACCCACCGGCCGGTCGTCGGGTCCTCGTCGCCCCAAGGCCCGTCCATGGCCTCGCCGCGGAACGTCCAGAACAGCCACCGTTGCTCGACGTAGGTCAGGTGCCGGACGAGTTCGAGCGGTGTCCAGCCCGACGGCAGCACGGGCCGGCGAAGCTCGTCGTCGCGGAGCCCGTCGATCCGGCGCACGACCGCGTCTCGATACGCGTCGACGTAGGCGCGCAGTAACTCGTCACCGTCACGCCGCGCCACGGAGGGCTCACGAAAGACGTCGATGTGGGCCCTCAGCGCAGGAACGTGTCCAACGCGACCGCGAGGAACACGAAGGCCAGGTAACTGTTCGAGAGGTGGAACAGCCGCATCGGACGCACGTCGCGACCCGCCGCGACCTCCGCGCGCAGCCGATAAGCCGCGGCAAGCAGGACCACGCCGGCCCCAGTGGCCAACCCGCCGTACACCCAGCCGGTGGCCAGCGGCCACAGAACGAGAGAGGCCAGCACGGTCAACCAGGCGTAGATCACGATGTCGCGCGCGACGCGGCCCGCAGAAGCCACGACGGGCAGCATCGGCACGCCCGCCCGCTCATAGTCCTCGCGGTACCGGATGGCCAGTGACCAAAAGTGCGGCGGTGTCCAGAAGAACACAACGGCGAACAGCGCCACCGGTGCCCAGGTCAATGACCCGGTGACGGCGGCCCACCCGATCAGCACGGGCAGGCAGCCGGCCGCGCCGCCCCAGACGATGTTCTGAGCCGTCCGCCGCTTGAGGATCATGGTGTATCCGACGACGTAGAACACAATCGCCAGCAGGGTCAGACCCGCCGCCAACCAGTTCGTCAGCGCGCCCATCAGCGCAACCGCCACCGCGCCGAGGACCAGGCCGAAACCGAGCGCCTCGCCCGGCGCCACCGCGTGCCGCGCCAGCGGACGATGTCCGGTGCGGCGCATCACCGCGTCGATGTCGCGGTCGACGTAGCAGTTGAGGGCGTTGGCACTACCCGCCGCAAGCGTGCCCGCCACCATCGTGGCCGCGACGACGGTGAGATCCGGCAGGCCGCCGGCAGCCAGAATCATGGTCGGCAACGTGGTGACCAACAGCAACTCGATGATGCGCGGCTTGGTCAGCGCGAGGTACGCGCGCCAGCGCGGGATCGAGCGGCTGCGCTCCCCGGTTCCGGCGCCGCGAGCGGACGGCGCAACCGGGGTCTGGGTCACGGCCTGAGCCTAGCTGTCGCCCTCGGCGCGCAGCACTGAACCGGGCACGCTGGCCGCGAGCTGTTCACCGATTCGATCCCCGGCCTGCGATTACGAAATGGGCTGGACTGGATACGCTGGACCCGACAGGCCAGCACCCACTTACACGCACCGGTCGTGGCCACCGTCTCCGGAGGGTCGAAGACCACGACGGAAGGGCCGGAAACACCGTGAGCGATTCCGACAGCGAGAAGGTCGTCACCACGCATCCCTCCTGGTGGACCGACCTGGACACCAAGGCCGTCGACACCATGCGGCTGCTGGCGGCCGACGCCGTCCAGAAGGTGGGCAACGGTCACCCAGGTACCGCGATGTCGCTCGCTCCCCTCGCCACCCTGCTCTTCCAGCGGATCATGCGGCACAACCCGGCCAACCCGGACTGGACGGGCCGCGACCGGTTCATCCTGTCCAACGGCCACTCGTCGCTCACGTTGTACATCCAGCTGTTCATGACCGGTTACGGCCTCGAACTCGAGGACCTCAAGCACCTGCGGACCTGGGGCTCGCTGACGCCCGGCCACCCCGAGCACGGCCACACGATCGGGGTCGAGACGACGACCGGGCCCCTTGGTCAGGGCGTCGGGAACGCGGTGGGCATGGCGATGGCCAGCCGGCGCGAGCGGGGCCTGTTCGACCCGGACACCCCGCCCGGCGAATCGCCGTTCGACCACCACATCTGGGTCTTTTGCAGTGACGGCGACCTCGAGGAAGGCGTGTCGTCCGAGGCGTCGAGCCTGGCCGGGCACCAGCAGCTTGGCAACCTGATCATGGTGTACGACGACAACCACATCTCGATCGAGGACGACACGAACATCGCCTTCTCCGAGGACGTGCTCAAGCGTTACGAGGCGTACGGCTGGCACACCCAGCGCGTCGACTCCGGCGAGGATGTGGTCGCCCTCGAGCAGGCGCTGAACGAGGCCAAGGCCGAGACCGACCGCCCTTCGATCATCGCGGTCCGGACGATCATCGGGTACCCCGCGCCGACCAAGCAGAACACCGGCAAGGCCCACGGCGCTGCGCTCGGCGAGGACGAGGTGCGGCGCACCAAGGAGGTCCTGGGCTACGACCCGGACGTGCACTTCTTCGTCGACCCCGAGGTCCTGGCGCACACCCGACAGGCCGTCGAGCGCGGACGCGGGGCCGAGGCTGCGTGGCAGCCGAGCTTCGACGAGTGGGCGAAGAGCAACCCGGACGCCAAGGCGCTGTTCGACCGGCTGCGCGATCGCAGCCTGCCCGATGGGTGGGCGGACGCCCTGCCGACGTTCCCGACGGAGAAGGACGGCAAGCCCAATTCCATGGCCACCCGGGCGGCGTCGGGCAAGGTGCTGACGGCGCTCGCCCCGGTGTTGCCCGAGCTGTGGGGCGGGTCCGCTGACCTCGCGGAGAGCAACAACACGACGATGGAGGGTGAGCCCAGCTTCATCCCGGCCGCCCATCAGACCAAGGAGTGGAGCGGCGGCCCGTTCGGCCGCACGCTGCACTTCGGCATCCGCGAGCACGCCATGGGCTCGATCATGAACGGCATCACCCTGCACGGGCCTACCCGCGTGTACGGCGGTACGTTCCTGATCTTCAGCGACTACATGCGGCCGCCGGTCCGCCTGGCGGCTTTGATGAAGCTGCCGACGGTCTACGTCTGGACGCACGACTCCATCGGCTTGGGCGAGGACGGTCCGACGCACCAGCCGATCGAGCAGCTCGCGTCACTGCGCGCCGTGCCCAACCTCAACATCGCCCGCCCGGCCGACGCCAACGAGACAGCGGTGTGCTGGCGGACGGTGCTTGAGCACACCGACCGACCGCAGGGGTTCGCGCTCTCGCGTCAAGCGCTCCCGGTGCTTGACCCGGCCAAGGTGGTGGACGCCGGCAAGGGCGCCTACATCCTGGAGGAGGCGTCGGCCGGTCTGCCGCAGGTCATCCTCATCGGCACCGGCTCCGAGGTCTCGCTGTGCCTGACCGCCCGCGAGCGGCTCGAGGCCGACGGCACGCCGACCCGGGTGGTGTCGATGCCGTGTGTCGAGTGGTTCCGCGCTCAACCCCGCTCCTACCAGCAGCAGATCCTGCCACCGGACGTGCGGGCCCGGGTCAGTGTCGAGGCGGCTGTACCCATGGGGTGGCGCGAGATCGTCGGCCCGGACGGTGAGATCGTCGCCATCGACCATTTCGGGGCCAGCGCCGCAGCGCAGGTGTTGTTCGAACAGTTCGGCTTCACGCCCGACCGCGTCGTGGCGGCCGCGCATGCATCCCTCGAACGAGTCGGTGTGATCACCGGCTCGACGACCGGTACCTGAAGGGAAAGCTCTGCCATGACCGATTCACTCGCCGACCTGTCCGCCGCAGGCGTCTCGATATGGCTCGATGACGTTAGCCGCCAGCGTCTACAAAGCGGCAACCTGCAGGGTCTGATCACCGACAAGCACGTCGTCGGGGTGACCAGCAACCCGACGATCTTCCAGAAGGCCATGGAGAAGGGCACGGCTTACGACGACCAGATCAAGGAGCTGGCCGACCGCGGCGTCAGCCTCGAAGAGGCGGTGCGCCTGCTCACCAGCTACGACATCCGGTGGGCCTGCGACGTGCTGCGGCCCGAGTACGACAAGACGGACGGCAAGGACGGCCGGGTGTCCATCGAGGTCGACCCGCGCATTGCCCACGACACGTCCAAGACCAGTGCCGAGGCCAAGGCCCTGTGGTGGCTCGTCGACCGGCCGAACGTCCTGATCAAGATTCCGGCGACCGAGGAGGGCCTGCCGTCGATCACCGCCGCGACCGCGGAGGGGGTCAGCGTCAACGTCACGCT
>CAXTNQ010000209.1:0-1108 GCA_964245745.1 uncultured Jatrophihabitantaceae bacterium
GGGACCGCCGGTAGCCGAGGCGTCGTCGGCGGCGTCGTAGAGCGCCTCGACGGCCACCCGGATCGCCGAGTCCTGGCCGAGCCCGGGACGCCACAGCTTCTTCAGCGAGCCCTTCGCGAACAGCGACCCCGAGCCGATGGATTCGTAGTACTGCTCGGGATACAGCCCGCCGGCCACGTCGAAGCTGAAGATGCGTCCCGCCTGCGCCGGATCCGGCGCATCGAGGTCGAAGCCGGCGAACAGCGGTACGACGGCCAAGCCCTGGATCGCCTGACCGAGGTTGCCCCGGATCATCGTCGCGAGGCGATTCGCCTTGCCGTGCAGAGTGAGCGAGGTGCCCTCGATCTTCTCGTAGTGCTCGAGCTCGACCTGATACAGCCTGACGATTTCGACGGCGAGCCCCGCCGTGCCCGCGATACCCACGAGGGAGTACTCGTCGGAGGCGAAGACCTTCTCGATATCGCGTTGCGCGATCAGGTTCCCGGCGGTGGCCCGCCGATCGCCCGCCATGATGACCCCGCCGTCGAACACCGCGGCGACGATGGTCGTGCCGTGTGGGACGTCGAGATCACTGCGCAGGGTGCGAGGCAGGAGTTCCGGGGCGGCGGCGGCCAGGAAGTCGGTGAACGACGACGAGCCGGGGGAAGCCGCGTGCCGCAGCACGCCAGGTCGGTCGAGGCTCACGTCGCTCCTATCGCATCAGGCCGTCGACCCGACCCTACAGAGAAGGTGCGTCAGCCCTTGAGCGACGCAGTAGTCCGCCGCCGGACCCTCACTGGCCCCCCTTCTGCACGAACGACCGGACGAAGTCCTCGGCGTTCGTCTCGAGGACGTCGTCGATCTCGTCGAGGATTGCGTCGACGTCCTCGGTCAGCTTCTCGTGGCGTTCCGCGACGTCCGTCGCCGCTTCGGCCTCGACCTCGTCGACGTCCTCGGGCTGGCGTTGCGGCCGGGTCTGTCCGCTGTCGTGCGTGGGCATCAGCTCTCGCTCTCCTCGGCGGCGGCTCGGAACGAACCAGCTTCACCCTAGCTCGCGAGGGCGCTACCGGCCCGGGGGGGGGGGGGGGGGGCGCCCCGGCGCCGCCGCCCCCCGGCCCGGGGGGGCGGC
>CAXTNQ010000209.1:1118-3587 GCA_964245745.1 uncultured Jatrophihabitantaceae bacterium
CGCGCTGACGGAGCAGCCGTCAGCGCGGACCGACGAGCGCGTCGATGAGCGACGCCGCCGTCGGGCAGCGGTCCAGCAGCTCGCCGACGTGGGCCCGTGTACCACGCAGCGGCTCGAGGGTGGGCACACGGACGAGCGATTCGCGCCCGACGTCGAAGATCACCGAGTCCCAGGAGGCCGCCGCTACCGAGCTGCCGTAACGGCGCAAGCACTCCCCGCGGAAGAAGGCGCGCGTGTCGTCCGGTGGCGTCGTCATCGCGGCCTCGGCTGCCCCCGGATCGAGCAGTGTCTGCATGGCGCCGCGGGCCACCAGCCGGTGGTAGAGGCCCTTCTCGGGACGGACGTCGGCGTACTGCAGGTCGATCAACTGCAGCCGCGGAGAATCCCAGTCGAGGCCGTCGCGGTCTCGATAGCCGTTGAGCAGGCGCAGCTTGGCCACCCAATCGAGCTGGTCGGCCAGGGACATCGGGTCGACGGCCAACTGTCCGAGCACGGCTTCCCACCGAGCGAGGACATCGCGGGTCTGCTCGTCCGCGTCGTCGCCGTAACGGTCGTCGACGTACTTGCGCGACCGGTCGAGGTACTCCCCCTGCAGCTGCACGGCGGTCAACCGGCGGCCGTCGGCCAGGCGGATCTCGTGCGTCAACCCGGCATCATGCGATACCGCGTGCAGCTCACGGACCGGCTGCGCCACCGTCAGGTCGTCGGGCAGGAACCCGTCCTCGACCATGGCCAGGACGAGCGCCGTGGTGCCCATCTTGAGGTAGGTGGCAATCTCGGCCAGATTGGCGTCACCGATGATCACGTGCAGGCGGCGGTATCGGTCGGCGTCCGCGTGCGGCTCGTCGCGGGTGTTGATGATGGGCCGCTTGAGGGTCGTCTCCAGCCCGACCTCGACCTCGAAGAAGTCGGCGCGTTGCGAGATCTGAAATCCCGGCGTACGGCCGTCTTGCCCGATGCCGACGCGTCCGGCCCCGCAGACGACCTGACGCGATACAAAGAACGGCACGAGGTGGCGCACGATCGATACGAACGGTGTCGCACGGTTCATCAGATAGTTCTCGTGCGACCCGTACGAAGCGCCTTTGTTGTCGGTGTTGTTCTTGTAGAGGTTGATCGGCCCCGTCACACCGGGGAGCCGGGCGGCGCGGCTGGCCGCCTCGGCCATCACGCGCTCTCCTGCCTTGTCGAACCGCACCGCGTCGAAGGGCGACGTGACCTCCGGCGTCGAATACTCCGGATGGGCGTGATCGACGTAGAGCCGGGCGCCGTTCGGGAGGATGACGTTGGCCATGCCCGCGTCGTCCTCGGCTTCCACGAACTCCTGCGCCACCCCTCCGGGCACACCGCCACCGAGCTCGAAGCCGCGCGCGTCCCGAAGCGGCGACTCCTCCTCGAAGTCCCAGGTGGCGCGCCGAGCGCGGCCGCCGGACAAGGTGCTCGCGTAGGCGTTGACGACCTGCGCCGACAGCAGCATGGCGTTGGCCGCCGGCTGGCCGGGCACGCTGACCCCGTACTCGACCTCGGTGCCCATGACCCGGCGGACCGTCACGCGTGTCCTTCCGGTGCTTGCGGCCCGCGGGCATCGCTGCGCCGGGGCGCTTTGCGCTGCCTGACGCTCGCTGCGATGCTCACGGGGTCCAGGCTACGGCGTGTGCGGCGTTACGTATCTGCGCGGGCCGCGTTGTCTCTGATGTGAACGTGATGACGACCGGCAACGCCCGCGTGCTCGACACCTGGATGCGCGACGCCTGTCTGCGCCTGTTCGAGGCGCAGCTGGCGCGCCAGCCGGCCGTCCGGACCACCCGCGGGTCACGTACTCCTCAGTCGGCCAGCAACTTGATCAGGGCGACCACTCCGACCACGACGATGACGGCTCGCAGGGCCACGGGCGGCAGCCGCCGTCCGAACCGCGCGCCCAGCACCCCGCCCCCGACCGCGCCCGCTCCGAGCAGCACTCCGGCCGCCCAGTCGACGCGTCCGGTGAACGCGAAGAGTACGGCCGCGGCCCCGTTGACCAAGCCGGCCAGCACGTTCTTGAGCGCGTTCATCCGTTGCAGCGAGTCGGCGAGCAACACGCCGAAGATGCCGATGAGCAGCACGCCCTGCGCGGCGCCGAAGTAGCCGCCGTACACGCCGGTCGCGAACGTCAGCGCCCACAGCAGCGGGGTGACGGTGGCCGGCTCGTGGCGTTCGGTCGCCCTTCTCGCGAGTGAGCGCGAGTTCACGGCGGAAGCTGCGCCTGGGCGACATGGGAGATCTGGCGCGGCCGCGGGCCGGGGGGGGGGGCTGGCGCCCCACCAGGAGGCCGAGACGGCCGAGCGCGAGGCCGAGATCGTCGCGCAGGCCGGTCGCAAGAACGGCGTCACGATCGCCACCAACATGGCGGGACGCGGGACCGACATCATCCTCGGCGGCAACCCCGAGTTCATGGCCTGGGCCGACCTGAAACGACTCACCGACGAGGAT
>CAXTNQ010000209.1:3597-4072 GCA_964245745.1 uncultured Jatrophihabitantaceae bacterium
GTACGGGCACGATGGTGTCGAAGGCGGAGGACGGCAGGACGAACAGCAGGACGGCCCCCAGCACGCCACCCGGCAGGGATGCCGAGCCCAGGACGATCGCCCGTCGGCGTTGGCCGGCGAGATCCGCGCGGTAGCCGTACGCGCCGCTGAACGAGCCCGGCGCCAAGCCGACGGTGTTCGTCACGTTAGCCCGCAGCGGCGACAGCCCGATGCCGAGCAGGATCGGGAACGTGATCAGCGTGCCCGATCCGACCACCGTGTTGATCGTGCCGGCGGCCACGCCACCCGCGAGGACGAGCGCGGCCTCGGCCAGGTTCACCGGCCGGGCGTCAGAGGTACTGGCCGGTGTTGCCGATCGTGTCGATGGACCGGCCTGACTCGGTGCCCTTACCGGAGATCAGCGTGCGGATGTAGACGATGCGCTCGCCCTTCTTGCCGGAGATGCGCGCCCAGTCGTCGGGGTTCGTCGTGTTGG
>CAXTNQ010000210.1:0-3551 GCA_964245745.1 uncultured Jatrophihabitantaceae bacterium
GGATGGCCGAGCACGATCCGATTGTTAGCCGTGGAAGCCCTCGCCGGTCGACTGACGATCACGCCAAGCTGGGTGAGCGTCGCCGGTGAGGTGCTCACCCCGCCCGTTCGTGAGGCGGTACGCGCCGCCTGGGGTGTCGAGCTGACCCAGTTCTGGGGCTGTTGCGAGGGGACATACGCCTTCCCGTGCGGCGTCGGCGACGGGATGCACATCTCCGACGACCTGGTCATCCTCGAGCCCGTGGACGCGCAGGCCAACCCGGTGTCCTACGGCCAGCGGGCGGACCGGGTCCTGTTGACCAACCTCTATAACCTCACTCAGCCGCTCATCCGGTACGACATCGCCAACGCGATGACGTTGACCGACGCGCCATGTCCGTGCGGATGCGCCCATCGTCGAATTACTGCGATCCACGCGCGGCTCAACGGGGTTTTCACCTACGCGGGCGGTGCAACCGTGCCTCGCCAGGCGCTCGAGGAGGCCCTGCTGGGTTGGCCCGGCGTGGCCGACTTCTTCGTCGAGCAGACCCCGAGCGGGCTGGACGTGTCCATCGTGACCGACGACTCATATGACCGGCCGCGCTTGCACGACGAGCTCGTCACGCTGCTCGCCGACCACGGGGTTGCGGCTCCCGAGGTCGAGATGCGAGAGGTCGAGACGCCGCCGCGGCTGTGGTCGGGCAAGGTACGGCAGTTCGCCGCTCCCTCCTGAGCACCGCTGCTACGTCACCCGTACGTCCGCGGCAGAACCGGTATCGGCGTACGACACCGTGACGTCGTCGTTCATGGCTCGCCAGACCCGCACGACCTCGTCGTGGTCCTCGGCAACGCCGACCACCGCGAGCACGAAGGAGCGGGTGCCGTCCCGCCAGTCCACCGTCCAACCCGGGCCACGATGGACGGTCACCGATTCGACGCCGGGGTGATCGGCCAATTGCCCGACGCCGTCGATGGATTCCACGTCGGCCCGGATGGCAGGCGGCTGCAGGAACAGCCGGTAACCGACGTGGTTGCACGGCACCGGTCCGGCGATGTCGATGTGCTCGCCGAGCGCGACGCGCAGTGAGGTCGCCAACAGGTCGAAGGCCGCTGCCTTGTCGAGCATGGCTGCGACACCAAAACCAACTCGGCCGTTGACCTCCAGGATGCGCGGCCCGTCGGCGGTGAACTTGACCTCGGTGTGCAGGCAGCCGTAGTCGACGCCCAAGGCGGCAACGGCCCGAGTGCCGAGATCAAGTGCGGCGTGCTGATCGGCTGCCGAGAGCACGGCCGGGATGAAGAAGCCGGTCTCGCGAAACGTCTCGGCGGGCGGGAAGCGTCCGGTGATAGCGACGTGGCTGGCCAGGCCGTGCGCGACCACCGTCTCCACGGACACATAGTTCGCGTAAGGGCCCTCGGGCCATGCCGGGTCATCGGTCAGGAACTCCTCGAGGAGCATCGGCGCCCGGTCGTCGCCGAGGCTGTCGAGCAAGGCCGCGGCGTGCTCGGGATCATGCGCGAGGAACGTGTTGTGGCTCCCGGTTTCCGAGCGGGGCTTGAGCACAGCCGGCCACCGCACGTCGGGCACCGCGTCCACCGCTGATCGCCCCGGTCCGCCAGCCACTGGCCAGTACCGCGGCACCCGCAGGCCTGCCGCTTGCAGCGCGTGCCGTTGGGCGAGTTTGTCGGTCAGCAACCGGCACGTCTCGGGTGAGGCAAACGGAAGACCCAGACGTTGCGCGATACGGCCCACGTCGACCATGCCGGTGTCGAAGTAGGTGACGACACCGTCCGGCGCATGGCGCGCGAGTTCCGAAGCGGCCGACTCAACGTCTAAGCCGCCGACGTCCACCACCACGCCAAGCTGTTGCAGTAGGGGCTGCATCTCCCGGACCTCCGGGATGCGCCCGTCCACGAACCACAGCAGGTCGCAGATCGGAGCCGCCGATGCGGCGAGCTGCATCGGCGCCACGGAACGGGGCCCGTAGGCCACCGCGACAACGGGGCGACGTTCCTGCGCCTTCGCCGCTACGTCAGGTATATCCATGCCGTCCGCTCCCTGGCTGCACGGCGGCACATCGTAACGCGATTACGACTTGGCCCGCCCCGTGATGCTGGCGTAAAGTTTGCCCGGTCGTGGCGCTGGCTCGAGCCGGCGCCGCGCCGGGGGGATTCACGGGGGTCGCCTGCTCGAGGTGGGCATCGTCGGTCTGGGCGCATGGGGTTTGTGCGTCCTGGAGCGGACGATTCGCTGCGCGCGAACGACGCGCACAGCCATCCGCGTGCACGCTGTCGAGCCCGCTGAGGTGGGCGGCGCGCAATACAGCACCTCGCTGCCGGACTATCTCGTGCTCAACAATGCGTGCGGCCAGTTGTCTCTGTATGCCTCGGCGGACGACGATCTTCCGCCGCGGTACGCGCTCAGCCTGTACGAGTGGGCGCGCCGCGAGGGTTACGGCTGGGTGGGCGATACATGCGTGCGCCACGCGGGTCGACCGGTGGCACCCGGCGACTACCTGCCCCGGCGACTCATGGGCGAGTACCTCGCGTGGTTCTACGGCGCGGCGTTGGACGAGCTGCCGGCCAACCTCGAGGTTGTCCGGTACCGCGCCGCGGCCGTGGACGTGCAGTCGTACGCCGGTGACCGCGAACAGATCATGCTCGACGACGGGCGGGCCGTCGTCGTCGATCACGTGATCTTGACGTCCGGTCACACGCCGAACCGGCCGTCATCTCGGGTCGGCGAGATTGGCACGTTGTCGCCGTACCCCGTCGACGTCCTGACCGGCGCGCCGTGGTCCGGTGAACCCATCGCGGTGTCAGGGATGGGGCTCGTCGCCTATGACGTGGTCGCCGCCCTGACGACGGGACGCGGTGGGACATTCCACGACACCGGAGATCGGAAGGTCTATCGACCGAGCGGCCGCGAGCCCGTGATCAGCTTGTACTCGCGCTCCGGTATCCCGTACTGCGCCAAGTCTGCCAGTGGCATCGATCCGACAGGCGACTACCAACCCGTCGTCTGCACTGTAGAGGCGTTTGCCGACCTGCGGCGCGACGCGGATCGCCGATCGTCGCGTCGGCTCGTCGACCTGCGGAGCGAGCTGCTGCCGTTGCTGTACGCCGAGATGAGCGCGCGGTACTACGTCCACGCGGCAACGGTCCTCGACGGTCCCGCCACCGCGGCCACGGTCCGGTCCCGCCTCGGTACGGCGTGGAGCCTCGACCGCTACGACTCCGCAGTCGACACAGTCGCGCGCCGCTACGGCGCCTTCTACCCGCAGGACCACCTGTTCGCGGGCGCCGACGCCTATGCACCGACCGGGCATCAGCTCAAGGCATGGCTGTTCGGCGGCCAGCCGATCCCGACCGCGCACGCGCTGTTCGATCTCGCCGCTTATTCGGGCCAGATCGTCGCCGACCTGTTCGGCGAGGCGGGCGACCGGGCGACGCTGCTCCAGCGCTCGATGGAGATCATCGGTGAGGAGGGCGCGGGCGTGGTGGTGGTGATCAACCGGCCGCGCCCCGACCAGTTCACGCCCAAGCCCGGTGGCCCCGGCCTGGAGACGGTGG
>CAXTNQ010000210.1:3561-4027 GCA_964245745.1 uncultured Jatrophihabitantaceae bacterium
GCACAGGAGGTCCTGCGCATTCTGCGCGACGAGATCCGGTCGATCATCGAGTTCGGCGGCCTGACGCACGAGTCGTACGTCGACTTCAAGCACAACGTCAAGGGACGGGTGAACCGTCTCGAGGCCGGACCGCCGGCAATGCGTTCGCAGCAGCTGCTGGCCCTCATGGACGCAGGTCTCGTTCGGGTTCCCTTCGGCCCGGAGCCGTCGCTTGGACGCGGCACAGATGGCGACGTTGTGATCAACTCGACGCAGCTCGACGTTTCACATTCAGCAACGGTTCGCGCGGTCGTGCGGGGTCATCTCGATATGCCATCGCTGGCCAACAGCGCATCGCCGTTGTTGTCCAGGCTTTACCGCCTCGGCCGGCTCACCCAGCTGCACTACAGCGGCGCCCCAGTCGGCAGCGTCGCCATCAACGAGGCCTTCCACCCCTTCGCCGTCGCAGGTCGGCTGCAGCGCAACC
>CAXTNQ010000211.1:0-3908 GCA_964245745.1 uncultured Jatrophihabitantaceae bacterium
ATGTCGCGGATCGGGTCGCCGCCGAAGGCGGCGGTGGTGAACGTCCCGTCCGGCGTGACGACGCCGCGCGGCCGCGGCACGGCCACCGTCGACACCGTCGGCTTGTAGAGCGATCGGTCGTAGAGCCGCTTGAGCCGCAGCTGCGCCGACTCAGGCAGCTCGATGGGGCTGAACCGCACGGACTGGCCCTGCAGCGAGACCTCGGTCACGCCGTAGTGGCGGCATAAGACCTTGAAGCGGGCCACCGCCAGGAGGTTCTCGACCGGTGGAGGCAGCGGTCCAAAGCGGTCGAGCAGTTCTGCTCGCACTTCCTCCACGGCCGAATCCGTCGTCGCGGACGCCAGTGCCCGGTACGCCTCCAGCCGCAGCCGTTCGCCCGGCAGGTAGTCGATCGGCAGGTTGGCGTCCACCGGCAGGTCGACCTTGACGTCAGCGAACTCCTCCGCCGTCTCGCCCCGGAAGTCAGCGACGGCCTCGCCGACGAGGCGGACGTACAGGTCGAAGCCCACGCCGGCGATGTGACCCGACTGCTCGCCGCCCAGCAGGTTGCCTGCACCGCGGATCTCGAGGTCCTTCAGCGCGACGGCGATGCCCGCACCGAGCTCGGTGTGCTGCGCGATCGTCGACAGCCGGTCGTACGCCGTCTCGGTCAGCGGTTTCTCCGGCGGGTACAGGAAATACGCGTAGCCGCGTTCGCGAGCGCGTCCGACCCGGCCGCGCAGCTGATGGAGCTGGGACAGCCCGAACGCGTCGGCGCGCTCGACGATCAGCGTGTTGGCGTTGGGGATGTCCAGTCCAGATTCGACGATCGTCGTGCACACGAGCACGTCGTAGCGCTTGTCCCAGAAGCCGAGCATGACTTGTTCCAGCGCGTCCTCATTCATTTGCCCGTGGCCGACGGCGATGCGCGCCTCCGGCACCAGCTCGGCCAGGCGAGCCGCCGCCCGGTTGATCGACTCGACCCGGTTGTGGATGTAGAAGACCTGCCCGTCGCGCAACAACTCGCGTCGTACTGCTGCGGCGATCTGCCGCGTGTCATGGGCGCCGACGAAGGTGAGGATCGGGTGTCGATCCTCGGGAGGCGTGGCGATCGTCGTCATTTCGCGGATGCCGGTCAACGACATCTCGAGCGTGCGCGGAATCGGCGTCGCCGACATGGTGAGCACGTCCACCGCGGTGCGCAGCGACTTCAGGTACTCCTTGTGCTCGACGCCGAAGCGCTGCTCCTCGTCGACGACGACGAGTCCGAGGTCCTTGAAGCGCACGGTTTGCTGCAGCAGCCGGTGCGTGCCGATCACGATGTCGACGGTGCCGTCGACGATCCCGGCCAGCGTTGCCTCGGTGTCCGACGGCGAGGTGAACCGGGACAATTCCCTGACCGCGACGGGGAATTGCGCCATGCGCTCACTGAACGTCGTCAGGTGCTGATGCGCGAGCAACGTCGTCGGCACGAGGACCGCGACCTGCTTGCCGTCCTGCACGGCCTTGAACGCGGCGCGCACCGCGACCTCGGTCTTGCCGTACCCCACGTCGCCGCAGATGATCCGATCCATCGGGATCGGCTTCTCCATGTCGGCTTTGACCTCGTCGATCGCGGCCAGCTGGTCGGGCGTTTCGATGTACGGGAAGGCGTCCTCGAGCTCGCGCTGCCAGGGGGTGTCCGGACCGAACTGGTACCCGCGCGTCGCCATGCGCGCGCTGTACAAGCGAATGAGCGCCGCCGCGATCTCTTTGACCGCCTTGCGTGCCCGGCCCTTGGTCTTGGCCCAGTCCGAACCGCCCAGCCGGTTCAGCGACGGGGATTCGCCACCGACGTACTTCGTGACCTGGTCGAGCGAGTCGGTGGGGACGAATAGTCGGTCGCCGGGCTGACCGCGTTTCGCCGGCGCGTACTCAATGATCAGGTATTCGCGCTCGCCACCGTTGACCGTGCGACGCACCATCTCGACGTAGCGGCCGACGCCGTGTTGCTCGTGTACGACGAAGTCGCCGGCCTGCAGCTGGATCGGGTCGATCGCGTTCCGTCGCCGGGACGGCATCCGCGAGTTGTCCCGGGTCAACGAACCGCGTTGCCCGGTCAGATCCGTCTCACTGAGCAGCGCCAGCTTCAGCGACGGCGCGACGAGGCCTCCGCCGAGCTGACCGGTGGTCACCACAGCTACTCCGGGCTCGAGTGCCGGGATCGCCTCCAGACGCGCCGCAATCTCCCCAGCCGCTAGGCGTTCGACGGCGCGTTGAGCCGTGCCGTGCCCATCCAGGACGAGCCCGACCCGCCAACCGTCGCGCGTCCAGGCACGCAGATCGGCGCCAGCGGCGTCAAGATCGCCCCGATACGCCGGCGCCGGCTCGAAGGCGCTGGACGTCGTCTGCGCGCCGAGCTCGACATCGCCGGCAAACGACGTGACCTCCCACCACGGCAGAGCGAGGGTGGCCGCGTCGTCGCGCGCGTCCTCGAGCGTGCGCAACGAGGCAGCGGCCAGGTCGACCGGCGCCTGCCCGCCGCCGGCCGCCGCGGCCCAGGACGCGGCGAGAAACTCCTCAGACGTGCGTACCAAGTCGGCGGCGCGGGAACGCACCCGTTCCGGATCACACAGCACCACGTGGGTGCTCTTGGGCAGGTCGTGCAGGACGAGGCGCAGATCGTCGACGAGGACGGGGGCCAGCGCCTCCATGCCTTCGACGGCCTCGCCGCGGCTGATGGGTTCGAGCAGCTCGCCGAGGTCCGGATGCTGGGCGAGCAACGCTGAAGCCCGCGCCTGTACCTCCTCGGTCAACAACAGCTCGCGGCACGGTGGCGCCCACAGCCCGTGCTGAGCCACCTCGAGCGAACGCTGGTCGGCCACCTTGAAGTAGCGGATCTCCTCGATCTCGTCGCCCCAGAATTCGACGCGGACCGGGTGCTCCTCGGTCGGCGGGAAGACGTCGAGGATGCCCCCACGAACGGCAAAGTCGCCGCGCCGCTCGACGAGGTCGGTGCGCGCATATCCGGCGGCGACGAGGTCGACGACGATGTCGGTCAGCTCGCGCGCGGTATCACCGGCGTGCAGTTCGACGGGACTGAGGTCGCCCAGTCCGGACACCTGCGGTTGGAGCAGCGAACGTACCGGCGCGACCACGACGGCGAGCGGTCCGGTGGTCGGGTCGTCGACGCTCGGATGGGCCAGCCGACGTAGCACGGCCAGCCGATGACCGACGGTGTCCGCGCGCGGGGACAGGCGTTCGTGGGGCAGGGTCTCCCACCCCGGATAGACGGCGACCTCGTCCGGCGGGAGCAAGCAGCGCAGGGCCGCCGCCAGGTCATCGGCCTCTCGTCCGGTGGACGTAACGGCAAGGACGGTACGGCCGGCGGTCGCAACCTGCGCGAGCGCGAACGGCTGCAACGCGGCCGGGCCACTGACACTGACCGTTGGAGTGTCGATCGACTCCCGGAGCACGGTCAACGCGGGGTCGGCCTCAGCCGTGGCGAGCAGGCCGGACAGCGTCATGGGGCAACTCCTGCGCAACGCAAACAACCCCGCATCCGCGGATCGGGAGGGGGTATTCCGAGCGTACGCGGTCCCAGTTGCCCGAGATCGGGCCGCGTGTGGTTGGCATGTGTTAGCCTGCGCATCTCAGCAACGGGGGAAATCATGGTTGAGCGCCCATCTCGTCGTGTCCTGCGCCCGATCGGCCTACTCGCTCTCATGGCCGTGGCGGTGTGGGCGTGCCTGTCGTTCGCGCAAAGCGCAAGTGCGACGTACCCGCCGCAGCCGCCGGCGTCCTGCACAGAGACGCCGCCGCCGCCCCCGTCCGGTGCTTCTTCGCCTACGACGCCGACACCACCGTGCTCGCCGACGCCGGACACGCCGTCGTCCGTCTGTGTGTTGCACACAGACGTCAGCGCGCGGACCGCCAACCAGGCCGGCACC
>CAXTNQ010000212.1:0-1125 GCA_964245745.1 uncultured Jatrophihabitantaceae bacterium
GGTGTGCGGGGGTGATACGACGCTGTCGTGAGACCAGATTGTGCGGCGGGGTACGGGGTGCGCTCTGGCGGTGCGGTCTCGGTCAGGGTGTCGGCTTGTCGGTGCACCAACTTCCAGTGATCGTCCTCCAGCCGGAAGATCATGACGACCCGCAGCGCGCCGCTAATGACTCCTCGACCTTTCGTGAGGTCGGATTCGAAGCGTTCGAGTTCAAAGACGTAGCCGATATCGGTGCCGGCTTGGAGTGTGACCTCCTCGAACGTGCAGCTGCGGCCGCCGGCGAATCCACTCGCGGCTAGATCTAACCCGACCTCGACCGCTTGCCAACCGCGCCTGAACCCGCCGGCCGGATTAGCGAGGGTGATGTCATCGCGCCTCGACCACAGGTCCTTCTCCGGTTCCGGGTCGCCCCCGAGAAGGGCCGCCACGGCGTGTTGCGTGCGATCGACAGTGGCTCTGAAGTCCGGTTTGGCCAGGTCTGTCATGGCACTCCGATCAGCGTGGCGGGAGCCGGTCATGGGACCGGAGGGAAGTTGTCTTGCTGCCAGCTATGTGGGTGGGTAGGCCGTCGGTTCGCCCGATCCGGTTGGCACGTTATTCGGTGCGCAGTAGCCGGCCGTAGCCGGTGATGTTGTGCGGGGTGTTCGTGGCCGTAAATATCTCCCGGAGCAGCGCCTGGTTGGCTCCGATAACCGTTCGTCCCGTGCGGCGCTCCAGCTCCTCGATCGCGTTCGCGGTACGGAATCCGTTCCCGGCGAGGAATACCGCGTCGGCGTGGTCCGAGACGTGCGAGGCCACCCATTCCACGATCTGCTCGGTGGTGACACGAGCAGGATCGCTGGGCAGGCTCATGGCTTTGGATACCCAGGTGTCGAAGCCGTGGTCACCAAAGTAGGCGACACCGAGGGCATCGAACGCGTCGTCGAACCATGGCGGATGGATGAGCTGCACGCGCTGGGCCGCGCACGCCCGCAGGCCCGCGACGGCTGCCGCACCGCTGACGATGACGGGAACACGGAACTGCCGGCTGATGTGCTCGAGGAGCGCGGTCTCCGCGCGTCGACCGAGAACATAGCTCGACGTCGTCGATGCATGGGCGATCACATTGACCGACCAGCTCCGCAG
>CAXTNQ010000212.1:1135-3803 GCA_964245745.1 uncultured Jatrophihabitantaceae bacterium
GCGCAGCGGCCTTGTCGACCACCACGGGCATGGACAGGGCGCGCAACCCAGCAACTGTGGATGTGAGCGGCTGAGTGGTCCTGCCCGAGGCATGTTTCGGCTTCTCCGTTCGCGCGATGACTGTGATGACGCGCCCGCGCGAAAGGACGGGTAGTTCGACCTCGGGCCCGGGCGCCCTATGCGGCGTCACCACACCGACCGTGAGCTGTTCACCGTCCACGATCGGATCGACCATCCCCGTCGTCCGGCTTGGCAAGGTCCGAGCGCGTCATCCCGACGGGGTGCCCATCGGGCCACTGCACCAGCTCCAGGCGATACCCGTCGGGGTCGGTGACCCATGCCGTCCAGAAATGCTGCGAGCCGTCCGGCGACGCAGGGGCCGCGGCACTGTATCCATGCGCAGCGAGGTGCGACACCATCGCATGCACGCTTTCTACCTGAACGACGAGGTGATTGAACCCGACAGGAACTACGCGGCCTCTCGCTGGGTCGTGGACCAATTCCAAGGCCACGAACTCGTCGCCGGGTAGCTTCAGCATCGTCAAAGTGCCGAACGCAGTCTCAGCTACATCGCCGAGCACCTCGTACCCCAAGCAGGTGTAGAAACCGAGGGACCGCTCCAGGTCGGAGACTCGCAGACCCACGTGCAGCGTTCTCACCAGGTCCTCCCTGCACCAGCGTCGAAGCGGTTGTCGCCGCGGTCACTCGGCCATGGCGTCCCCGTGTTCGGCCTCGCCACCACCGATGTCCCGTTCAGGACCGCCCGAAACGGACCCGCCGATCGGGACGCCGTTCTGCAACGCCACATCGCATGTCGCCGCCCTCCTAGTCAGTTCCGGATCGTCATTTACGCGTCGAACCGGTCACGTCAAGTTCGACACCGCATCGAAAGTATGTCGCCTTGCGTTCCGAAAAGGCCTCGCGAGCCGCTGGGAGCCTGATCCGGCTCGTCGGCCACCATCGGTGTGGCGATCATGCCAGGGCGCGAGCCGCTGTTGGGAGGCCGGCCTTCGCACGACCGGCAATCGTCCGCCGATCGAGATGTAGCGTCCGACAGATTTGTAGAACCTTCGTGGATCTAGCCATTTAGCAGCCGACACATAGGTTCTGATTTGCGCGCCGCAATAGCAAACCAGCTCGTGCCATGTCGGCGCGCAGATCGACGGTTCGCGCGCGAGTCGATCGTTCGCGATCGAAGGCTGTTGCATGACTGACTGATTACCTATACGGCGGGACGTGAGAGTTGCGTCCATAGACGTGGTGTTTGATCTTTGCTGCTGAGCGTGGCGTCGTGATGTGAGACGGCCACCGCGTGATCCTCAACGAGTTCCTGCGAAGAGCTCGAGATCGAGGAGTCACACGATGACCGCACCACCGAGTATTGACCTGTCCGGCTGGCTGACTGAGCAGCTGGGCCAGGCGAGTCCGGACCTGCTCCGG
Organism: uncultured Jatrophihabitantaceae bacterium; assembly: GCA_964245745.1. GTDB lineage: Bacteria > Actinomycetota > Actinomycetes > Mycobacteriales > Jatrophihabitantaceae > CAXTNQ01. The sequence goes on from CAXTNQ010000212.1 coordinate 2,576, forward strand.
CAGATGATCACCACGTTCGTGCAGGCGCTAATGGGTGCTGAGGCTGATGCGGTCTGCGGCGCTGAGTACGGCGTCCGGTCCGAGGAACGGACCAACACTCGCAACGGCTATCGGCGCCGAGATTGGGACACGAGGGCCGGCACGATGGAGTTGGCGATCCCCAAGCTGCGGTCCGGGTCGTACTTTCCGGACTGGTTGCTCGAGCGACGTCGCCGCGCGGAGTCGGCGCTGATCTCGGTCGTGGCCACGTCCTACCTGCTCGGGGTCTCGACCCGGCGGATGGAAAAGCTGGTGTCGACGTTGGGCATCGACCGGCTGTCCAAGTCGCAGGGTGTCGGCGATGGCCAAAGACCTCGACGGGCAGGTCGAGGCGTTCCGCACCCGACCGTTGGATGCCGGCCCCTACACATTCGTCGCGGCCGATGCGTTGGTGCTCAAGGTCCGCGAGGGCGGGCGGACCGTGAACGTGCACGCGCTGCTCGCGACCGGGGTCAATACCGAGGGATACAAAGAGATCCTCGGCCTGCACGTCACCAGCGCCGAGGACGGCGCCGGCTGGCTGGGCTTCTTCCGTGACCTGGTCGCTCGAGGGCTCACCGGGGTCGCGTTGGTCACCAGCGACGCGCACCGCGGCCTGGTCGAGGCCATCGGCGCCACCTTGCCCGGCGCCTCGTGGCAGCGCTGCAGGACGCACTACGCCGCGAACCTGATGGCCGACACGCCGAAGGCGCAGTGGGGGTGGGTCAAGGCGATGCTGCACTCGGTCTATGACCAGCCCGACACCGCGGCGGTGCACGCCCAGTTCGACCGGCTGCTCGACGCGATCAGCGAGAAGCTGCCCACCGTGGCGGAGCACCTCGACGCCGCCCGGACCGACATCCTCGCCTTCACCGCGTTCCCCAAAGACATCTGGCGCCAGATCTGGTCGAACAACCCCCAGGAGCGGCTCAACCGTGAGATCCGTCGCCGCACCGACGTCGTGGGCATCTTCCCCAACCGCGATGGACTGATCCGCCTGGTCGGCGCAGTGCTGGCCGAACAGCACGACGAGTGGACCGAAATGCGCCGCTACATCGGCCTGGAAGTCCTCGCCAAGTCCCGCCTGCGTCTAGTCGAGAACACCGAACCCGACCCCGAACAGGAGGCGACGCTGCCCGCCATCACCGCCTAAAGTCCAACCCAAGATCACGCGGAGGCCGGCTCAAACACCACTCCCGCGGACGTGACC
>CAXTNQ010000213.1:0-3769 GCA_964245745.1 uncultured Jatrophihabitantaceae bacterium
TCGCAGTGGGGTCGGACGGCCCGGTGCTGTCGGTCAACCTCGTTGCTCAGCGGCCGGTCGAGCAGATCGAGCGGGTGGCGCTGGGTTCCACCTCACGCACCTCGGTGTTGCTGGCCCGGATGTGGCTGCGCGAGGTCCACGGCATCACCCCGGACTACTACAGCTGCCCGCCCGAGCTCACGAGCATGCTGCTCGAGGCTGATGCCGCCGTCCTCATCGGCGACCCTGCCCTGCGGGCCACCTATGACGCACCGCGGCGCGGCCTGCACGTGCATGATCTGGGTGCGGCCTGGCGATCCTGGACCGGCCTGCCGATGGTCTTCGCGGTGTGGGCCGCGCGCCGGGAGTACGCCGAAGGCAATCCCGGTCTGGTGAAGGACGTGCACACAGCGTTCGTGCGCGGCCGTGACGACGCGCTCGAACACGTGGACGCGGTGGCCGAGCAGGCGGCACGGTGGGAGATCTTCGACGCGGCGACCCTCGCCACGTACTTCCGCACGCTCGACTTCTCGCTGGGCCGGCGCCAGCTCGACGGCATGCGCGAGTTCGCGCGCCGCGCCGCGTCCGTCGGCGCCGTCTCGTCGGTGCCCGTCCCGACCTTCGCGGCGGTCTGACCTCGTGTCGCGCGTTGTCCTGGCGGTGGACGGGAACTCCCTCGTCCACCGCAGCTATCACGCGGCGAGCAGTACGGGCCTCCGCGACGTGGACGGTCGCCCGTGCTGGGCGGTCCGCGGTCTGCTCACCCAACTGATCGCCGCCGTGGAGCGCATCGGTCCGGACGCCCTGGTCGTCGGCTTCGACGATCCGGTACGGAGTTGGCGGCGCGAGAAGTGGCCGCATTACAAGGCACATCGTGGTGAGAAGCTGGACTCGTTGGTCGCTCAGCTCGATCTCGCGGTCGAGTTGTTGTCGGCCCTCGGGATCACGGTCGTGGTGCCGGACGGCCTCGAGGCGGACGACGTCCTGGCCTCGGTCGCGGCTTCCGCCACTCCTGCGGACACGACGGTGATCATGACGTCCGACCGGGACGCCTTCGCGCTGATCGACGACCACACGCACGTCCTGCGCATCATCAACGGCGGCGTCGAGTGCTCGCCGTTGATCTCCGCTGACCGCTTGGTGCTGCTGCTCGGCATCCGTCCCGAGCAGTACGCCGACTACGCCGCCCTGCGCGGTGATCCATCGGACAACCTGCCGGGCGTCCGCGGCTTCGGCCCGAAGACGGCGGCGCGGCTACTGACCGAGGTCGAAACCGCCGCGGCGGCGTTCGACAACCCCGCACGCGCGGCGGCCCTCGGGCCGGGGATGGTGGCACGTTTGACTGATCCCGACGCGCGGAGTGCGTGGGAGCACAACCGCGAGATCATGGCGGCACGGAGGGACATTCGCATTGCGCTTGATGGCCGATGGCCGCTGGATCCCGACATCGTGCGGTCCGCGTGCGCTGCTCTGAAGTTGACCTGGACGGCCGCGGACGCAGTACGCGTGCTCTGCGGCTCGTCGACTTCGTCCTCACCACCGGCCGACCGTCGGGCGGCTTGGGACACCGTGCCCGCCACTGTGACGAGCTGGGTCCGCCGCCCGCCGCCACTGGCGCGTCCCACGACCGCCCAGCTCGCACTGTTCTGATCGCGGGCGCCGATCTTTCACAACGGACGCTGCCGTAACAATCGCTCAACGACGCTGGCTCGCTCTCGCTTGAAGGGCGTCAAATCCGTAACTCGAACCAATTCGACGTGTTCCAGCTCGAGATGGGCAGTGGCCACGATGACAACCACGCCGGCAACCCACACCGACCACACCGTTGCTTGGCGGTTGTAGTTCAGCTCGGTGGCTCCGACCTCGCTACCGTCGACAACCACCGTCGTCTCGATGACCGTATACGGGCTCGTGACGGTCGAAGCCGAGTCATGAAGGTGCAGCGGTTCACCGTCGTCGTCGTCGTGTAGCACCTGCGCCGCGACGGCCGCCAAGTCGGGCGCTCCCCGTCCATCGGGCTGTGTCTGCGCGACCAAACGCTGCGTTCCCGTCGGTTCGCGATAGTCGAGTCGCACCGCGCGTAAACCCTGAACACTGTCCATCCCGCCGCCGCACAGCCAACCCGGCTGATCCGAGTCGACTAGCCCGAACACCGGCCAGTCCGGCAGCTCTAGCGTCTGGGCTTGCGTCTGGATAGCCGCGATCATTGCTTCCTGGTCTACGGCCGGCCGCAACCGTCGACGCTCATTCATAGCGTCATCCTGCTTGCAGAACGGAGTCGGAGGTACTTGGCGAGCAAGGACGGCGCCCTCCCGCTCGGCGAATTCTCGGTTCAGCCGATCCTCGCTTGGCCGCCGATTTTGTCGGAGGGTGGTGGAAGTATCGAAGGCGTGTTCGAGGACGACGACGATGTCTGGTCGCGGCGGGAGCCGCCGGCCTGGATGGACATCCCGGGACCGGTGTCCGCATTCGACGCGGTGTCCGCGCCGGCGGACGCCGTAGCGGCCGTCGCAGTCGCGGCGCCGGGCGCGAGTCCCGTCGCGGTGTTGGCGGCGATCGCCCCGGAACGACTTGACCTTGACGGGTGCGTCGACGCTTTGGTGGCGCTCGAGCGGCAGGTTGCGTGGCTGCAGGGCGTGCAGCAGGCGGTACTGGCTCGGGTCGAGCGGCTGACGCCGGACTGCAGTTCGCGCCGGGCGCAGACTCGCCGTAACGCCGCCCGGGAACATGTGGGGTGCGCACTGAGGCTGGCGCCGATGACCGCCGCGGAACGGCTGAGTGTCGCAACGGCGCTGACCCGGCGGCTGCCAGCGACGTTGGCGGCGTTACAGGCCGGTCGGATCACCTATTGGCACGCCCGCGCCTTGGTCGACGGCGTCGCAGACCTAGACGCCGATCTCACCCGGCTGGTGGAGGAGACCGTTCTGGCGCGGGCGGATCGGGACAGTGTCGGAGAGTTCCGCGCCACCGTGCGCCGCGCCGTCCTCACCGTGGATATGCCCGGCGCTCGGGAGCGGCAGGAGCGGGCTCTTGGCGACCGACGCGTCACCGTGCGCCCCGCCGAAGATGGGATGGCCACGCTGTGGGCTCTGCTGCCCGCGGACGGCGCGGCCACCATCACGGCCGCCATCGACGCGCTGGCGATGAACACCGGCACAGGCGATACCGACGGGCGCACGGTCGAGCAGCGCCGCGCCGACGCGCTGGTCGAGTTGGGGGCCCGGGCGGTGAACGACGCGGAGCTATCGAAGGCCCACGGCCAGCGTCCGAGCATCCAGGTCACGGTCGCCCTGTCGACGCTGCTCGGCCTCGACGAGCAACCGGGCGAGCTGGCCGGACACGGACCGATTCACGCCGAACTGGCCCGGCGCCTCGCTGACGACGAGACAGGCACCTGGCGGCGACTGGTCACCGACCCGACGACCGGTGATCTGCTCGACTACGGACGCACCACGTATCGGCCGCCTACCAACCTGCGCGACTACGTCCTCGCGCGCGACCAACGCTGCGTCTTTCCACATTGCTCGCGTCCGGCGTGCCGCGGCGACATCGACCACCTCGTCCGCTGGGCCGACGGCGGCACCACATCCCCCGAGAACCTCGCCGCCGTCTGCGAACGGCATCACTACCTGAAGGACGAGCACGGCTGGCGGCTGCGCCGAAATCCTGACCACAGCTACACCTGGACCGCCCCGACAGGTCACGAATACGTCCGCCACTCGGTGTGGCGAGACACTGAACTACTTCGGGTGATGGGTGACGGTTCTACTTCGGTTGTTTGGTGACACTC
>CAXTNQ010000214.1:0-2744 GCA_964245745.1 uncultured Jatrophihabitantaceae bacterium
ACTCGATGTCGGTGACCGCTGATCCGGTGTCCGCGATGATCCCGGGCCGGTCGTGCCCGAGCACGGTGACGGCGTGCACGCTGCTCACGCGCTCATGATCGCAGCCGCCCGACCCAGCACGTCGTCGAGCATCGGCTCGGTGAGCCGGCCGGTGAACGTGTTCTGCTGGCTCACGTGGTAGCTGGCGAGGACCAGCCGGCCGTCGGCGAGCATGACCTCGGCGCTGTGCGCGAACCGAGGAATCCGCGCCGGCGTCGGCAGGCCGGCGGCGGTGAGGGCGGGCCACAACGCCGTCCAGCCGAAGCCGCCGAGCACGACGACCGAGCGCACGCTCGGCCAGGTCAACGTCAGCTCACGGGCCAACCACGGCCGGCAGGTGTCGCGCTCCGTGGTCGTCGGCGCGTTCGCGGGCGGCGCGCACCGGACCGCCGCGATGACCCGCGCCCGCTCGAGGCGTAAGCCGTCGTCCGCCCGCACGGACGTGGGCTGGTTGGCCAGTCCGGCGCGATACATGGCGGCGTAGAGCCAGTCGCCGGAGCGATCCCCGGTGAACGCCCGACCGGTGCGGTTGCCACCGTGCGCGGCCGGTGCCAACCCGATCACCAGCACCTGCGCTGTGCTCGCGCCGAAGCCGACGATAGGACGTCCCCAGTACGGCTCGTCGGCGAACGCCCGACGTTTGCTGAGCGCGACCTCTTCCCGCCAGGCAACCAGCCGCGGACACGCTCGGCACACCGACACGCGCGCGTCCAGCATGGGCAGGGTGGCCGCCGTGTCGGCCAGCCGGAGCACCTCGGCCGCCGTCGTCGCCACCGGCGTATCGGAGGTGGCCGGGTCGAAGGGCCACACCGCGCTCACCGGGTCACGCTAGGACAACCAGTCCCCCGAGGCCATCACGGATGCCACCCGCAGCTGATCGTCGAGCAGCACAAGGTCCGCGTCCAACCCGGGCCGGATGGCGCCGCAGCGGTCCTGCAGCCCGAGGACGCGCGCCGGGTTGGCCGCCGCCGCCGCGGCGACCACCTCGATCGGCAGGCCGCCGACCGTCACCGCGCGGCGGACCGCCTCGTCCATGGTCAGCGTGCTGCCGGCCAACGACCCGTTGGCCAGCCGGGCCTCACCGTCGGCCACCGTCACGTCCTGGCCGCCGAGTTCGTACCGACCGTCACCCACTCCGGCGGCGGCGATGGCGTCCGTGACGAGGACGAGCCGGTCGAGGCCGGCGTGCAGCACGAGACGTAGGACGGCCGGGTGGACGTGCACGCCGTCGTTGATCACTTCGCAGGCGACGCCGGCGTCCAGGGCGGCGAGGACCGGCCCCGGCTCGCGGTGGTGCACCGGACGCATGCCGTTGAACAGGTGGGTGGCGAGGGTGGCCCCGCAGGCGAAGGCGTCTGCCGCCGCGGCATACCGGGCGTCGGTGTGCCCGACGGCCGCCACCACGCCAGCGGCGGTCACGTCTGCTATCAGGTCGAGTGCGTCGGGCAGTTCCGGCGCGAGGGTGACCACCCGCACACAGCCGCGACCGGCGTCCAGCAGGCCGGCGAGAACGCTCGGGTCAGGGCCGCGCAGGTACGCCGGGTTCTGCGCACCGCATCGGGCGTGGGACAGGAACGGTCCTTCGAGATGTGCGCCGACCACGTGCCCGTCGGGGTGCGCGCCCCGCTCGGTCAGCTTGGCTACCCAGCTCAGCTGCTCGTGCAGGTCGTCCAGCGGTGCCGCGACCAACGAGACGAGCGTCCGCGTGGTGCCCCGCGTCCGATGGAAAGCGACGCCTTCGGCCATATCGTCGGCGGAGTCGGCGAAGTTGTGGCCGTGCCCCCCGTGCACGTGCAGGTCGACGAAACCGGGCAGCAACCACCCGCCGCCCAGGTCGCGAACCGGCGCCTCGGGCGGTCGTCCGGCTCCGACGGCCGCGATCCGGTGACCAGCCAGCTCAACCCAGCCAGGGGCGAGCACCCCGTCCGGCGTCACGACTCGCGCCCCCGCCAGCACCGCCACCGTTGCCCTCCTCGGTCCTGCGGTACCCCGGTCGGGACGTCGCGGCTCGATCCTGACACGTTGTTCGCGATTGGTCTAGACCACTTTCTGTATATCGGATACGCAGTCCGTAGATATACTTCGAGGGTGACCAAGCGTCTTGTCGACATCGATGACGACCGGCTGGAGCAGGTACGAGCCATCCTCGGCACCTCAACGGTCAAGGCCACCATCAATCAAGCCTTGGACGAGATGATCGCCTTGGCCGGTCGTCGCCGTGCTTTGCTCGACGGCAGTGTCGCTGGTCGTGATGATCTGGCGCAGGACGAGCAACGGCGCGCTGCGTGGGCCTGACCGCTCACTTTCTCGCTGACACGTCGGCGGTTGCACGCATCGCTCAACCTGTAGTCCGAGGGCGCCTCGCGCCGCTCATAGAAGCCGGTCTGGTTGCGCGATGCACGATCACCGACCTCGAAGCCGGAGTGAGCGCTCGGAGCGGCCCCGACTGGATACGCACCCGGTCAGCGCGCTCTCCGTGGCCACTGACGCCCATTGATCAGGACGTGCTTGGTCGGGCGTACGACGTGCAAGGCGAACTGGCCCAGCGTGGGTTCCACCGCACGTTCAAGATCGGCGACCTGATCATCGCCGCGGCGGCCGAGCGCGCCGAGTTGGTCGTCCTGCACTACGACCGAGACTTCGACCGCATCGCCGCGCTCACCCAACAGCCGACGGAATGGGTCGTCCCGGCCGGTACCGCGGAC
>CAXTNQ010000214.1:2754-3694 GCA_964245745.1 uncultured Jatrophihabitantaceae bacterium
GAGGTGGACGGTCACAGCGTGAGTAGTGACTCGGCGACGGCGTCGAGCAGGTCATGGACGCTGGCCACCAGGACGTCCGCGCCCGTATAGCCGAGCACGGCGCTGACGATCAGGGCTCCGGCACCGATCACATCCACCCGGCCCGGGCGGAGCTGCGGGATCCGAGCTCGCTCCGTGCGCGGCATCGCCAGCAGTCGAGCGGTCAGCGCGTCGATGTCCTGCGCCGGCACGCGCGCCCCGTGCACGGTGGCGGACGAACCGACATCGAGCGCGATCGCGGCCAGCGTGAGGACGGTGCCCGCGACGCCGACCACCTGCGCACCCGAGGGCCACGGCAGCTCGCCGAACGCCACCGAAATCTCGGCGACTGCCGCATCAACCTCGGGCGGCAACGGCGGATCACCCGTCAGCAGGCGTTCGGTCAGCCGAACCGAGCCCACATCGCGGCTCTCGGCCCAGCGCACTTGGCCGCCGTCGCCGTAGACGAGCTCGGTCGAGCCACCACCTACGTCCGCGAGCAACACCGGGCCGTCCAGGTCGGGCAGACCGCGGCACGCGCCGGCGAACGACAACCGCGCCTCGTCGTCGCCGCTGAGCACCTCAGGAGTGACGCCGACCCGGGCCCGGACGAGGGCGGCGAACTCGTCCCGGTTGGCGGCGTCGCGGGTTGCCGAGGTGGCGACCACGCGAATCGCGCCGACCCCGTGCCGCGCGCAGACGGCGCGGTAGTCGTCGAGCACGCGATCGGCCCGTCCGAGCGCCGCCGCCGCCAGTCGCCCGGTGCGGTCGACGCCCTCTCCGAGCCGGACGATCTCCGTGCGGCGCACGAGCTCCGTACACAGACGAGTCTTGCCGATGCCGGCTGGCCCGAGGACCGCGACGAAGCTGGGACCACGGCCCGGGACCGTCGCGCGTTCCACGAGCCGTGACAAAATCGCAG
>CAXTNQ010000215.1:0-2804 GCA_964245745.1 uncultured Jatrophihabitantaceae bacterium
GCTCGTCACACACGATCAGCTTGGGATGCAACGCAACCGCCCGTGCGATGCCGATCCGCTGTCGCTGACCGCCGGAGAACTCGTGCGGATAGCGGTTGTAGTGCTCGGGGTTGAGCCCCACCCGCTCCATCAGGCTCTGGACCTCGGCCTTGACGCCCTTCTCCGTCTTGACGTGCTGGATCTGGAACGGGGCGCCGACGATGCTGCCGATGGTGTGCCGAGGGTTCAAGGACGAGTACGGGTCCTGGAAGATCATCTGGATGTCGCGCCGGATCGGGCGCAGGTCGTCGTTGTCGAGCGGGCCGATGTCACGGCCGTTGAACTCGATCTGGCCCGCCGTCGGCGCAAGCAGCCGAGTGATCACGCGACCGGTCGTCGACTTGCCACACCCGGATTCGCCGACCAGCCCCAGCGTCTCGCCCGAGCGCACCGAGAAGGACACCCCGTCCACAGCTTTGACCGCACCGACCTGACGCTGGAACATGATCCCGCGACGGATCGGGAAGTGTTTGCGCACGACGTTCACCCGCAACAACGCCTCGGAATCCGCGGCCGCGGGGTGCCAGTCGACGTCGCCGTGGGCCTTCGCTTTCGCGTCCGTTACAGGTGCCGACTCCTGCTTCTCCTCCGCGTGCGTCACAGGTTCGGCGCAATCTCGCTCGACCAGATGCGTGCGCGCTCCGGGGCGTCGATGTGGCACCGCACCGAGTGGCCGGGTGCGGCCGGCGACAGTTCGGGATGCTCGTCGTAGCAGCGACTCGTCGGATTGACGTGGGACCTGTAACGGCAGCGCGGATGGAAAACGCAACCCGAAGGCAGCCGGATGAGCGATGGCGGCTGTCCAGGGATCGGGTGCAGCCGGTCCTGGCGGACGCGGTCCATACGCGGCATGGAGCTGAGCAGGCCCCAGGTGTAGGGCATCTGGGGACGGTAGAAGATGTCCTCGATCGAGCCGGTCTCGACCTGCTCCCCGCCGTACATGACGAGGACCCGGTCACAGGTCTCGGCGACCACTCCGAGGTCGTGTGTGATGAGGACGATCGCCGCGTCGTTCTCCTGCTGCAGCTTCTTCATCAGCTCGAGGATCTGGGCCTGCACGGTTACGTCCAGGGCCGTGGTCGGCTCGTCGGCGATGAGCAGCTTGGGGTTGCAGACGAGCGCCATGGCGATCATGGCGCGTTGCCGCATGCCCCCGGAGAACTGGTGCGGGAAGTCGTCGTAGCGGCTGGCTGGATTCGGAATGCCCACCCGATCAAGCATCTCGATCGTGGTCGCGCGGGCGGCCTTCCTACCCACGTGGTTGTGAACCAGGTAGGCCTCGCTGATCTGGTCGCCCACCTTGTAGAACGGGTGCATCGACGACAGCGGGTCCTGGAAGATCATGCCCATCACGTTGCCGCGTAGGGCCCGCATGTCCGACTCGCTGGCCTTGACCAGGTCCTGCCCGTCGAGACTGATCGAGCCGCTGACCTCGGCCCGGGTGCCCTTGAGCAATCCCATGATGGCCTGGCTGGTCACGGACTTGCCGGACCCCGATTCGCCGACGATACCGAGCGTCTGGCCGCGGGCGAGGTCGAGGTTGATGCCGTTGACGGCCCGCACCACGCCGTCCTCGGTGGGGAACTGGACGCGCAGGTCGCGTACCGAGAGGAAAGCGTCGGGTGGTGCCTCGTCCACGACCGGCCGGACAGCGACGTTTTCGACGTCGACTGCCGCCCGTTCCGCCGCCGTCACGCGCGGGCCTTTACGGGACACGTTCGCCGGCGCACGCTCATGACAGCCTCACCCTCGGGTCGATCACAGCGTACAGAACGTCCACGATGATGTTGGCAAAGATGATGAAGAAGGCGGCGAACAAGACGACGGCCATCGTGATCGGCAGGTCGCCGGAGAACTGCGCCTGCACGGCGGTGCGCCCGAGCCCCGGCACGCTGTAGATCTGTTCCGTCAGCACGGCGCCGCCGAGCAGCGCGCCGAGGTCGAGGCCGAAGATCGTGACGATCGGGGTGATCGCCGCGCGCAGGCCATGCTTCAGAGTCACGGTCCGACTGGGCAGACCCTTGGCCCGGGCCGTCCGGATGTAGTCCTCGCCCATCGTCTCGATCATGTTGGCGCGGGTGAGCCGGACATAGTTGGCGCCGAAGATCAACGCGAGGGTGAGCCACGCCAACAGGTAATTGCGCACCCAGGCGACCGGGTCGGGACTCCACGGCGCAGTGACGGTATTCGATGTGTAGGGCAGCAGACCCCACCGGCTGACCACGATCCACAGGAAGGTCAGCCCGATGAGCGGCACGGGCAACGAGACGCCGACCGACGCCAGCCCAACGGCCAGCTTGTCCGGCCAGCGTCCCTTGTTCAGCGCGGCGATGATGCCGAAGAGCACACCGAAGAACAGCCAGATGACCGCAGCTCCGATAGCGATGGAGACGGTGTACGGCAATGCGGTCTTGATGATGTCCCAGACCGGCTGGTTGTTCTGGAACGACCGGCCGAAGCACGGCCACGAACACCAGATCTTGCCGGACGGTGGGCCGATGTAGCGGCCCATGATCAGACCCTTCATGTACTGCAGGTACTGCGTAACGAGCGGCTTGTCGAGCCCGAGCGCGACTCGTGCCTGGGCGATGCGCTCGGGCGTGCAGCTTTTGCCGCACGCGTCGGCGGCGGGATCCGAGGGGCCGGCGAAGAACAGCAGGAACGTCACGATGCTCGTCGCGATGATCAACGCGATCATCGCGAGGAAGCGCCGGATCAGGAATCTGACCATCTGCGTCAGAGGGGCTGGCTCCCCTTGCGGGGAG
>CAXTNQ010000215.1:2814-3665 GCA_964245745.1 uncultured Jatrophihabitantaceae bacterium
CTACGCGGGTATCGGACGAACCACTTACTGCGCGACCCCTATGGTGTTGAGGTCGATCGTGCCGAAGATCGTCGACACACCACCGTTGCGCAGCTTGCCGCCGATGACGTTCGGGTCGTTCGACGCGATTGTCGGCAGCAGCGGCCACACCGTGCTCAGCTGCTGGTTGGTGATGTCGTTGAACTGGCTGGCCACCTTGGACGGGTCGTCCGTGGAGTTGGCCAGATCCGAGATCTTCTGGAACACCGCCTTGTCGTTGGTGCGTGAGAAGTTGTTCGCGTTCCACGACGTCAGATCGGAGTTACCACCGAGCACCGGCGGAACCACGGAGGCCATGGTCGGCCAGTCCCAGCACCAGCCCGCACGACCCATGTCCGGCGCGCTGTCGCCACGGATCGTCTTGTAGTACGACGACGCCGGGATCTGGTCGATGACCATGGTGATACCAGCGTTCTTGAGGTCGTTCTGGATCTGGGTCGCGACCGTCTTCTGCTTCACCGAGCTGTTCGAGACGCCGTAGTGCAGGGTCGGCACCGTCTTACCGGCGAGCAGCGCCTTGGCCGCGGCCGGGTCACCGGCCGGCTTCAGACCGAGCGCAGCCGGCTTGAAGTCCGGAATCGTCACCGAGAGCGTCGGCGACACGATGGTGTCCACCGTGGTGCCGAAGATGTCGCCGCCGTAGGTCGTCTGGATGGCCTGCCGGTTGATGGCGGTCTCGATGGCCTTACGGACGTCCGGGTCGGTGACCTTCTGGTTGTTGATGAACTCGTAGTCCACGCAGGGCGTCGCGCCGTTCGTGAACCGGGCCTTGACGCTGGCGTCGCGGATCTTAGGCAGGTCACCGTTCTGCA
>CAXTNQ010000216.1:0-2744 GCA_964245745.1 uncultured Jatrophihabitantaceae bacterium
CACCGCCCCGGAGGCCGCGCCCAACGCGGTGGACTTGCCGAACCGGATCTTCTCCACCGCGATCCAGCCGATCAGCGCCGCGGCGGTGGCGGTGTTGGTGTTCACCCACGCGTAGGACGCGAGGTTGTTGGCCGCCAGCGCGGATCCCGCGTTGAAGCCGAACCAGCCGAACCACAGCAGCCCGGCCCCGAGCATGACGAACGGGATGTTGTGGCCGCGCATCTGCTCCTTCGGCCAGCCCCGCCGCCGTCCGAGGACGAGGCACATGGCCAGGCCCGCAGCGCCGGCGTTGATGTGGACGACCGTCCCGCCCGCGAAGTCCTCGGCGAAGAACTTGCCGTCGGACGACACCCGGTTCAACCAGCCGTAGCCGTTGAACACCCAGTGCGCTACCGGCGCATAGATGAGGATCGACCACGCCGAGACGAACGCGACGAACGCGCCGAACTTCCACCGATCGGCGGTCGAGCCGGTGATCAGGGCCGGCGTGATGATCGCGAACGTCACCTGGAAGGCGACGAACGCCAGCGTCGGGATGGTCTGCGCCGTCCCCAGCGTCGGCACCACGTCGTTGACGTGCTGCATGCCGAAGAAGTGCAGGTCGCCCAGCCATTTGCCGGTGCCGCTGAACGCCCAGGTGAATCCGATGACCACCCAGGTCACGCTGACGATGGCGATCGCCATGTAGTTCTGGATGAGCATGCCGAGCACGCTCTTGGCCCGAACCATGCCGCCGTAGAAGAACGCCAGACCGGGCGTCATCAACAGCACCAGAGCGGCCGAGGCCAGAACCCATGCGGTGTCCCCGCTGTTCAGGTTCTTCGTGTAGTCGAACGGCGTGTACGTAGCCGCCAACACTAGTTGTGACACAGGGGCTCCCCCTCTGTTCGGTGCAGCCAGGGACGGGCACATCGAGCGCGCCACCGGACGACGCTCGGCGCGCTGGCCACAGACTGGAGGGGCGCTGTTAACGCGAACCGACCGGATCTGTTTCGGCCGTGTAACCACACCCACCGGCTGGGTCACAGTTGCGGATACGGTTTCGGCCATGACCGGCCTGACCCGTGACGAAGCCCGGCAGCGTGCCGAGATGCTGACCGTCCTCGGCTACGACGTTGACCTCGACTTGACCTCCGGTCCGCAGACCTTCGGCTCGCACACCCGGATCCGCTTCCGGTGCGCCGGGCGCCCGGCGGACACGTTCGTCGAGATCCGTCCGGCGCAGCTCGGACCTGCGGTGCTCAACGGCACCCGACTGCCGGACGACGCGTTCTCGCCGGAAGACGGCCGACTGCATTTGGACGCATCGTGGCTGGCGTCGGAGAACGAGCTGGTCATTGCCGCTGACATGTCGTACTCACACGACGGCGAAGGTCTGCACCGCTACGTCGACCCGGCCGACGGCGGCACGTACCTCTACGCCATGTCCGCGCTTGCAGCCGCACCTCGCTGGTTCGCCTGCTTCGACCAGCCCGACCTCAAGGCACCGTTCCGCCTGACGGTCAGTGCACCCCCGTACTGGACGGTTCTCGGCAACGCTCCGGCCCGCGAGATCGGGGTCGGGCGCTGGGAACTCGTGACGACCAAGCCGATCGCCACCTACCTGGCCACGGTCGTGGCCGGGCCGTACCGGTCGGTCCGGGACGTGCACGACGGCATACCGCTGGGCGTCCACGGACGGGCGTCCCTGGCCGAGGTGCTCGAGCAGGACGCGCCGGAGATCCTCGCGGTGACCCGGGCGGCCCTCGACGAGTTCCACCGCCTGTTCGGGATCCGCTACCCGTGGGGCGAGTACCACCAGGCGTTCGTGCCCGAATTCACTATGGGAGCCATGGAGAATCCCGGCTGCGTCACGTTCCGCGACACCATGCTCTTCCGGTCGCGCGTGACCGAAGCCGAGCGGTGCGGGCGGGCCACGGTTATCGCCCACGAGATGGCGCACATGTGGTTCGGCGATCTCGTGACGATGCGGTGGTGGGACGACCTGTGGCTCAACGAGTCGTTCGCCGAGTACCTCGGGCAACGCGTCTGCGACACGGTTACCGACTTCGGGGCGTGGACCGAGTTCAACGTGGTGCGCAAGTCGTGGGGGTACGCCGCCGACCGCCGCCCGTCGACGCATCCGGTGGCCGGCAACGGCGCCAAAGACACGGACAGTGCGCTGAACAATGTCGACGGGATCTCGTACGCGAAGGGCGCGGCCGTGCTTAAGCAGCTGGTCACCTACACCAGCGAGGAGGTGTTCCTCTCCGGGCTGCGCGGCTACTTCACCGCGCACGAATACGGCAACGCCGAGTTCCGCGACCTCATCGCTGCGTGGACGTCCGCCGGAGCCGTCGACCTCGAGCGCTGGGCCGATGCCTGGCTGCGCACGTCCGGCCTCGACACGCTGTCGTTGGCCGGGGGCCGGCTGACCTCGAGCGGCACGCGTCCGCACGCTCTGACGGTGGCGGCCTTCGCCGACGACGGCGCAGAAGTCGGCCGGGCGGACCTCCTAATCTCGGACCGGCCGGTCGCCGTCGACCTCCCGGCCGCCGCCCTTGTCGTGCCGGACGTCGGCGACGAGACCTGGGCCCAGGTCGTGCCGGACGGTGACCTGTCCCGGCTGCGTAACCTCCCGGACCGTACGGCGCGGGTCGTCGTCTGGAACGCGATGCGCCTGGCCGTGTCCGACGCATCGCTCTCGCCCGTCGACGCCGTGACCCTCGCCGCCGACGCTCTCCCCGACGAGACGTCCGCAATCG
>CAXTNQ010000216.1:2754-3649 GCA_964245745.1 uncultured Jatrophihabitantaceae bacterium
GGACTCCAGCTCGCGGCGGTCCGAGCCTTCGTGACGGCGACGCACGACGCCGGCCGGCTGCGCTCGTGGTTGATCGGGGACGACGTACCGCCCGGCGCCGTGATCGACCACGAGCTGCGGTGGGCGGTCCTGCAACGGCTGGCCAGCCTCGGCGAGATCGACGCCGCGACGATCGACGAGGAAGCTCGCCGCGACCCGAGCAGCGAAGGGGCGACGCACGCGGCAGCGTGCCGAGCCCTGCGACCGGACGCGACGGCCAAGGAGCAGGCGTGGCAGCTGCTCATGACCGACGGCGGGGCCTCGAACTACGAACTGTTCGCCACCGCCGGCGGCTTCTGGCACCCGGAGCAAGCCGAACTGACTTGGCCGTACGCCGAACCGTACTTCGCTCAGATCGAGGCGACGGCCAAGCTGCGCTCTGGATTGGTCGTCGGCACCGTGGCCCGACTCGCCTACCCGGCCACGGCGGTCGATCAGCGCACGGTGGATCTGGCGGATCGCCTACTGGCGCAGCCGGATCTGCATCCGGCGATTCGGCGCTCGGTGGTCGATCGGACCGACGATCTGCGCCGGGCGGTCAGCAGCCGCGAGCGCTTCGCCCGCTAAGCCCCTACACGCCCGGCGCGGCGTCGCGCTCGGCGGATGCGATCTCGTCGGATGCGTCCGAGGACGAGTCCTGCGCAGGCACGGACGGTGGTCCACCGCGTCCGCCGAGCGCAATGGTGGCCGCCGCGGTACCGACACCGGCGCCCACCGCGGCCAGCGCCCAGGGCCAACCTTTGCGCTCAATGCCGAGAGCGTGATCGAGCGACAGGTCACCCGGACCGGTCTCCACCAGGCCCGCGACCGCCGCGATCAACACCGCGTTGTACTCCCAGCCACCCTGGTGCGCCCC
>CAXTNQ010000217.1:0-3500 GCA_964245745.1 uncultured Jatrophihabitantaceae bacterium
GTCAGGCGCTGTGGCTGCTTACCGACATCGCGCTCCACCAGGCGGCGCAACGATGGGAGGCGGAGCGCCCGCACGGAGAACTGCACATCGTCGGTGCCGGACGGCACATGAACGAGCTGGTGTCCCGATCCTGCGCGGTACGGCGACTGCTGGAGGACGAGCCCGCCCTCGCGATCCGCATCCTCACCGACCCCCGCGGGCAGGTGCAGCGGGGTGTCGTGGCCTTCTTCGAGGACCTGCTACGCCGTGACATCGCCGAGCACCGGTTGCGACTGATCGTCGATCCCCGCGACCTCGCCTTCGCGCTCGTCCGACTCGGCGAGTCCTTCCTGTACGCCGATGTCTTGGCCGCCCGTCAGCCGGACGTGGACACTGCCAACCGACTGCAACACGCCCTGCTCATGTCCGTCGCGTTACACCCCGCCGTAAGCCCACCACCAGACACCTAAATCCCCACTTCGAGATCCGCCCGCTGACCCTGTCGTCACGGGTTGATGCCCCCTGCCTTGCTGACCTCAGACCTGCTCGCTCCAGCCGGACCGATGAGGAGTCGACGATGACCACAGCACCCGTCTCCGCCCAACGCCCACCAGCCCGTGCCGGGCTGTTGACGGGAATGCGACACCGGCAGATCGACTACTACCCGCGGGTCGGCCCCCGCGCGGCGCAGCTGCTGCTGGTCGTAGCCATCACGGTCGCCCTGTACTACCAGCTGTACGTCGGCGGCTCGGTGTCCACCCTGCTGCTCGCCAACCTGCATATGAGCTTCCGGTTCTACGTCTACATCCTGGCGTTCGGAAACCTGTTCGGCGCTTTCGCGTCCCTCGGCGCCGGACTCGCCGACCGCGTCGGGCGCGCTCAGCTGGTCGTCGGAGGCCTGCTGATCACGGGGCTCATGACCGCATTCGTCATTCCCGAGACAACGACGAAATGGCCGTTCACGATCGCGTCGTGGGTCGTCGCCGTTGTCGAAGGCATGGTGCTCGTCGCGACCCCCGCTCTGGTCCGCGACTTCTCCCCGCAGGTCGGCCGGGCGACTGCTATGGGGTTCTGGACGATGGGGCCTGTCCTCGGCAGCCTCGTCGTGTCGCTGGTCGCCACCAATACCCTGCACGCGGACAGCACCTGGCCAACCCAGTTCCGGATCTGCGGTGTTGTCGGCCTGGTGGTCTTCGTCGTGGCGTTGCTGTTCCTCCGCGAGCTGTCTCCGGGCATCCGCGACCAGCTGATGGTCACCGAGCGGGACCGGGTCCTCGTCGAAGCCCGCGCCAGAGGCATCGACGTCGAAGAGTCGCTGCGACGCCCGTTCCGGCAACTCGCTAAGCCGGACATCGTCATATCCGCGGTCGCCGTTTCCGTCCTGCTGCTGGTGTACTACACGGCGGTCGGCTTCGGCACGATCATCTACACCACGATCTTCGACTTCAATCTCAAGGACGCGAACGGGCTCGCGAACTGGAATTGGATCGCCGACGCGATCGCCCTCGTGGTCGTCGGTGTGCTTTCGGACCGCCTCCGTGTTCGTAAGCCGTTCATGGTGGTCGGCGGCATCGGCACGGCCGTGTTCCTGGTCGTGTTCTTGCTGCAGTTCGGCCACCACCCCGGCTACTACACGCTGGCCGCGATCATCTCCGTGCTCACGATCTTCCTCGCCTTCGCCTACTGCCCGTGGATGGCCAGCTTCACCGAAACGGTCGAGGCGCGTAATCCCGCGCTCGCGGCCACCGGCCTCGCGATCTGGGCGTGGATCCAACGCCTGGTCGTGTTCGCGTCGTTCCTCGTGCTGCCGGTCGTGGTCAGCAGCATGACCCCGCTCGTCACCTACGGTGGTCAGGTGTCGGCGCTGTCTGCCCAGTACCAATCCGAACTGGCCACCGCATCCGTGATCCGTCCAGACACACTCGCTGCGCTGTCCGCCAACCCCGCCAATACGGCGGCCCAGGCCGCGGCCGTCGCGCAGATCAGCGTCGGCCAGCATGTCCCGCCGACGCAGGCGGTGCAGAACTTGGTCGCCCTCTCGAAGGTGCCGCCCGCCGCGCTCACCTATCTCACGACGCACGGCCCCGCAGTACAGAAGGCCGCCGTCGACTCACCCGGGCAATGGAAGAATTGGTACTGGATCTGCTTCGGCGCCGCCGTCTTCTTCCTCGGCTGCATCCCGCTGCTGAAAGGACGCTGGCGCCCCCGCGCAGCACGGTCAGACACCGAAGCCCATGAGCGGCACGTCGAGCAAGAGATGGCGCGGCTGCAGCTCACCGACGCGGCCCGCTGAGCGCCGTCGGCTGATGAGGGCAGTGACGTGTCAGGACGGGGTACTTGACGTCGACGATGTTGCCGCTCGACGCCCAGGCCGCGGACAGGTGCTCCTCGACGTCCTTCGGTGCGGCATCTGCGGTTCGGACCTGCACGCCCGCCAGTACGCCGATCAGCAAGCCGACGCGTTGGCCGAGGTCGGCTACCCGCGCGCCATGCGCTCGAGTGAACGTGTCGTCCTCGGGCACGAGTTCAGCGGCACGGTCATCGAACACGGCCCCGGATGCCGGCGCAAAGTGCCGATCGGGACGCCCGTCGTCGCCATACCGCTCTTGCACACGCCGGGCGGAATGGACGCGATCGGGATCTCCGCTTCCGCGCCGGGCGCATACGCCGAACAGGTCGTCGTCGAAGAGTCCCTCATGCTGCCCATCCCCAACGGGCTGTCCGCGCAGACCGCGGCACTCACCGAACCGCTCGCCATCGGGCGACACGCGGTGCGAAGCGGCGAGGTGAAGAAGAAAGATGTCGCTGTCGTCATCGGCTGCGGGCCGGTCGGGCTGGCCGTGATCTGCATGCTCAAAGCCGACGGCGTCCGCACCGTCGTCGCGAGCGACCTGTCCCCTGGACGCCGCGCACTTGCGTCGGCGTGCGGCGCGGACATCGTCGTCGACCCCACCGTCGACTCGCCGTACATTGCCGGAGGCGAGCGCGGGCACGTCCCCACCGTCTCCGCTGCTGCCGAACTGGGTGTCAGCACGGTCGAGAAACTGCAGCGGCTGCCCGTGCCGTGGTACGCAGTGTGGCGCACCATCGACAGGCTTGGCATCGCTCCGAAACGACCCGTCGTATTCGAGTGCGTCGGCCTGCCCGGCCTGCTCGACGACATCATCACCGGCGCGCCGATGTGGACGCGCATCGTCGTTGTTGGGGTGTGCATGGTCCCGGACACGATCCGTCCGGTCATCGCGGTCAACAAGGAGGTCGACCTCCGCTTCGTCGTCGGCTACACGCCGCTCGAATTCCGCGACACCCTCCACCTGCTCGCCGACGGCACCATCGATCCCCGACGGATCATCACCGACACCGTCGGATTGGACGGTGTCGCCTCCGCCTTCGACGCGCTACAAGACGCCGAGACCCAGGCGAAGATCCTCATCGATCCGGTTCGGGCGCCCGACGCGTCGCTGCTCTAGTCGCGCCACATCCCGGCCTCCGTAACGCTGCATCTGGAGCGCTGGGCTCCC
>CAXTNQ010000218.1:0-3390 GCA_964245745.1 uncultured Jatrophihabitantaceae bacterium
AGCTCGAACGCCCCAACGTCTGATCGGATCTCGTGCTGATCGGTAGCGGCTTGCAGGAGCTGGTCGCACGCCGGCACGAGGCGGTCGAGGAAGTAGGCGTGCAGCGCCGAGAAGCCTGCATCGTCCGACCGCATGACGGCAGCCAGCCCGTGTTTGGTGACCAGGAAGTCGACGAACCGGTAGATCCATTGTTTGAGCGCGGCGTACGGGGACGAGATGGTGGCCAGCAGCTCAGGGCCGGCCTGCACGCAGGCCTCCACTTGATGTCGGTACACCGCGACGATCAGGTCGGAGCGGGTGGGGAAGTGCCGGTAGATCGTGCCCATTCCCACCCCAGCGCGAGCCGCGATGTCGCGTACCGGTGCCTGCACCCCTGATTCGACGAACACGTCAGCGGCGGCGTCCAGGAGCGCCTGCTCGTTGCGGCGCGCGTCGGCGCGCTTGCGCTCGGGCGCTCGGGCTGTTGGGCCAGTCACGGTCTGACCTCCTTCGCCACCGCTGGTTGCCATTCGGAGCGACGCTCCGTATGTTGCGGAGCAGCGTTCCGTTTACATCGTGCCAGACGATCGAAAGGAGAAGGCATGCAGTACCGCACTCTGGGCCGTACCGGTGTTCAGGTCAGCTCGCTGTCACTGGGCGCAATGAATTTCGGCGCCAATGGGCGTACCAGTCAAGACGATGCGAGCGCCATTGTCGACGCCGCACTCGCGGCCGGCATCAACGTCATCGATACCGCCGACTACTACGGCAAGGGCGAATCCGAAGAGATGGTCGGACACGCCATCTCCAGCCGCCGCGACGACATCGTCCTCGCCACCAAGGCGTTCCTGCCGATGGGCGACGACCGCAACCACCGGGGGAGTTCACGGCGCTGGCTGGTCACCGAGCTCGATCGAAGCTTGCGCCGACTCGGCGTCGAGCACGTCGATCTGTATCAGATTCACCGCTGGGACCCGACGACCAGCGATGAGGAAACGCTTGCCGCGCTGACCGATCTGCAGCGCGCCGGCAAGCTTCGCTACTTCGGGTCGTCGACGTTCCCCGCGTACCGCATCGTGCAGGCGCAGTGGGCCGCTCGCGAGCACGGCCTGAGCCGCTACGTCACCGAGCAGCCGAGCTACTCGATTCTGCAGCGCGGTATCGAGGCCCACGTTCTGCCCGTCACCGAGGAATACGGCATGGGGGTACTGGTGTGGAGCCCCCTCGCGTCCGGCTGGCTGTCCGGCGCGATCCGAGAGGGTAGCGAGATCAGAACGAACCGCGCGACGATGATGCCGCAGCGTTTCGATCTGTCCGTGCCGGCCAATCGTGCGCGGCTCGACGCCGTCGAGCAGCTGGTCAAGATCGCCGACAACGCTGGGCTCACGCTGATCCAACTCGCGCTGGGCTTCGTGACCGCGCACCCCGCCGTCACCAGTGCCATCATCGGCCCGCGCACGCTCGAGCATCTGCACTCTCAGCTGGCCTCCGCGGACACCGTTCTCGGCCATGACGTACTCGACGCCATCGACGAGGTCGTCTTGCCCGGTGTCGATCTTGCACCGGAGGAGAAGGTGGACACGCCGCCGTCGCTGCTCGACTCCACCTTGCGGCGACGTCGGTGACCATGGCTTCCGTAACCACGCCGTCGTTCGGAATCGCCACGGCACCACAACAGGTCGAGTACGCCGACGTCCGACGGGTGTGGCGCGAGGCCGACACGGTCGAACCGATCGAGCACGCCTGGCTGTTCGATCACCTGCTCCCTATCGCCGGCGACCGCGACGGGTCCATCTTCGAAGGATGGACGCTGCTCGCGGCGCTCGCTGCGCAGACCGAGCGTCTGCGCCTGGGACTTCTTGTCACGAGCAACCGCTTCCGGCCGCCGGCCATGCTCGCGAAGATCGCGGCAACGGTGGACATCGTGTCTAACGGCCGGCTCGAGTTCGGCATCGGCGCTGGTTCGCGACCTGACGTGCCGCTCGCGCGCCGCGAGTACGACGCGTACGGCCTGCCTTATCTCGACGGTGCGGATGCCGTCGGGAGCCTGGCTGAGGCCTGCACGATTGTCGATCGTCTGTGGACCGAGGACGACCCGTTTGACTTCACCGGTACGTACCACCAACTGGTCGGCGCCGTGTGCAATCCCAAGCCGGTTCAGCAGCCGCGCCCACCGTTCGTCGTCGGCGGCCGGTCGAAAGCCACCTTGCGGGTCGCCGCACAACATGCCGATGTGTGGAACTACCCGGGCGACGACATCGAGGACGCGAGCGCGCGCCGCGTCCTGCTCGATGACTACTGCTGGCGGATCAACCGCGACCCGGCCGAGATCAGCGGCTCCCTGGTACTTCGCGTCAGCTACGACGACCCCGCGGCGACGCGGACGATGGTCGCCCGCGCTGTGGACGCCGGCTTCCCGCACCTCGTCCTGTCGCTCCCGGCACCGTACCCCGACCACGTCGCGCACTGGGTCGCCGACGAGGTGATCGCCGCGAGCTCCGCCGACTGAGCAAGCAGTCCCGCGACGTCGACATGGTCGTTGGCCGTCGTCCCGAGCTATACGTGACGGCCTTGTCAATGCTTGCCGGTTCTAGCGATGAGCCTTCTTGGCCGAGCGAGCCTTACTCGTGGGCGATCCGCCGTTGGTTGATCGTGGTGCCCGGCGCCGGGGATGCTCCCTCTCGGGCGCCAGGTCGTCGTCGATGTAGTGCTGCACGGTTGGGCCGACAGCGGCGACGATCTCGTGGGCGGTCATCGACGCGATCGGTTCCACGCGCCAGATGTAGCGCATCAGGCCTAAGCCAAGCAGCTGAGAGGCGATCAGGCCTGACCGGACGGTGCGTTCCCTCTCGGTACGACCGATGGTGGCTGGGCCCATCAGGGAGTTCGCCACCAGAACGCGTAGCTTCGTGCGGGTATTCGACTCGTGAGCGGCGATCAGCAGAATGGCGCGCATCGTCGGGCTGTATTGCGGGTTTTCCCAGTTCTCGAGCGTGGACGCGACCAGGCTGATGCCGAGTGTGTCGCGTGGACCAGCCCACGTCGCTGCGATCCGGTCCAGCCAGGCGGCGGGTGGGGTGGTGCAGGCGTCCAGCAGCTGCTCTTTCGAGCCGAAGTAGTGATAGACGAGTGCCGGGTCGACGTCGGCGGTGCGAGCGATGCCCCGCACGGTGGTTCCCGCCCAACCGTGCTCGGCAAACGACTCGCGGGCGACGTTGAGGATCCTGGCCGCCAGAACCCCACGCTCGTCCCGTGGTCCCGGCGTCGGCGCTCTAGAGGTCATCGACGAGTCCTTTCCCACCTCTTGGCGCGGACATGGCGCGGAGGCCCAAAGAATCTTTAGGTCTCATCTTGTGGTGAAACTAGTTTCATCATACAGTGACTCTAGTTTCATCATCCGTTGAATTGCCG
>CAXTNQ010000219.1:0-3362 GCA_964245745.1 uncultured Jatrophihabitantaceae bacterium
GTCCATCACGTTGGACGAGTCGAGACGCACCTCGTGCACGTTGACCGTGATCAACGGGTTGATCTCACGCACCGAGTCGGCCGCCGACTCCGCCTTCGGCCGGCCCACGTCGCTCTGCCCGTGGATGATCTGGCGCTGCAGGTTCGACTCGTCGACCTCGTCGAACTCGACGATGCCGAGCGTGCCCACGCCGGCCGCGGCGAGGTACATGAGCGCGGGCGAGCCGAGACCGCCCGCGCCGACGCACAGCACCTTGGCGTTCTTGAGCCGCTTCTGCCCGGCCATGGCGACGTCCGGGATGATCAGGTGACGGCTGTAGCGGCGCACCTCGTCGCGGGTGAGCTCGTCAGCTGGTTCGACCAGGGGTGGTAAGGACACGCGGCTCCCTCTCTTCTCAGGAGACTCAACCACCGTCGTCCCCTGCGGATTCCGTCACGTCCCTCGTTGGGCCTTCGCCGCGCAGCTATACGTACACGTTTTATACACTCCACATGTACTATTGGTGTATGGGCCGGGTACGAACGAACATCGAGATCGACGACAGCGACGTGCGCGTGATCATGGACCGCTACGGCGTGCACACGAAGACCGAGGCAGTGGCCCTGGCCCTGCGGCACCTGGCCGGACAGCCGATGACCCGCGAGCAAGCTCTTGCGTTGCGTGGCGCAAGGGCCATCGCTGATGTTCCGCCCGACGCCCGGCCTCGGGGAGCGGCATGACACGCGACCGAGAGGTCGACAGCGTCACAGCCGCGCTGTTGGCCGCGTGATTCTCGCTGACACGTCGGCGTGGATCGAGTACGACCGCGCGACCGGAAGTGCCGTCGACCACCGCGTGCGAGAACTGATTACCCACGACGGCCCGCTCATGGTCACCGAACCGGTGATGATGGAGGTTGTCGCCGGTGCCCGCAGTGAGGCTGACGCGGACCAGCTGCGCCGGCTCATGTTGCGCGGCGGGCTATTACCGTTCGCCGCGCCGACCGACTTCGACGCCGCTGCGCTGATCTATCGCCGCTGCCGGCAAGCCGGCATGACGCCGCGCGGCATGATCGACTGCATGGTCGCCGCCGTGGCCTGGCGCCGGGGCGCGGCGCTGCTCTGCCGCGACGTCGACCTCGAACGCGTGGCCAAGGTGAGCGGCGTCGAGCTCGACACTGTGTCCAGGCGCGGCTGAGGGATCTGTACGGCGAAGCGTCTCCAACCCGTTGGACTCTTGCCTATGGACCAACCGGTGAGACCGTGCCGGCAGCCCGCATAAGGGGCGAACTCATCCTGAGGAGTCTCATGAGGAGACTTCGGGTAACTCGGGGTCCCGGTAGCAACGGAGCGAATCTGGTCCCTGAGCGTCCGCAAGCGGATCCTTGGGTTCTTGCGGTGATTGCAACACCTGACTGAGTGGGGTGTTGATCATCCGGTTCGCTAATCACATGATCATGCAGAACGTGCAGACGTTTTGGGCTGAGCTGCAGCGTGGCGAGTTCATCTCGGATGCGGCGGTGGCGGCGGGCACGTATCGCAAGCAGGGCACTCGGTGGGTGATCGCTAACGGCGGTGTGCGTCCTCGTCGTGGCCGCGATTTGAAGGGCCGGTGTCTGTCCTTCGCTGAGCGGGAGCAGATCGGGTTGGCGCGTGCGGCGGGCGTGTCGGTGCGCGCGATCGCGACCCAGCTTGGTCGCAGTCCGTCGACGATTAGCCGGGAACTGCGGCGCAACCGCGAGCCCGGTGGTCGCTACCTCGCCAGTTCGGCGCACGCGATGGCCTATCACCGCGCGTCCCGGCCGAAGCCGGCGAAGCTGGCCACGAACCTGGCGTTGCGCGCCAAGGTCGAGCAGGATCTGCAGAAGAAGTACTCACCGGAGCAGATCGCCGGCCGGCTGCTCGTGCAGTTCCCCGACGACCCGGAGATGCGGGTGTCACCGGAGACCATCTACCAGTCGCTCTACGTGCAGTCCAAAGCGGTGCTGCGCCCCGAGCTGACCGGTCGGCTGCGCACCCGACGGGTCCGGCGTCGTCCGCACCGTCGAGTCTCGGTCGGCGGCCAACGACGTGGCCGCATCCCGGACCTGCGGCCAATCAGCGAGCGGCCCGTCGAGGTGCTGGACCGAGTCCAGCCGGGGCATTGGGAATCTCAATGTTTCTTGTCAAGCGGCTTGAGCGAGCGGCGGTAGTAGGGGTTCGTGGTAGGTGGTGTGGTCGCGGAGCATGGCCCAGAGGGTGTTGATGCGTCGTCGGGCGAGGGCGATGAGGGCTTGCTTGTGCGACTTGCCTTCGGCGCGTTTGCGTTCGTAGAACGCCCGTGATGCCGGGCTGTTTTTCAGGCTGGACAGCGCGGCGAGGTAGCACGTCCGCATGAGCCTGCGGTTGAACCGTCGGGGCCGATGGTGGTTGCCGGTGACGCGGCCGGAGTCGCGTGGCGCGGGCGCGAGGCCAGCGACGCTGGCGAGCCGGTCGACGGTCTCGAACACCCGCAGGTCGCCGCCGGTGTTGGCCAGGAACGACGCGCCGAGGACGGTCCCGAAGCCAGGCATGCTGAGCAGGATCGGCGCGTCGGGGTGCTGATCGAACCCTCGCTGATGCTTTCGTCGAGGCCCGCGATGTCGGCGGCGATCGCGGTGATTTGCTCGGCGAGCTGGGCGACGAGCCGCGCGGCGACGGCCTCGGTGCGCAGCACAATGCGCTGGGCGTTGGCGGCGTCCACCGCTTTGCGGGCGACGTTCGCGCTGCCCCGGCAGCCACGCCTCTTCAACCAGGCCGCCAACCGGACAGCCCCTGTTCGGCGGATGGCCTCCGGCGTCTGGTAGCCCGACAGCAAGATCAGCGGCGCCTTCTTGGAGTAGTCGAAGGACGCGGACGTGCCGGCGTGGCTACCAACCGAACAGATCACTCCTGGTGGCGGCGACATGAGGACGGTTGATGACGGCGGTCTGGGCAGGTCTTGATACGGGCAAGCGTGCGCATCACTGCGTCGTGATCGATACGGCGGGGCGGATGCTGCTCTCGCGCCGGGTGGTCAACGACGAAGCTGCGCTGCTCGAGCTCATCGCGTCGGTATTGGCGACGGCCGGTGATGATCCGGTGGTCTGGGCCACCGACTTGAACGCGGGCGGCGCTGCTCTGGTGATCGCGTTGCTCGGCGAGCGTGGTCAGCGGGTGCTGTATATCCCGGGCCGGATCGTTCATCACGCAGCGGCGACCTACCGCGGTGACGGTAAGACCGACGCGAAGGACGCGCGGATCATCGCCGAGACGAACCCTCCAGAGTGCCAGGACGAAGGCCTTGCAACCATTTTGGTCCGCGTGCTGTGGTCGTGGCTGAGGTTGAGCTGTGAGGCCGTCGCCAAAGGGGCTCGGTCTCTCTGG
>CAXTNQ010000220.1:0-3291 GCA_964245745.1 uncultured Jatrophihabitantaceae bacterium
ATGTCGGTCATCGTCGGCCGGGCGCTGCCGGACGTGCGGGACGGGCTCAAGCCGGTGCACCGCAAGATCCTCTACGGGATGTTCGACTCCGGATTCCGGCCGGACCGCAACTTCGTGAAGTGCGGGCGGGTCGTCGGTGACGTCATGGGCAACTACCACCCGCACGGCGACAGCGCGCTCTACGACGCCCTCGTGCGGATGGCCCAGCCCTGGTCGATGCGGTATCCGCTGATCGATCCGCAGGGCAACTTCGGCTCGCCGGGCAACGACCCGGCTGCTGCGTACCGCTACACCGAGTGCCGGTTGCAGAACCTGGCCATGGAGATGCTGCGCGACATCGACAAGGAGACTGTTGACTTCGTCGCCAACTACGCCGGCAACACTGTCGAACCGGTCATCCTGCCGGCCCGCATCCCTAACCTGCTGGTCAACGGCTCCGAGGGCATCGCGGTGGGCATGGCGACCCGCATCCCGCCGCACAACCTGCGCGAGGTTGCGGCCGGCGTGGCCTGGGCGCTCGACCACCCGGACGCATCCCAGGAGGAGCTGCTCGACGAGCTGATCAAGCTGGTGGCGGGTCCAGACTTCCCGACCCGAGCCCTGATCGTCGGCCGCGACGGCATCGAGGACGCCTACCGCACCGGACGCGGGTCGATCCGCATGCGCGCCGTGGTCAACGTGGAGGAAGACGTCAAGGGCCGGACGATTCTGGTCGCGACCGAGCTTCCGTACCAGGTAAACCCCGACAACCTCGTCGAGTCGATCGCGGTGCTGGCCCGAGAGGGCAAGGTCGCCGGCATCGCCGACATCAACGACGAATCGTCCGACCGCATCGGCATGCGCATCGTTGTCACCCTCAAGCGCGATGCAGTCGCGAAAGTGGTGCTGAACAACCTGTTCAAGCACACTCAGCTGCAGACGACGTTCGGGGCCAACATGCTGGCCATCGTCGACGGGGTACCGCGGACGCTGCGGCTCGACCAGTTCATCACCTACTACGTCGAGCACCAGATCGATGTCATCGTCCGCCGGACGCAGCACCTGCTCCGCCGCGCCGAGGAGCGCGCGCACATCCTGCGCGGCTACCTGCGCGCGCTCGACCAGCTCGACGCCGTGATCGCGCTGATCCGCAGCTCACCGTCGGCCGAGGAGGCGCGGACGGGTCTGATGCGGTTGCTCGAGGTGGACGAGATCCAGGCCACCGCGATCCTCGATCTGCAGCTACGTCGCCTGGCGGCGCTCGAGCGGCAGCGGATCATCGACGAAGCCGCCGAGATCGAGCGCGAGATCGCCGATCTGCAGGACATCCTGGCCCGACCGGGACGCCAACGGCAGATCATCCGCGACGAACTGGCCGACACGGTCGAGAAGTTCGGCGACGAACGCCGCACGCGACTGGTGCCCTACGACGGCGACGTGAGCGTCGAGGACCTGATCGCCCAGGAGAACGTGGTCGTCACGATCACTCGGACGGGTTACGCGAAGCGCACGAAGACCGATCTCTACCGCGCTCAGCGACGCGGCGGCAAGGGCGTGCAGGGAGCGGCCCTGAAGACCGACGACATCGTCGCGCACTTCTTCGTGGCGTCCACACACGACTGGGTGTTGTTCTTCACCAACAAGGGCCGGGTGTACCGGACGAAGGCCTACGAGCTGCCGGAGGCCAACCGCAACGCCCGCGGGCAGCACGTGGCCAACTTGCTGGCTTTCCAGCCGGACGAGACGATCGCCGAAGTCATCACGATCCGCGACTACGGCGTCGCGCCCTACCTGGTGCTGGCCACCAAGTCCGGTCTGGTCAAGAAGACGAAGCTCACGGACTTCGACTCGAACCGGGCGGGCGGCATCGTGGCCATCAACCTGCGCGAGGACGACGAGCTGATCGACGCTGCCCTGATCTCTCCGGACGACGACCTGTTGCTGGTCAGCCGCCACGCCATGTCCATCCGTTTCCGTGCGGACGACGAGACCCTGCGTCCGATGGGACGGGCCACGTCCGGCGTCATCGGGATGCGCTTCGCTGGCAACGACGAGCTGCTGGCCATGGAGGTCGTGGAGCCGGGCGAGTCCGCGCAGGAAATACTGATCGCGACTGACGGTGGTTTCGCCAAGCGGACCCGCGTCGCCGAGTACCCCGTCCAGGGTCGTGGCGGGAAGGGGGTGCTCACAGCGCGTATCGTGTCCACCCGTGGTGGATTGGTCGGCGCCGTTGCCGTCCGTCCCGAGGACGAGATCTATGCGATCACGTCGGACGGGGTGGTCATCCGAACCCAGGCCGCGCAGGTCCGCCGAGCTCAGCGACAGACCATGGGCGTACGCCTGATGAACCTGCCCGAGGGCGTCAACCTCGTCGCCCTGGCCCGCAACGCCGACGAGCCGGACGAGTCGGCCCCGTGAGGGACACGCGGATGGTGGGCGCAGAGCAATTGCGTCAACCGAGCCCACGAATCGGACGGAGCGCCTAGATGCCCGATACGCCGTACCCGACCGCGTCGACGGCCGTCCAACCGGACGCCACCGACCAGCCGGCCGACGCGGGCGCTGACGCCTCGACCGAGCGGTCTGCAGCCGTTTCTTCCCCGCCGCCCGTAGGCGCTCCGGCCTGGACGCCGCCGGCTGGGCCGGAGTGGGCGCGACCAGCCGATGACTGGTCGGCGCCTTCGCACGTGGCTACGAACGGTCACCCGGCGGGCACCTTGCCGCCACCGCCTCTGCCCAGCGCACCTCCGCCGGGCGGCGCCGCGCGACCGGGCGCTGGTTCTCCCGTCGGTGGCGCGCCCCGCCCGAACGCTCGGGACGCTCGAGCGCGCGGTCCGCGGCGGGCACGGCTTCAGCTGCGCCACGTCGACGCGCTCACCGTCCTGCGCTTTTCCTGCGTGCTGTCCGTCGCGCTGTTCTTCGTGTGGCTGATCACTGTCGGCCTGTTGTACGGCATCCTGCAGGTGACCGGTGTCGTCGGGAAGATCAACGACACGGTGACGACGATCAACGGTGCCGGGTCGACGGCGCCCATCACACCCGGCATCGTCTTCGGCGGCGCCGCGATCGTCGGGGTCGTCAACATCATCTTGTTCATCGCCCTGTCGACCGTCGGATCGGTGGTCTACAACCTGTGCGCCGACCTGGTAGGCGGCGTCGAGGTCACCCTGTCCGAACGCGACGCATGATTTGAGCGTCGCGTCCGGCGCCGGGTAGGCTTCACGCTTGCGTTCGCGGGCCTGTAGCTCAGACGGTTAGAGCGCATCCCTGATAAGGATGAGGCCGGAGGTTCAAGTCCTCCCAGGCCCACAT
>CAXTNQ010000221.1:0-3232 GCA_964245745.1 uncultured Jatrophihabitantaceae bacterium
ACACCCGCTCGCCGCTCTACAACACCCACCAGCGGTGTGCCGCGTGCCCGTTCGACACCGGTGTCAGCGAGAACCTGCTGGACGCCGGACCGGTGTACCGCTACGCCGTCGTCATCGACTACAACCGCACTCCGGCCGTGCCGGGAGCCGGCAGCGCGTTTTTCGTGCACGTCACCGACGGCGGTCCGACGGCCGGCTGCGTCTCCATGCCGCAAGCCGACCTGGTCGCGCTGTTGCGCTGGCTCAATCCGGCTGATCACCCACGAATCCTCATCGGCGTGGTCTGACCGGGATCTCGGCCAGCGACGAACCAGGTCGACGAATGGCCACGCTGTTCCTCGTCGTCGGCCTGCCCGGCGCGGGCAAGACGACGTTGGCCGAGCGTTTGGCTGACGAGCGCCAGGCGCTGCCGTTGAGTCCTGATGCCTGGATGATCCCGCTCTTCGGAGAGTCCGAAGCTGCCGGGAAGCGGGACATTCTCGAGGGGACGGTTGATCACGGTTGCCCTGCAGGTCATACGCCTTGGGACGAGCGTGGTGCTCGACTTCGGGCTGTGGAGCCGCGACGAACGATCGGCCCTGCGCTGGCTGGCTCGATCGGTCGGGGCGGCGTGCCAGGTCGTCTACCTACCGGTGGACCGGGCCACCCAGCTGGCCCGCATTCGACGCCGCTGGGACCAGGCGCCGGACGAGACGTTCCCGATGACTGAGGCGGACGTGGACGTCTCGCGCGACGCGTTCGAGGCGCCTGACCCAGCCGAGCTAGACGACGACGTCCTGTCGGACCCGCCACCGGCATGGCCGAGCTGGCGGCACTGGGCGGAGGACCGCTGGCCCTCGTTGGCGACGTGACGCCGGCCGGGAGCAGCGGCCGCTTTCGCTCCCGGGGGTCGTCCCCTTCTTCGGCGGGCGCTGCGCTACCAGCCCCGGGCGCGCCACTCGTCGAGGTGCGGCCGTTGGTCGCCGAGGGTCGAGTCGTCTCCGTGACCGGGGTAGAACCAGGTGTCGTCGGGCAGCACGTCGAACACCCGCGTGGTCACGTCGTCGATCAGGGACGTGAAGTTCTCCGGTGTCTCGGTCCGTCCCACACCTCCGGGGAACAGGGAGTCTCCGGTGAACAGGTGCGGTGATCCTGCCGGGTCGCGGTAGAGGACGGCGATCGATCCGGGCGTGTGCCCGCGCAGCGCGATGACGTCGAGCGTCAGGTCGCCGACCGTGACGGTGTCGCCGTGCGCCAGGCGCTCGTCGACCGCGACCGGCAACTCGTCGGCGTCCTCCTCGCCGGCGTATACCCCGGCCTCGGCATCGGCAGCCGTCTCGGGCAAGGCCTGCCAGTGATCGGGATGCCGGTGCGTCGTGAGGATGGCCGCCACCGGCGGTCCCTCGAAGCGCACAAGTTCGACGAGCCGCTCCGGCTCCGCCGCGGCGTCGATCAACAAACCTTCGCCCGTCGCCGTGCAGCGCAGCAGATACGCGTTGTTCGACATCGGACCCACCGCCAGCTTGGCGATCGTCACCGCCGGGAGTCGTCGCACGTCCATTGGGCCGCCCACCGACACTCGACCGGTGTAAGAATCACGCTCGCTCACTCGGCCCTCCGTGCCTGCGGGCCGAGCGGCCGCTTCCGCGGCCGCGGGATGTCCATGGTTCGCTCGCTGCGCTCGCTCACGGGGCCACGGTATCCGTGATCACGGGGAACTCCTCGGTCGGCGGACCGGTTAGCACTTCCACCTTCGCGTCGGGTAGGAAGGCCAGCACGTTGTGCACGTACGACTCCACGGCGGCCGCCCGTCCGACGTCCTGGCCCTGAGCCTCCGACAAGAACCATCGGTGCTCATTGATCTCGTAGAACAACTCGGCATCCGGCAGCTTGCGGCGCAGGGTCGGCGGCACCATCGCGAGCGTCGCGTAGAACTTCTCGTCGAGCCACCGTCGGGCGGCCAGGTCCTCCGGCACCTCCTGGCCGGTGCCCTCCTCCCACTTGGCCCGGAAGCGCGCAAGGTCGGCGAGCAAGGCCCGTGCCTGGTTCTCCTGCACCTGCAGCCCGGTCAGCCGGAAGAGCAGACGTTGGTGGTGGCCGGGCTCGACGACATGGGTGCCGAACTGGAGACGCCGACCGCCGTCCACCGAGTGAATCTCCAGCTGGGACACGTCGAAACCCAGCCGGTTCAGCCGTTTGATCCGCTGGTCGATGCGGTAACTCTCGTCGCCTCCGACCGTCTCGTCGCTGGTGAGCTCGGCCCACAGCTTCGTGTACTGCGGCTCGAGAGCCATCGCCGTGTCGATGGGATCGACGTCCTCGGGAAAGTTCCCGGCCGCCTGCAGGTCGAACAGTTCACCCGCGATGTTCTCGGTCGCGATCGTGATGTCGTAGGCCCGCTGTCCGTCGGACAGCTGGTTGTGCAGCTCTCCGGTCTCAGCGTCGACCAGATACGCGGCGAGGGCGCCTGCGTCGCGCCGGAACAGCGTGTTGGAGAGCGAACAGTCGCCCCAGAAGAAGCCGGCCAGATGGATGCGGACGAACAGCTCGGCCAGCGAGTCGAGCAGTCGCCCGCGCAGGTCCGGCAGCCCGCGGCCGGTGAACAGGGACCGGTAGGGGAGCGAGAAGGGCAGATGCTTGGTGATGAGCAGACCGCCCAGCTCGTCGCCGTCCTCGGCCCTACGGTCGGTGACGGTGCCGAACGCCTCGACGACGGGTACGGACCGATCGGCCAGCTCGTGCAGCAGTCGATGCTCCCGCAGGACGTACCGTTCGGTGGCTTCTTTGAGGGCCAGGATCTGGTGTTGCACGCGCACGAAGCGCACCACGTGTCGGGAGATTCCACGCGGCACCTGGACGATCCGGCGGTCGTCCCAATCCTCGAGTGGGGCACCGAACGGCAGGTCGAGCAGGTCGGTGCTCACGCCCAGCGTGGTCAGCGTGTAGTCGGCCATGACGGCCACCAGCCTACGAGCCGGCGGCGGCCTCGCGACCCGGTCGGTGAGCCGGCTCGGCGGTCACCAGGCCATCGCCGCCTCGGCGATGAGGTCGCCGTAGAGGTGCTCGAGCTCGGCGGTCTCCAACCCCCGGGAGGAGAACCACTGGCACACGTTCACGCAATCGCGCCGCAGAAACTCCGGTCCTTGCGGGTTGGCGGCCACGTCGACGATCTGCGGCAGGTCGATGACCACGAGCCGGTCCTGGTGCACGAGCAGGTTGTACGCCGACAGGTCGCCGTGCGCGTACCCCTCAC
>CAXTNQ010000222.1:0-3211 GCA_964245745.1 uncultured Jatrophihabitantaceae bacterium
ACCCTGCGCGGGCCGGCAGCCGCGTGTATCACCGACCGACGCGTCGGCTCCGTCAAGTGCCGCTCCCCGCTCGTCTCGAGCGGGTCGGCCGACGAGAGAGGATTACCCGCATGCCGCTGTACATGGACGTACACCGAACGGGTGGCAAGGTCAGCGCGGACGAGGTGGCCAAGGCGCACGAGGCCGACCTCAGGACGCAGGGCAAGCACGGCGTGGACTACAAGAACTACTGGGTCGACGAGGAGCAGGGACTCATCTTCTGTCTCGTCGAGGCCCCGAATCCCGAGTCGGCCAACACCGTGCACCGGGAGGCGCACGGCCTCGTCGCCGACGAGATCCACGAAGTCGTGGCCGGCTAACCTCGCGCCGGCGCCAGGCCTAACGATCGGCCGACCAGGCTGTGCTGCCGTCCGGCGAGCGCATCGGCGACGTTGCGCAGCGCCTGTGCGGCCGGCGAGTCGGGATGGCGCAACAACACGGGCACACCGTCGTCGCCGCCCTCGCGCACGCGGGGGTCGATCGGCACCTGGCCGAGCAACGGCACTCTGGTACCAGTAGCGGCGGCCAGCGAGTCGGCGACCGCCTGCCCGCCACCAGCGCCGAAGAGTTCGAGCCGAGACCCGTCCGGCTGCTCGAGCCAGGACATGTTCTCGACCACGCCGACGATTTGCTGGTGCGTCTGCAGGGCGATCGAGCCGGCCCGTTCGGCGACCTCCCGGGCGGCGAGCTGCGGCGTCGTGACCACGAGCAACTCGGCGGACGGCACGAGCTGGCCGACCGAGATGGCGATGTCTCCGGTGCCGGGCGGCAGATCCATGAGCAGCACGTCGAGATCGCCCCAGAACACGTCGGCCAGGAACTGCTGTAGCGCCCGGTGCAGCATCGGCCCACGCCAGACGACCGCGACGTTGCCCGGCGTGAACATGCCGATGGAGATGACTTTGACTCCGTGCGCGGTCGGCGGCATGATCATCTGCTCGACTTGGGTCGGGCGGCCCGTGACGCCCAGCATGCGCGGGACCGAGAAGCCGTAGATGTCCGCGTCGACCACGCCGACCGACAGACCGCGGGCGGCAAGGGCGACGGCCAGATTCACCGTCACGGACGACTTGCCGACCCCACCCTTGCCGGAGGCGACGGCGTACACGCGGGTGCGCGAGCCGGGCTGTGCGAACGGGATCTCGTTACTCGGTGCTCCGCCGCGCAAGCGTTCGCGCAGCGCGGTGCGCTGCGCATCGTTCATCACGCCCAATGCGACGGTGACGTCGGTGACCCCGTCGACGTTCCGGACGGCGGACGTGACGTCGCGCGTCAGCTGGTCCTTCATCGGGCAGCCGGCGACGGTGAGCAGCACCTCGACACGTACGGCACCCGTCGGCGAAACCTCCACCGCGGACACCATGTCCAGTTCGGTGATGGGCTTGCGAATCTCGGGGTCGAGGACGGCCGCGAGCGCGTGCCTTACGGTGTCAACTGCCGGGGCGACCACGTGTTCGATGGTAACGAGCCCGGCACCGCCTAGGATCCCTGGTCGTGGTTCGGCCGAGCGCTCCCCTTCGTCCGACCGACTGGCGTCTCCGGGTGTGGCGATCGTTCCTGCGGGCCCACAGCACGGTGCTGCGTCGGCTCGAACGCGACCTGCTCGTCGAGACCGGCATGCCGCTCGCCTGGTACGACGTCTTGTTGCAGCTGGCCGAGGCGCCCGGGCGCCGGCTGCGCATGGCCGACCTGGCCGAACGGGTGCTGCTGTCCCGGTCCGGACTGACCCGGCTCGTCGATCGCCTGCAGGCCGAGGGCCTGGTGACGCGGGAGCCTTTCCCCGGCGACGCACGGGGTCTGTACACCGTGCTCACCGCCGAGGGACTGGACCGGCTGCGGGTCGCCGCGCCCGTGCACCTGGCCGGAGTGCAGGAGTACTGGCTGTCCAAGTTCGACGACGCAGACCTGCGCGAGCTCAGCCGCCTGCTCGACCGGGTGAACGCCGCGTGATCGCCGCGTGATCACGCCGGAGTGAGCCCGCCGGTCGACAAGCGTCCGGTCATCCGCGACGCGCTCGGAGTCGGCCTGGCCGTCGGGACGTACGGGGTGGCGTTCGGGCTGGCGTCGGTGGCCGCGGGCCTGTCCGTGCTGCAGACCGTCGCCCTGTCACTCCTGGCCTTCACCGGCGGCACGCAGTTCGCGGTGGTCGGCGTCATCGCGGGCGGAGGTACCGCAGCGGCCGCCGTCGGTAGCGGCCTGCTCCTCGGCGCCCGCAACACCCTGTACGCGATGCGGATGGCCCCGCTGCTGCAGGTGCGCGGCGTCCGGCGTCTGCTGGCTGCACAGGGGACGATAGACGAGTCGACGGCCATGGCCGTTGCCCAGACCGAGGTCGAGCTGTCGCGGACCGCGTTCTGGTGGACCTTCGGCGGTGTCTATGTCTTCTGGAACCTCGCCACGTTGGTCGGCGCCGTCGGCGCCACCGCCCTCGGCGACCCGACCCGATTCGGTCTCGACGCGGTGATTCCGGCGGCCTTTCTGGCCCTGCTCGCTCCGCGGCTACGGGCCGGCCGAGTCGAGCGGGCCGTCGCGCTTACTGCGGCGATGATCGCCGCTGTGCTCATCCCGTTCTCCCCGCCTGGCGTCCCGGTGTTGGCGTCCGCGGCCGCCGTCCTGCTCGCCGGCGTCCTGCGGCCACGCGGTGATCGCTCACGCGAAGCGCCGGCGCAGCGGTGAACCTCTGGCTGGTGGTGGCAGCGACCGCGGGCGGCTGCTACGCCCTGAAACTCGCGGGCTACCTGGTTCCGGCGCGGGTGCTGGCGGCGCCCCGCGTCCGGCGAATCGTCGAGCTCGTCCCGGTGGCCCTGCTGGCCGCTCTGGTGGTCGTCGAACTGCTGGCCAACGGACGCTCGATCCAGCTGGACGGGCCGCGGCTGGCCGGCTTCGCCGCGGGCGGCGTGGCCGTGTGGCGTCGCGCGCCGTTCATCATCGTGGTCGTGATCGCGGCGGTGGTGGCCGCGTTGCTGCGCCTGGCCTGACGACGATCAGTTCGGGGCGTCGGCGTCCTCCCGGTCGACGCGGTTGAGCTCGGCGCGCAGGAAGTCACGGGTGACCACTTCCCCGAGCGCCAGCCGAACGGCCGCGAGCTCCCGGGCGAGGTACTCCAGGTCGGCCCGGGCCTGCCGGTTCTGCCCGCGCTCCAGGCGCGGTGGGAGCGCGCGCTCGGTGCGCG
>CAXTNQ010000223.1:0-3155 GCA_964245745.1 uncultured Jatrophihabitantaceae bacterium
ACGTCGGATACCGCCGCTTTCGGCACGCGCAGGACGAGGTCGGCCGTGTCACCGCTTTGCGCGGACGTCCGGTCGTCGCCGTCGACCCGGCCGCCCACCTGCTCGGCGACCGCGCGAGCCCGCTCAGCGGTCGCGGCGACGTTGGACGCGGTGAGGTCGAGCGTGGCCGTCACGACCACGGGCCGCTGCTGCACAGGCGCCGACGGGGCAGCGGACGGATTCGCGGCGGCCGGCGCCGGTGCCGCGCGGACCTGCCCGGAGCCTTCGACGGCAGCCAACGAACTGGACCGCGAACCGCTGCCGCCACAACCGACGAGCAGCGTCGCCGCCACCACGACCGTGCCTACGCCTACCCCGCCAACCCACCACGTCCTGGCCATCCGGCCTCCCGATCTCGGGACGGCCGGAAACGACCGTCACCGGTACCGACTGGCTAGGCCGACCGCCGAGTTCTCAACGCAGCGAATCGTGACCGAGTGGTGATCTCGCCGGTGCGGATGACCGGCGACGAACGGTTGGATCAGCCCTTGCGCTTGGTCAGTTCGTCGGTGAGTTGCGGCGTGATCTGGAACAGATCGCCGACAACGCCGAAGTCGGCCAGCTCGAAGATCGGCGCTTCGGCGTCCTTGTTGATGGCCACGATCGTCTTCGACGTCTGCATGCCGGCGCGGTGCTGGATCGCCCCGGAGATGCCGACCGCGATGTAGAGCTGCGGTGAGACCGTCACGCCGGTTTGGCCGACCTGCATCTGGTGCGGCACCCAGCCGGCGTCGGTCGCGGCGCGCGACGCACCCACGGCAGCGCCCAGGGTGTCGGCCAGCTTCTCGAGCAGCGTGAAGTTGTCGGGGCCGCCCATGCCGCGTCCCCCAGAGACGATCACCGAGGCGTCACTCAACGCCGGCCGGGTGCCACGCTCTTCGACGACGCGGTCCACGACCTTGGCCTGCTTGGCGCCGTCCGACACCGACACCGTCAATGGGACCTCTTCGGCCGCGCCGGTCGACGCCTGCGGCTCCACCGAATTCGGTCGCAGGGTGATCACCGGAACGCCGGCGCTCACCGCGGAGTGCACGGTGATCGTGCCGCCGAAGATGCTCTGCGTGGCCGTCGCGTCCGTGCCGACACCGACCGCGTCGGTCAGCACGCCGCTACCGATCTTGAGGGCCAGCCGCGCCGCGACTTCCTTGTTCTCCGCAGTAGATGCGACCAGGACGGCCACCGGGGACGCCTGCTCGACGGCCACGGCCAGCGCCTCCGCCTTCGGCGCGACGAGGTAGCCGTCGAAGTCCTCGCCCTCGGCGACGTAGACCTTGGACGCGCCGAACTCGGCCAGCCCGTCGCGCACCGTGGCCGCCGTACCGGGCGCGCCGACCACCACCGCGCTCGGTTCGCCGAGGGCACGCGCTGCGGTGAGCAGCTCCTGCGTGGGCTTCGTGACCCGACCGTTGGCCACGTCGGCCAGTACCAATACCTCAGCCATCTTCGTCTCCTCAGACCAGCTTGCGCGCGGCAAGAAACTCCGCGATCTTCGTGCCGCCGTCGCCTTCGTCCTTGACCACGACGCCGGCCTGCCGCGGCGGCGCGTGCTCGAAGGACAGCACCTTGGTGGTGGCGTGCGCCAGGCCGACGTCGTCGGCGCTGAGGCCGAGGTCGGCGATGCTCAACGTCTGCACCGGCTTGCTCTTTGCCGCCATGATCCCCTTGAACGACGGGTAGCGCGGGTCGTTGATCTTCTCGACGACGCTGATAACCGCGGGGGCGTCAGCCTGGACGACCTGGTAACCGTCCTCGGTCAGCCGCTCGATCGTGACGGTCGCCCCGTCGACCGTCACCTTGCGGGCCTGCGACAGCTGCGGACGTCCTGTCACCTCACTGAGCAGCGCGGGCACCACCGACATGCGGGAGTCGGTCGCTTCGGACCCCGCGACGACGACGTCCCATCCTTCGACGGTGTCGAGCGCCTTGCCGATCACCCGTGCCGTCTGGATGGCGCACGAACCGTGCAGCGCGTCGTCCGACACGTGGATCGCCTTGTCCGCGCCCATGGACAGCGCCTTGCGGATCGATTCGGTGGCGCGCGCCGGACCGACGGTCAGGATCGTGACCTCACCGCCGTGCGCCTCCTTGAGCCGCAGCCCTTCCTCGATCGCGTACTCGTCGATGTAGTTGATCACCGGGTCGACCTTCTGCCGGTCGACGGTGTTGTCCGACGGATCGAGGTCGCGGTCGCCCTCGGTGTCCGGAGTCTGCTTCATCAACACGACGATGTTCATGTCATCAACTCTCGCAGGTACGGCAGGTTCGGCGCAGGCGGCCTCCAGGACCGGCGGCCAACAGTGATTGTCCCTACTTTGCCGATGTTACCCGTGAGTAGCAATATGACCGTCGTCTCCGGGGGTAGGACGACCGCGTGTGCGGCATCGCCGGTATCGCGGGACTCGGGTCCGCTGATGCCCGACGCACCGTCCGTCGGATGCGCGAGGCGTTGCGCCACCGCGGTCCCGACGACGAGCAGGTTCGCAGTTCGGCGGACGTCGCGCTGGGCATCGCCCGGCTCGCGATCGTCGGCCTCGCCGCCGGACGGCAGCCCTTGGCGAACGACGACGGCAGCACGAGGATGTCCGCCGCAGCCAGGACGGCCGGCATTTCGTTGTGCGGTCGGAAGCCGAAACGGTGCACCCGGTGCCGCACCTCGTCGGGGAGCCGCGCAATCTCCGCGTCCACCGCCGCGCGGGCCGGGCCGTCCCCGACGACGACCAGCGAGGACGGGTGGTGCATCCGACCGAACGCCCGGACCAGCGTCGGTCGATCGGCCCGGTATAGACGACCGGGACGCCGGCCGGGATGGCGAGGTTGGTGGCGCGCTCTGCAGCGTCGGCGCGCTTCGAGTGGCCATTGCCGTCCGCGCCGTTTGCGTTGTCCGCGTCGCGGCGAATCTGGCGCCGCGCCTCGTCCGGCGTGAGATGCCGCCCGTAAAACGCGCACACCGTGCCCAGGTCGATCGGCATCGAGTACACGCGTCCGGCACTCACCGAGAAGACCCGATGGCGGTAGCCAGTGAAGGAGGTGAACCGCTGGGGCGTACTCCCAGACTCTGCAGGTTGGACGTGTGAAAGAGATGCGAACCGTAGCGGTGGACCTCGATACCGGTGGCC
>CAXTNQ010000224.1:0-3091 GCA_964245745.1 uncultured Jatrophihabitantaceae bacterium
ACGATCAGGATGGCGACGAAGACGAGCGGTAGGTACGCCACGATCGCGTGCAGGTAGTCACTGATCGGGTTCGACCCGAACACCCCGAACGCCGTGGAGAGAACGAAGAGCATCACCGCGTAGAAGACGAGCTGGGCGAGAATGCCCGCGGCGTCGTACTTGCTGCGTTCGAGCGCCTTGCGGACACCGCCGCGTTCCACGAGGCGGTCGAACCCGACGCGCTGCAGGACCTTCGTGACGATCTTGGCGATGGCCTTCGCGATGAAGTAGCCGATCACGAGAATGAGCAGGAACGCGACGAACTTCGGTACGAAGGTCGCGATGTTGGACCAGGCGTTCTCGACCCCGGTCCGGAAGTTGATCGCTTGCGGCACTGCTGGCTCCCCCGGCATCCGATGTGACGAGCGCCTACGCGCCCGCCGGCCGCCTCACAGCTGACTTACACCGTCAGCCGGACCGCTTACGGCGTACCCACATCGGCCATGAATCTCTCCACGCGGTCCAACATTGCCGATAGCGCCGCCTCGAACTCGGTCTCCCAGACGTCTTCGGCGAGCCCCGCTCCCAGCCGGTGGACGGTCGGGAAGCGGTCGCCGTCCACTCCTCCCAGCGGGTCGATGAGCTCCTGGGGGCGGTCCACGGCCGCGATGGCCAGCCG
Source organism: uncultured Jatrophihabitantaceae bacterium (assembly GCA_964245745.1). Taxonomy (GTDB): domain Bacteria; phylum Actinomycetota; class Actinomycetes; order Mycobacteriales; family Jatrophihabitantaceae; genus CAXTNQ01. Next base: position 659 of record CAXTNQ010000224.1, read on the forward strand.
CTCGTGACCGGATCGAGTCGGCGTCAGGCTGCCGGGAATTGCGTCGGCGGCCGCCGAGGCGCCGGGCTCACCGTGTCCGTCCTCGCTCGTCGGGGACGGTAGGTAGGCGCCGTCGCCGGGTTGCGGGTCGCGCAGCGCGATGGCGCCAGTCTCCAAGAGCAGATAGCCGAGCAGGAAGCTGTTGAACGCTCGGTAGGCGAAGACGATCTGCTCGTCGGTCAAGCCTTCCTCATGCAAGCGACGGAGGAACTCCTCGATCCATCGCAAGGATCGCAGCGGAGGATTCACCCACGGCGCAGCCGCCGGACGGGTGGCGACGAGCGGGAACGCGTGTGGATGGGCCACGGCGTAGCGCCGAACCCCACACGCCAATGCAGCGAGGTAAGTACGCCATCCCGATGCCTTCGCTGCCACCTGCAGTTGAGGGTCGTCTCCCAGCTCGTTGACGATGCTTTCGACGACGGCGTCCAGCAGCTGCTCGCGATTGGCCACGTGCTTGTACAGCGACATGGCTCGCACCCCCAGACGGGCGCCCACCGCCCGCATGGACGCTGCGCCGATCCCCTTCTCGTCAATCAACGACAGGGTGGCCGCGACGATGCGGTCGGTGGACAAGCGTGCAGGCCGGGAGTCACTGTTTGGCCGCGCCGCGGCCAGGTCAACCGCCATGCCGTCATTGTCCGCCGAGGTCATGGGCGCGGTACGACGGACTAAGCCAGCGCGCCATCCGATTGGGTCTCCCTATCCGGAGCGCCCTGTGTCTTCTGGGCGCTGCGTGGGAGAGTGAATCGGGCAGGTGAGACCGATGAGTGCCTTGGACCACGAGCTGCCGCAGGAACCGTCGCAGCGGGAGAATGCTGCACGCGTTGCCCGCACGTATGCCGCTGCTTCGGATCACTACGTACGGTCCGCGCTGGGCTTCTGGGATCGTTGGGGAGCCGCCACGATCGCGCGAGTCTCGCTCTCGCCGGGTGACTCCGTGCTGGACGTGTGTTGCGGCGCGGGTGCCTCGGCGATTCCCGCGGCACAGGCAGTCGGTCCGGCCGGCCGGGTGCTGGGGCTCGACCTCGCTGAACCGTTGCTGGCCCTGGCGTCGCAACGCGCTGCGGACCTGGGGTTGGTCAACGTGTCCTTCGAGCAGCGCGACGCGACGGACAGCGGACTCGACAGTGGCTCGTTCGACGCCGTCGTCTGCGTGTTCGGCGTGTTCTTCGCCGCGGACATACCCGGTTTCGTCGGCGAGATGTGGCGGCTGGTGCGTCCGGGAGGAACGCTCGCCGTCACCACGTGGGGACCGGGTTGGTGCGAACCGGCGTCCGGCATCTTTTGGACCGCGGTCCGCCGAGCGGAGCCCGCGCTGTTCCGGGCGTTCAATCCGTGGGACAAGATCACGACGTCGGCGGCGTTGGCCGACCTGCTCGCGCGGGGCGGCGTGGCTGACGCGACCGCGGAGGCCACGTCTGGTGAGTACCACGAGCTCGAACGGCCCGACGACTTCTGGGACGTCGTGCTCGGCTCCGGCTATCGGGCCACCGTCGACGCGCTCGACCAGCCGCGTCGGGTGGCGCTGCGTGATGACGTCGTCGCCAAGCTACGCGCGCGTGATGTCACGCGGCTGCGCAACGACGTCGTGTTCGGTACAGCCGTTAAGGGCCCGTAGGCGGCTCCCCCCAGAGCCAACGAAGAGCTACGGCCGGCGGCCGAGCGAGCTGATGTCCCGGCGCCTCCCCCGTTACCGCGCGACTCTGAGGTCCACGGAATCTGGTGACCGGCTAGCCAACGACCGGCGGGTCGTGGCTCGGGCGATCGCCGTGCAAGTGCAGACGAAAATGTCGGACCCTCGCTTTAGAATCGGTCACGTGTTCGAGGATAACGACCTGGACGAGGGGTGGCTGTCGCGGGAGCCGCCGGCCTGGCTGAACGACGCGGCGGCGGCCTCGGCGCCGGTGTCGGCGGCGGATGCGGTGTTCGACCCGTCGTCGGCCGCGGCGGCGCTGGCCGTCACTGCGCCGGGAGCCCGGTCAACGGCGGCGGTCGCGGCCCTGGATCTGGGGCGCCTGGATGCGGCGGGGCGGATCGACGCCCTGGTGGCGGTGGAGCGGCAGGTGTCGTGGTTGCAGGCGGTGCAGCAGCGGGTGTTGGCGGCGATTGCCGATGACCTCCCGGACGGTCTCGGCGCTTCGGCGACGGTGCGCCGGGCGTCGATGGTCGGGCAGGTCAGTTGCGCGCTGCGCCTAGCGCCGGTCACCGCGCAGTCCCGGCTGGGCACCGCCCGGGTGCTCCGCGACCGGCTCCCCGCCACCCTCACCGCCTTACAGGAGGGCCGGGTCGGTGGGCGGCACGCCCGGATGCTGGTGGACGCGACCGTGGTGTTGGAGGACGACGCCACCCGACAGGTCGAGGCCGCCGTGTTGCCGACGGCCGCGGAGCGCA
>CAXTNQ010000225.1:0-3090 GCA_964245745.1 uncultured Jatrophihabitantaceae bacterium
AGCCCGACTCGAGCGTGCACACCACATGCTGACCCACGATTAGCCACCGCCTGAAGGAGTCGCCGGTGACGGCCGCCGTCCACGATCGCTATGTCAACGTCGACGACCACACCCTGCCCTACCGGGAAGCCGGCTTCATCGACGCGGCCGGTCTCGCGCTACTGCACGGATTTCCGAGCAGCTCCTTGATGTTCCGTGACCTGATACCCCGGCTCGCCGCCCAGTACCGGTCATCGCCCCGGTTACAGCGGGGTACTTGAGACGGTTCGCGGACGTTTGTTGGGAATCGTCGGTCGGAGCGCCGTCACGCGCTGTTTGACAAAGGATGGATCGCGTGCCAGCCGGTCCTGAGTCTGCCTGTTCAAGGAGTCGCCTTTGCCGCGTCATTCCGACCGCGCGATGCGAGGATCCGGTGCACCAGGTCGAGTTCGGTGTCGTAGACATGGGCCGACTTCACCGTCATGGTCAGGCGGCCGACGGCGCACCCCACCTCACGGGCGACGTGGTGCTGCAAGGCGGCAAGCTCGACCAGGTTGGCATACCCCTTCGTCCCGAAGTCGATCCCATGGGCGTAGACGCCGAGCTGCACGGCGTCGGCCTCTAGCCAGAAGTCCAACAGGCTGACGCACGGCACGTATGACGTGTCCGACAGCGGCTGCAGCGTGGTGATCGTCGCGTCGCGGACCCATCGGTCATCTCGTAGGCGCGAGACGACCCACGCGATCTGGTCGCGTCCGGAGTGGGCGTAGTTGTACAGCCGGGTGGCGTAGCTGTCGGCTTGGTCGAGCTCGGCGATCCGTGCCGGGTCAGCGAAGTTGGCGTGCTTCCGGGCCAGGCGCTCGGGGTTGGCGTAGCGGGCGATCAGCGGGTCTTCGGATGCTGGTCGAGCAACGTCCAGCGTGACCTGCAGCACCTCGCGCAACGGCGCACCGCTCCACCGGCCGGGACGCCCCTTGGAAAGGATGAGCCGTGCGATGTCGAGCCACACCTGTCCCACCGTCTCGGCGCTGACCGTCGTACTCACACCGGTAAACCGTAGTCGGCAAACGTCCGCAGCCTCAGGACGGTGTTCGGGCGATTCAGACCAGACGACAGGGCTGGACAGCAGCGAACTGGTTCTGGCCGAACGTCGGATCCGAACCGGCGGCAGACTTCGTACGCGAACGACGCGGCGGGTAGTCGCAATCGTCAGAACTTGATCCCGGCGCTTGTAGATAGTCGGTGTCGCCCACAGACAGGTGCTGTCTATGGTGATCATGGTTGGCGCTGGGGCTGGCCGTGACACACTGGGGCCAGTTCAGGTTGACACGGTCATTGGGCCGGCTCGTCAGGCGACAACGGATTCTGGTGTCGGAATCGAGTCCAGGAACCCTGTTCGTCGGCGACGATTGCGAAAACTCGCTCAAGCAATTCCCGTTGGTGTTCTTGTGTTAGCCGCTCCGGGGCGATGATCTCGTAGAGGCTGATGGCAGCCAGTCGTCGGGCATGCTCGGGACGGACTACTTGTGGGAGCTATCTCGTCCATCCGTGAGCCATTGGCCACTTTGGAATCTGCACGCCTGTGCCGATGCCGGAGGCCGAGCGCGACGTGCTCCAGTCGCACGTGGGTATCACCGGAACCGACGGCGGACCCCTTGCTTACCGGCACAGGATGCGCCTCAGGGGTGGCGCGTTATAGATAACCGAACAACAACTGGGGTGGCGCGGCCCGGCGTCGCTGTCGCGGCAGTCCCACACGTCGGCGTGCGCACGAGGCTCACCTACCGCGTCCTGACGAACAGGAAGTAGATGGCCACGAACACGAGCACGATGCCGACGTTGACGATCAGCCGCGCCAACGTGTGGCTTCGCAGAAACAGGATGTCGACGCCGACGATCACCACGATCATCACGACCACGAGCACTGCGACAGGGATCGGTTTTCCCATTGCTTCTTCTACCACGCCCCGCCCCGAGTTAGGCAGTCAGTCAGACCCGTGCGCTCCCTCGCAGTCGAATTACGGCCGTCGGCGGAAGATTCGTCGGTTATCGCAACCGCACCCGAGTCCCATTCCCGTGCGAGGATCCCTCACCGATGATGCCGCTTGCGTCGGTGGCCGGCCGATGATGATTCGGTGAGCGCCGCAACGCCTTCTGCAAACACTTGGTCTTAGGGAGCAACACGCCATCCGCGAGCGACTGCGGCGGCTTCGTCGCCCGACGCCTCCCGATGTGCATGGAGCCAGCCGTGGCCGCGCGTCACCAGTCGTGGGTAGGCGAATCTGTCAAGGAACGGAGTGCGGCACCACAACCGCAGCCACCACGGCGCGGACTCGATGTCGAACGTCGCGCGGTAGCCGGCAGGGATCGAGTTCCACCCCTCGAGTTGCACGAGGCCATCTTGACCCTCAGCACGACAGAGCAACGGAAGTGCCATTAGCGGAACCGCTCGCGACCACTGGCTCCTTCGGCCGGGTGAAAGCATCGTCTCGGGTCCCACCGGATCCCTGGGTAGGACTGGCATGGAGACTCGCTGTTCAGACGACTCACTCTTAGGAAGCTGGCGCTGTTCGTCTGCTGCTTAGAGGTAGGTTTCGAGCTCGGCGCCGATCACCTCGGCAGGCACTGGAGGCTCGTAGCGTTTGATGACGGCACCGTGGCGGTCGACGAGGAACTTGTTGAAGTTCCAGCGGACGCTGTCGGGCTCGGGATCATCGATGAGGTCTTTGACCCGTTGCAAGAACGCGTCGGTCGCCGGGCTGTGATCGCCGGCTGGCGCCTGACTGCGCAGCCAGGAGTACAGCGGGTGCGCGTCGGGGCCGTTGACGTCGATCTTGGCGAACACCGGAAAGGTCACGTCGTAGGTGGTCTGGCAGAAGGCCTGGATCTCGGCGTCTGTTCCAGGCTCTTGGCCTTTGAACTGGTTGCTCGGGAAGCCGAGAACCCGCAAACCGCGGTCCCTGTACTGGCGGTGCAATGCTTCGAGCCCTTCGTACTGCGGGGTGAGGCCACACTTGCTGGCGACGTTCACGATCAGCAGTAGATCACCTGCGTAATCCGCCAGTGAGAGTTCCTCGCCCTGTGCGTCCGTGACCGTGAAGTCGTACGCCG
>CAXTNQ010000226.1:0-1005 GCA_964245745.1 uncultured Jatrophihabitantaceae bacterium
GTACAGGGACTGGACGGCCTGAGCGAGCACGTGGGCGGTGGAGTGCCGCAGCACGGCGAGACCGTCGACGCTGTCGATCGGCACAGGGTCGACGTCGGTCGCGACGTCGGGTGACCAGCCGAGGTCGTGCAGCCGACCGTCGGCCGCACGGACCGCGGCCAACCCGTTCACGTCGACTCCGGCGCCCCGCAGGGCGTCCGACGCGGTCGTGCCCGCGGCCACCCGGACGCTGCGAGTCGGCGCGGCGGCGAGCGGGGTGGCGGGCACGGAAAGCTCCTCGGAGAGGGACGGGATCGACGAACCGATGCTAGTGGGACGGTCGGTCGACCCACTCGGACTTACGGCATACGCGGCGCTCTCGAACGAGTGTGATCGGATGCGGCACGTGAACCCGAGGGCTGCCGTGCTGGCTGCCGTGCTGGGCCTGACGGCCGGCTGCACGGTGACGGCCACCTCGCACGGGGTACCGGCCGGGCCGGCGTCGACGACCGTGCTCAGCGCGGCGCCATCCATGGCCCCGGTTGCTCCCTCCTCGTCGCCGCCGGCTTCGTCGACAGCGGTCGGGACATTCACGTTCGGCTTCGCGGGCGACGTGAACTTCGCCGAGCGCACCGCGGACCGGCTCGCGGCGGATCCCGCAACCGCGTTCGGCGTCGCCGCCGAGGGCTTGCGGCGTCCTGACCTCATGATGGTCAACCTCGAGACCGCGGTGGCCGTCGGCGGTCGGCCGGAGGTCAAATCGTTCACCTTCCAGGCGCCTCCTACGGCGTTCACCGCGTTGCGCGACGCCGGCGTCGACCTGGCCACCATGGCCAACAACCACGGCGCCGATTACGGATCCGGCGGCCTGAGCCAGACGTTGACGGCAATCGCGTCGTCGGGATTCCCGGTCGTCGGCATCGGTGCTGACGCCGCCGCGGCGTACCGGCCGTTCGTCAGGACGGTCAACGGCGTGCGCGTCACGGTCGAGGACGGTGCGCCGCGCCTGGCCGACCTCGACCACCT
>CAXTNQ010000226.1:1015-2983 GCA_964245745.1 uncultured Jatrophihabitantaceae bacterium
ACGGCGTGCGCGTCGCGGTCTTCGCGGCGAGTCAGGTCAAGGACGAGACACTGGCGCATTTCTCCGCCGGTGCCCGGTCGCCGGGCATTGCCAACGCCTACTCCCCGGCCCTCGTCGACGCGGTGCGCGCCGCGCACGCGGCCGGTGAGGTGGTCGTCGTGTACGTCCACTGGGGCACCGAGTACACGCACTGTCCCAACGCTGATCAACGCGCGCTGCAGCAGACCCTGGCGCGCGCGGGAGCGAGTGCCGTGGTCGGCACGCACGCGCACATGCTGCAGGGGGCGGGCTGGCGTCCGGACGGCGCGTACGTCGCCTACGGGATGTCGAATTACCTGTGGTGGCGGTCCTTCGGCAACGACCAGGACGACAACGGCGTTCTTACGTTGACGTTTACGGGCGCTCGGGTCACGGCCGCCACGTTCGCCCCGGCTCATCTCGACGGGACGGGCGTACCGGTCCCGGCTACCGGCTCGGAAGCAAACCGGATAGACGCTCAATGGGACGCGGCACGCAGCTGCGCCGGGCTGGCCAGCAAGCCTCCGTCGTGAGACAGACGAGCCCCGGCCGTCGTAAACAACAGGCCGGGGCTCGTCTTCGACGAATCAGGGGGTCGTGGAACGCCCGGCTTCGTCGGTCGTGCCCTCGACACCGTCGGTGTCGATCTGCTCCTTGCGTACCTGCTCGCTCACCGTCTGCTCGTCGGTGACGGTTTCAGTGGCCAGCCTGACCCGCTCGACCGGCACGGTTTCCTTCTGCACCACCGGACGTTCCGCGGTGAGCGTCACCTCGTGCTCTTCTTCGCTGATCTCCGGCCCGGACGTCGCCGCGCCGCGATTTGCGTCACTGATCGGCTCACGCTCGATCCTGACCTCCTCGTGGCTGACCGGGACAGTCTGCGTGACGTTCTCGGTCACGACGTACTTGCGCAGCCGCGCCCGTCCCGTCTCGACCTGCTCGGTGCCGACGTGAAGCCTTTCCTCCGAACGGGTCATGGCGTCGTCGGTGTTCGGCCCGGATGTGTCGTGACCGGCGGTCGAGGTGACATCGTCGGCTCGGCGTCCGGTGGACTCGCTCGTGCCGTAGTCAGCCGTGCTCGCGTCCGTCTGGCCGCCGACGCCTAGGTGCCCGGCGTAGTAGTCGTAGAGCGCCTGCTGCTCGCTCTCCTCCAGGTGCCCGTCGTCCTCGACTTTCGGGGCGTCCTTGACCAGGTCCTTCGACACCCCGAGGACCACGTCGTCGCCGCGGTCGCTCGACCCGTACAGCGGCGCGAAATTCTGCTTGGTGCCGAACAGCCCGGTCTTCACGGTCACCCACGACGGCTGCCCGGAGTTGTCGTCGAGGTAGACCTGCCCAATCGTGCCGATCTTGTCGCCGTCGGAATCGACGGCGGTGCGGCCGATGTAGCTCTGGACGTCGGTGAGGTCAGTCATGGTGCTCCTCCTTGCTGTGGTGTCTGGTACGCGCTCACGTCCAGACGGCGGGTGGCCGGCTGTTTCGGCCGAAGTCGGTACGGCGCAGCGGCTGGGCTGCTGCGCTGGGTGTTGGAGCGGTCAGCGCTGCTGCGGTGGGTATGGCGGAGGCGGATACAACGGTCCGGCAGGACCCGGTCCTGGGTAGCCACCCGCGTTGGGACCGGGTGGGTACGGAGGAGCGGGGTATCCACCGCTGGGCTGAGGTGGGAACTGCTGGGTCGGGTAGTCGGCACCGGGGACCGGTCGAATTCCGCTCGGAGTGCTCGACGGAGCGGCGGTCGCACCGCCTGACGCGGACGGTCCGGCGGTGACGGCCTGGCGTGCCTGCTCGGCCTGCGCCCGCAGGCTCGGCGCGGAACGCAGCGCATCGGCGACACGAGGCTTCTCTTCGTCGTACTTGGCGAGCACGTTGTCCCAGCGCTGGGACATCGGCCGGATACCTCCGCCGCCCACGGCGACGACAATCACGCCGACGATGGCGGCGAGGGCTGCG
>CAXTNQ010000227.1:0-2980 GCA_964245745.1 uncultured Jatrophihabitantaceae bacterium
GGTCTCGGCCGCGGCTCGCTCTGCCCGCCGACGATCGATCGGCGGCCGCCCAGGGACGGTGCGCACGCGGCGAGCGGCTGGCGCGGCGTTTCGGCGTTCCGGTCGGCGCGGCGGCGGTCCGCCGGCCACGGCCCCGTCGAGATCGACCGGATCGAATCCGTTGGGTGTCAGCGTCCGCGTCAGCCGCCGGCTACGGACCGCCGCGGCAGCGTCGGAGTCCGCAACCGCGGCTTCGAGAGTGGCCTCGACCTCGCGTTCCGCCGCCGGGCTCAGCGGTCCGTTGGCACGCACCTTCTGCACCAGAGCCTGGATTGCCTGGTGCCGCTGCCGAGTCAGCGCCCGCAGCTCGTCGCGGTCGCGTCCTCGGGTCGGCGCCCGCAGGGCCGCGCCGAGGTCGAGCAGCTCGTCGAGACCGGCGGCGTGCTCGGACGCCAGGTGGTTGATCGCGGCGGCGGCGCGACTGGGTCGACGCAGGGCCCGCAGGTCGCGGGCCAGGTCGGCGTCGTCGGCCGCCTGGGCCACGCGTACCTGGTCGTCGCGGGCCGCCACGAAGCGCGTGGGATCGACGGCGTACAACTGCTCGATCACGTCGTCGAGCGTCACGGCATTCCTCCTCCGACCAATTCGGGCGCTGCGGCGGTCAAGGCACGAGACCCGCGATGCGGTCGGCCGCAGCCAGGACGTGCGGGGCCACGTCGGGCTCGGCCATGGCCCGCAGAGCGATGACGCCGACCGAGGCATCCGCAAGGCGCCCCACGCCGGATCGGATCACCGGCGCCGACAGGCCCCATGCACCGGCCTGGATCTCACCCCGACTCGTGGCGTAGCCGCGCCGCCGTCCGGCCGTGATCTCGCGACGCTCACCGCGCCGAGCCGGCCGGCCGATGAGCACCGCCATCCCGGCCGCGCCGCGATCAGCAGGATGCCGCGTGCCGACCCGGTACGCCACGTGGATCGACGTCGATCGCGGCTCGTAGGTTGCGACGCTCACGACGTCGTCGCCGTCCAACACGCTGAGGTGAGCCGTAGCGCCGACCTCGTCGGCCAGATGCAGCAGCACGCCGGCCGCCGCCCGCTGCAGGTCAGGCCGTACCGCCGCGGCGAGGTCGAGCACGCCGAATCCGACCACGTAGCGCCCGTCCTCGGTCCGGCGCAGCAGATGCCGCCGGCACAACGTGATCACGAGCCGATGCGCGACGGTGCGGTCCAACCCGGTGTCGCGCGCCAGCTCGGCCACGGTAAGACCCGGACGGCCGGCGAGCGCCGCGGCGTCGAGTACCCGCAGCCCGTTGTCGAGCGTCTTGGCCCCGCCGACGGTGTACGCGGATGGAGCGTCCACGTTGCCGCCTCCTCACGCATCCGGGTACGGTCAGGCCGAATCGCACGCGTTGTGCGAAAGTAGCACAGGAGGGAACGGTCGCGATGACCATCTCCGAGGTAGCCGCCGTCACGGCTGAGCCGTCGGCCGAAGGCCCCAGCTCTCGGTTGCGGTACCTGACCGGCTTCGGAAACAGCTTCGAGTCGGAGGCGGTCCCGGGGACGTTGCCGGTGGGGCAGAACTCTCCGCAGCGGGTGGCGCATGGCTTGTACGCGGAGCAGTTGAGTGGGTCGCCGTTCACGGCGCCGCGGGTGTCGAACGAACGGTCGTGGTTGTACCGGATCCGCCCGTCGGTGCGGCACATGGGGCGGTTCCGCCGGGTGGATGCGGGGATGTGGCGTAGCGCCCCCGACGATGCGCCCGGCGAGGTCGGGTACGGGCCGTTGCGGTGGGATCCGGTGCCGGTCCCGTCCGGGGCGCGGACGTTCGTCGACGGGGTGTTCACGGTGACGACGGCCGGCGATGTGCAGGCGCACACCGGGATGGCGGCGCATCTCTACCTGATGACCGCGTCGATGACGGAGGAGTTCCTGGCTGACGCGGACGGTGAGTTGCTGTTCGTCCCGCAGGACGGGCGGCTGCTGCTGCGGACGGAGTTCGGTGTCATCGATGTCGCGCCCGGACAGATCGCGGTGATCCCGCGTGGTGTGAAGTTCCGCGTCGAGCTACTCGACGCGCAGGCGCGCGGGTACCTGTGTGAGAACTACGGCGCGAGTTTCGGGCTGCCCGAACGTGGGCCGATCGGCGCGAACTGCCTGGCCAACGCGCGGGACTTTCTGACGCCGGTCGCCGCCTACGAGGACCGTGACGGGATCGACGGCCGGCTCTACGTCAAGTGGGGCGGCGCGCTGTGGGTCACGGATCTGGGCCATTCACCGCTGGACGTGGTCGCGTGGCACGGCAACTATGCCCCGTACAAGTACGACCTGACCCGGTTCTCCCCGGTCGGGCCGCTGCTGTTCGACCACGCCGACCCGTCGATCTTCACCACCCTGACCTCGGCGTCGGATACCCCGGGCACCGCGAACGTCGACTTCGTGATCTTCCCCGACCGGTGGCTGGTCGCCGAGCACACCTTCCGGCCGCCCTGGTACCACCTCAACATCATGTCCGAGTTCATGGGGCTGGTGTGGGGCGCGTACGACGCCAAACCGCACGGCTTCGTGCCCGGCGGGATCAGCCTGCACAACAGCATGACTCCGCACGGACCGGACCGCGAAGCGTTCGAGCAGGCCAGCGCGGTCGACCTGCAGCCGGTCCGGCTCACAGACACCCTCGCGTTCATGTTCGAGACCAGCCACCCGCAGCGCGTCACCAGGTGGGCCGCCGGCCTCCCCCAACTCCAAGGCGACTACGCCGATTGCTGGAGCGGCCTGGAACGCCGGTTCCGGGCGCCCGACACCCGCGAAGCATGACCGGCGTCGACCCGGTCAGCCTCGACGAAACCCACGACCCCGGCGCGCGCAGCTTCGTCCCCGACGCCGACGACCACCCCGATTTCCCCCTGCAGAACCTGCCCCTCGGCGTGTTCCACCGCACCGGCGAGGACGACGCCCGGCGCCGCGGCGGCGTGCGGATCGGCGACCACGTCCTCGACCTGGC
>CAXTNQ010000228.1:0-1866 GCA_964245745.1 uncultured Jatrophihabitantaceae bacterium
GAACGCCTCGAGCCATTCGAAGATCGCGGTCGCGAGCTCGGTGCGGCTGGCCCACTTGCGGCGGTCGAGCAGCTCGATCTGCATAGAGCCGAAGAACGACTCCATCAGCGCGTTGTCGTAGGCGCAGGCGATCTTCCCCATCGACCCGAGCAGTCCGGCTTCGCGGAGTCGGGAGCCGAATAGCCAGGACGTGTACTGAGTGCCGCGGTCGGAGTGGATGACCGTGCCGGCGGGCTTGCGGCGCCAGCGGGCCATGTCGAGGGCGTCGATGACGAGCTCGGTGCGCAGGTGGTCGGCGATCGACCAGCCCACGACTCGGCGGGAGAACACGTCGAGCACGATCGCGGCGTAGACCCACCCTTCGTCGGTGCGGTGCTGGGTGATGTCGGTGACCCAGAGCCGGTCGGGCCGGTCAGCGACGAACCGCCGTTGCACCCGGTCGGGCCAGACCGCCTCTGCCCGTTGAGCTGTGCGCCAGCGTCGGCGGTGGACACCGGCGAGCCGGTGGGCCCGCATCAGGCGTTCCACCCGCCGCCGGCCGACCGTGACCTGCCCGTCCGAGGGTTAGCTCGGCGTGCACCCGTCGGGCACCGTAGGTGCCACGGGCCGCGGCGTGGACGTCGATGATCGTGTCGAGCAAGTAGGCATCGGCCACGTCCCGCGGCGACGGAGGCCGACGCCGCCAGTCGTAGTAACCCGACCTCGACACTCCAAAGACCCGGCAGGTCACCGCGACGTCGAAGCCGTCGGCGGCGAGCTCGTGGACCAGCCGGAACCCTATTTTGGGAGCACGTTCTCCCGAGCGAAGTAGGCACTCGCGCGTTTGAGGATCTCCACCTCGGTCTCCAGCACTCGGTTGCGGCGCCGCAGCTCGACCAGCTCTCGGCGTTCGTCGGTGCTCAGCCCCCGCTTGTGACCCTCATCGACGTCGGCCTGGTCCATCCACCGCCGCAGACCCGACTCGGCGACCCCGAGCTCCTTCGCGATCTGCGCGATCGGCTGCTCCCGGCGACGGGCCAACTCGACGGCTCGCTGACGGAACTCAGCCGGGTAAGGCGCGGGCATCCGGACTCCTCTCTCGGCGACCATCGTCGCCAAGCATCAGGTGTCCGAGAAACCGGGGACAGGTCAAATCCGGCCTACCACCCACCTGGACCCCACCACACCACTAGACCACCACAGACCAACAGCTACGACGGACGCGTCACGAAAAGTGGCCACCGAGGGGTCATTCTTGCCGCTGGGCGTCAACGATTGCGGGGTTGCACGCGCACTGACGAGGCTGCGTTGCACACTGGTGTTGGTGGAAGTCGGCTGGCTGTATCGGACGGCGGGGCCCTGAGGTGAACTCAGGGTGGCGAGTCGAGGACGCACCGAGGCAGGTGAGCCCGTGATGTTCGGCTTCGGCATGATCGCCCGGCTGAGGCCGGATGAAGAAGTCCACCAAAGCGGGTCAAGTGCACCGCCGAGTCGGGAGCGCAGATCGACCCCTGTAGCGGAGCCGCTGTCGCAGTTCGCGTTCTGTGCCATTGGTTGTGTGGGACGGTGTGCGCGTTGGTCGGGGTGTCGCCTTCATCGGCTGTGAGTGGGCCGTCGGCGGTCAGTCGGCGGCTCGCTGGCCGGTCAAACGCCGAGTTCGTCCGCCACGCCGACGGTGGGACAGCATGTAGTCCACCAGGCGACTATCAGGACGTGCTTGCACCACCTGACTGAGACCGGCGTCGGATCGCCGCCCACGTTCGGTCGCTCGTCCATCCTCAGGGGCGCGTCGGCTTGCCCGGCGACTTCGCGGCGCCTATCGGCCGGCGAGTTCGGCGACGAGCGGAGCGAAGGCGTCGGCGACGTCAGCGCCGAAGGCGTAATAAG
>CAXTNQ010000228.1:1876-2844 GCA_964245745.1 uncultured Jatrophihabitantaceae bacterium
GTCAGCCGCCGAGTAGCCAGCCGTCCGGTGCTGCCAGTTCGTCAGCGGCGGCCGCCGTGTCGGGCGGGAGGTACGCGAACGAGTCGGCTGCCCGCAGGGCGGTGGTGTCGGTGTCCGGGGGTGCCATGAACGGGGAGACGGCATCTCCTACAACGGGAACGTGCATCGACAGTTCGACGTCGCGGGTGGTGTGGAACTCGCGGATCCGCTGCGCCACCGCGGCGCGTGGCTCGTCCGGCGCCATGGCGAACGTGACCGTGTCCGCGACCTCGGCAGCGAGCGCCCGCGCTTTCGGGCCGGTCACCGCCATCGTCACCAGGGTTCGTCCCTGCTCGGCTTCCAGTCTTCGCAGTGCGGCAACGGTGTCACGTACCTGGTCCAGCCGCTGGGCCGGTGAGCGAACGGGCAGTCCACGCTCGCGCAGCTCATCCTCAATCCCTGGTCGCCCGACGCCGATGCCCATCTCAAAGCGACCTTCGGTGAGCATCGTCAGCGAGTGCGCCTCCCACGCGGTCAGCCACGGCGCACGGAACGGGGCGGCATAAACCCAGGTGCCGACCCGCACGTCGGCGAGCGTCGCCGCGCCGGCCAGCGCGACAGCGGGCGACGGGAGCCACCGCCGGAAGTCGGGCATCAGCACCGTGGCGTAACCGTGACCGGCGATCCGGCGTACTTGCTCACGCCAGGTCGGTAAGTCCGACAAGTACGGGGACACGACGCCGAAGCGGAACGCTCGACCGCGAGAGCCAATCATGTCGGTCACGCACATCCTTTCGGTCTACTTCAGACGGTTCGGTCTTTCCGTCTTGTTGGATGACGCCCGGGTCTTGCCCGACGAGCTTGATCGTCCCCCCGAGTCGGCCATCCGACCAGTCGACACCGACTTTCGGTCGTTCCCGTCGCAACAGCGGATTCGCGTATCGATGAGGTCTGTCAGCCGGGACTATCACGATCAGTCGTCCACGTTC
>CAXTNQ010000229.1:0-500 GCA_964245745.1 uncultured Jatrophihabitantaceae bacterium
CTACGAGTGCTGGCGATCGGGGCCGTGGTGGCTGGCCTGTTGTTATGGTTGGGCCTCTCGACCTACCGCCGTCTCGCCGCCGACTTCGCCGAGGAGCTCTAGGCCTTGCCAGGCATCGCCATCAGCGCGACGGACGTCACCAAACGGTTCACGGTCCATACCGAACGCGCCACCAGCCTCAAAGAACGCATCGTCCGGCGCAAGAGCGCCGGCCACGACTTCTACGCGCTGCAGGACGTCTCTGCGCAGATCGAGCAGGGCACCACGGTCGGCCTCATCGGACCCAACGGCTCGGGTAAGTCGACGCTGCTCAAGGTATTGGCCGGCATCTTGCGCCCGTCACAGGGCGAAGTATCGGTGCAAGGCCGGATCGCTTCGCTCCTCGAGCTCGGTGCCGGATTCAACGGTGAGCTGAGCGGACGGGAGAACGTCTACCTCAACGCATCCCTGCTCGGGCTGTCCCGCCGCGAGACCGCCCGACTGTTCGACGCAATCGTCGA
>CAXTNQ010000229.1:510-2542 GCA_964245745.1 uncultured Jatrophihabitantaceae bacterium
ACTTTTCCGAGCTCGAGCCGTTCATCGACAATCCGGTCAAGCACTACTCGTCGGGCATGTACGTGCGACTAGGCTTCTCGGTGGCCGTCCATGTCGACCCGGACATCCTGCTGGTCGACGAGGTGCTGGCGGTCGGCGACGAACACTTTGCCCGCAAGTGCATCGCGAAGATCGGTGAGTTTCAGCGCGAGAACCGCACCATCCTGTTCGTCACCCACTCACTCGACATGGTCGAGCAGATCTGCAGCCGCGGCCTCGTGCTCAACCAGGGGCGACTCGTCTTCGACGGCGACCCGTACTTCGCGACCGAGGAGTTGCGCAAGATCCTGCGGACCGATACGCCTGTCGACATCACGCATCCACCGCTCGAGCCGCAAGGCATCGACTTCGGCGCGATCACGATCAGTGGGGTGCCGGGTGGGGAATCGCAGCCGCACTTCCAAGGCGGAGATCCGCTGCACATCCGCGTGCCTGTTGTCATCGACGATCGCTGGTCGGCACCGTTGGGTGCGCTCAAGGTCGTCATTCTCGGGGTCGGCGACGTACCGGTGTGGTCGATGGCCGCCGAACGCGACCAGCTCCCGAACGGGTCCGGCGAGTGGGCGCTCGACTTCGACGTGGCGAAATGTCCGCCGCTTACCGGACGGTTCGTCGTCGCCACCGAGCTGACGAACGGCTCGGGCGACACGGTGGCGTCGATGCGCACCAGCACGGCGTTCACGGTGGGCGGCACCGAGCGGCCCGAGGCGCTCATGGACGTGCCCTACGCCGTCGCTCTGGCCGAGAGCGCGGTCGCGTGAGCCGACGACGCTGCAGCCGTCCGCGCCCGTGACCTCGGCCGCACGCGCGACGGTGATCGTCGTCAACTACAACGGCGCTCACCTGCTGCCGGCCTGCCTGTCCGCGCTGGCCCAGCAGGACACCGGCGACCTGCGCTTCGACACCGTTGTGGTCGACAACGCGTCGGTCGACGGCTCCCGTGAACTGCTGGCTCACGACTTCCCCTGGGTTCAGGTGATCGCCAGTCCGCGCAACCTGGGCTTCGCCGGCGGCAATAACCTCGCGCTGGCCCAGGCGCGAACGCCGTTCGTGGTGCTCGTGAACAACGATGCCGTCCCTGAGCCCGACTGGCTGTCGAATCTGCTCGCCGGGTTCGACGGACCCGACGGCCAGGACGTTGCGATCGCCACCGGCAAGATCGTCTTCATGCCCAAGTTCGTACGGGTACGGCTATCGACCAGGCCTTTCCGTCCCGGTGGGGCCGATCCTCGAGAGCTCGGGGTGCGCGTCCACGCAGTCGCGGTCGACGGCGTGGACTGCACGGCCAAGGTGCTCTGGCGCGACACTGCGTTCGGGCTCGAAGGCCATGGCGCCGGTGCCTTCCGATGGACCCGACCACAGGGCGAGTTCCTGTTACCGGTGCCACGTTCAGTGGCGAGCGAAGCAACGCTCACCGAGCCGGTCGAGGTGACGATGACCGTGGCCGCCGAAGTCGGCACGCCGCTCACCTTCTCGGTCGACGGCGCCGACGTCGAGCTCGCGGTCGGGCCGGACGTGCGCCTCGTCACCTTCGCCATCAAGCCCGGCACCGACGTCGTCGACGTCATCAACAATGCCGGCAGCATGGTGCTGCCCGACGGATCGGGCGCCGACCGCGGCTTCCAGCAGATCGACACCGGCCAGTACGAGACGCCCCTGGACGTGTTCGCCGCATGCGGCAACGGGATGGCCGCGCGCACCGTCATCGGCCAGCAGTTGGGCTGGTTCGACGACGACTTCTTCATGTACTACGAAGACACCGACCTCTCGTGGCGGTGGCGCGCTCAGGGGTGGACGATCCGGTACGTGCCGTCCGCCGTCCTTCGGCACGTGCACGCGGCCACCAGCGAGGAATGGTCGCCGCGCTGGACGTTCTACGTCGAGCGCAATCGCCTGCTGATGCTGACGAAGAATGCATCCCCCGGTCTCGTCACCCAGGCCGCGCAAACCTATCTGCGCGAATTCACCCATGCGCTCGCCCGGGCCGCCGCAC
>CAXTNQ010000230.1:0-2498 GCA_964245745.1 uncultured Jatrophihabitantaceae bacterium
CCCGTGGGATCGGTGGCCCGGTGCTGTCCGCGTCGAGCTACTTCATGAAGTCACCGCCCGTGCAGTACTTCGACGACCAGGCTCGCGACGCCGTCCAGGCGTTCATCGACGGAAGCGTGGACGACTGACCCACGGCTCGTCTTGGTGACTTTGCCCCGCCCTGGCATACGCCCCGGCTCGTCCGGCGTGCCGCGGCGGGGCAAAGTCGTCCCCGGCAGGTCAGCAGCGGGAAGCTTCAGTTGAGGGCGATGTCCGCGGGGTAGGTCGAGACCAGGCTGAGCGGCGTCGGCTGCCGGCGCAGTACACGACGCCACAACGGGGTCGGGTCGGCGCTGAACACGTCGTCCGGCGAGCCGGGGACGACGTACCACCCGCCAGCGGCGAGTTCGGATTCGAGCTGGCCCGGAGCCCAGCCGGCATGTCCGGCGAATACCCGCAGTCGGCCAGTGACGGCCACGACCATCGTCACCTCGGCGTCGAGGTCCACGGTGGCCAGCTCCGAGAACACCTGCCGGATCCCGGGCTGCGCTCCGGACGCAACTTTGCGCAGCTCGCCGAGGCACAACGCGCCATCCGGCATGACCGGGCCGCCGCCGAAGACGACCGCGGGCTCGGCCACTGCGTCGTGCCAGTCGGGCAGAACCTGACCGACCGGGGTCCGGCTGGGCCGGTTGAGGATGACTCCGACGGTGCCGCCACCGTCGTGCTCGAGCAGGTAGACGACACTGCGAGCGAACGGGGCATCGACGAGGGCGGGCGCCGACACGAGGAGCCGGCCGGGCGCAGGCGGCGGGTTCGTCCACCTCGACGACGCTGCCGGCACCCTGCACATCTTGCCCAATGTCTGATCGCTGTCTGCCGTGCGCCCCGCGGTGCACGCGCGCCGGTGACGTGTACGAGCAGCCTCCGATGCGCGACGCTGGGATTTCGCCGCTACCGTGCACAGCGTGTACAGCCGCGGTCACGTACGGGCCGTCCTCGGCCGTGCCGACTTCCGGCGGCTGTACGCCACGCGCCTCGCTGCCCAGCTCGGCGACGGGGTCTTCCAGGCGTCGCTGGCCGGAGCCGTGCTGTTCAACCCGGAGCGATCGGCCACCGCCGCGGACGTCGCGGCCGGCTTCGCGGTCATCCTGCTGCCGTACTCGCTGATCGGCCCCTTCGCCGGAGTGTTCCTCGACCGGTGGTGGCGCCAAAGGGTGCTGGTCCGGGTCAACCTGCTGCGTGCCCTCGCCGTCCTGGGCGTGGCTGCCGAGGTCGCGGCCGGCGTCCATGGACAGCCGTTCTACATCTCCGCGCTCGTCGTCATCTCGTTCAATCGGTTCTTCCTGTCGGCCCTGTCGGCGTCGCTGCCGCACGTGGTGGCCCGGCAAGAACTGGTTACCGCCAATGCGCTCTCGACGACCGGCGGCGGGCTGGTCACCTCGCTGGGCGGCGGGCTGGCCATCGGGATTCGAGCCGGCATCGGCGACACCAACGCGGCCTACGCCCTCATCGCGGCGCTGGCCGCGGTGCCGTATCTGCTGTCCGCCCTCAGCGCCCACGGTTTCGGCCACCGCTACCTCGGACCGGACGACGTCGCGCGCCAGCAGCGCGAAACCGCCCGGATGATCGCCGTCGGGCTGGTCGCCGGCGCCCGGCACGTGCTGGAGCTGCGTCCCGTCGTGTGGGCCCTGGGCGCGGTAGGCGTGTACCGCTTCTGCTACGGCATGACCGCCATCTCGACGCTGCTGCTCTACCGGAACTACTTCGCCGACGACGGCTTCTTCCGCGCGGGATTGGCCGGTCTCGGGCAGCTCGTGGTCGCTATCGCGGCGGGCAGCCTGCTTGCCGCCACAATCACCCCCGCCATCACGCGCCGCATGGGCTTCGTGCGGTGGCCGGCCCTGCTGTTCGGCGCCGCCGCCCTCATCCAACTCGGGCTCGGTCTCACCTATCAGCTGCCGCTGCTGCTGCTCGCCGGCTTCGGGCTCGGCTTCGCGTCCCAAGGCATCAAGATCTGCATCGACACGCTGGTGCAGCAGTCGGTTGAGGACGAGTACCGGGGCCGCGTCTTCACCCTCTACGACACCCTGTTCAACATCACCTTCGTGGCCGCGGCCGTCGCCACCGCCATTCTGTTGCCGGACAGCGGCTACGCCCCGGTGTCGGTGGCCGTCATCGGCGGTGTCTACCTGGTCACCGGTCTGGTGTACCTGCGCTTCGCCGGACGCTGCCAGCGAGTGACCTACCCGCTGGCGTCCCCGCTGCCGGTGTCGTCCGTCCCCTGATCTTCGCCAGGAGCGAGCGACGCGTGCCACCGCCGCAGCTCCTCCACCGCGCGGTCGTAGCCGAGCGGACCGTGCTCCATGCGCAGGGCGAGCAGATACCGGTACGCCCGGCCCACCAGCGGGCCGGGCCCGATCCCGAGGATCTGCATGATCTCGTTGCCGTCGAGGTCCGGCCGAATCGCGTCAAGCTCCTCCTGCTTGCGCAGCTGCTCGCCCGTGCCGCTGAACTCG
>CAXTNQ010000231.1:0-2357 GCA_964245745.1 uncultured Jatrophihabitantaceae bacterium
GGAGTGCCGGTCGGCCGGGCTGACCGTGCCGCGGCTGGCCGTCGCGCCGGGGCGGGCAATCGTCGGTCCGAGCGCGATCACCGTCTACGAGGTGGGGACGGTGAAGCCGGTGGAGCTCGACGGCCAGCTCACCCGCTACTACGTGTCGGTCGACGGCGGCATGAGCGACAACATCCGCACAGCGCTGTACGACGCGGCGTACACCTGCGTGCTGGCCAACCGACTGTCCGAGGCGCCGGCGGTGCCCGGCCGGGTCGTAGGCAAGCACTGCGAGAGCGGCGACATCGTCGTACGCGACACCTGGCTCCCGGCCGACCTCGCAGCGGGCGACCTACTGGCCGTGGCGGCGACCGGCGCCTACTGCCGCAGCATGGCCAGCAACTACAACTACGTGCCGCGGCCGCCGGTGGTGGCCGTGCGCGACGGCGACGCCCGCGTCCTGATCCGCCGCGAGACCGAGGACGACCTGTTGCGGCTCGACGCGGGTGCGACCGACGTGCGCTCACCCGAAGAGGCAGCGATATGACCGTGCGTGTCGCGCTGCTGGGGTGCGGGGTCGTCGGGTCGCAGGTGGCGCGTCTGCTCGTCGCACAGGCCGACGACCTTGCCGCGCGCGTGGGAACCGAGGTCCAACTGGCCGGCGTGGCCGTCCGCCGCCCCAACCGGCATCCCGAGATCCCGGCCGGGCTGCTCACCGACGATCCGGCCGCGCTCGTCGCGCGCGACGACATCGACGTCGTGGTCGAGGTCATCGGCGGGATCGAGCCGGCCCGCTCGCTGATCCTGTCCGGGCTGACGAGCGGCAAGAGCGTCGTGACCGCCAACAAGGCGCTGCTGGCCGAGGACGGCGCGACCCTGTACGACGCGGCGGCGATGGCCGACGTCGACCTCTACTACGAAGCGGCAGTCGGTGGCGCCATTCCGCTGCTGCGTCCGTTGCGCGAGTCGCTGGCCGGCGACCACATCACGCGGGTCATGGGCATCGTCAACGGCACCACCAACTTCATCCTCGACCGTATGGACGCCACCGGCGCCGGATTCGACGAGACCCTCGCCGAGGCGACGCGGCTCGGCTACGCCGAGGCCGACCCCACGGCCGACGTCGACGGCTTCGACGCGGCGGCCAAAGCGGCCATCCTCGCGGGTCTCGCGTTCCATACCCGGGTGACCGCCGCCGACGTCCACCGGGAGGGGATTGCCGACGTCACCGCGGCTGATATCGCCAGCGCCCAAGCCATGGACTGCACGATCAAACTGCTGGCCATCTGCGAGCGCGACGGCGACTGCGTGTCCGTGCGGGTCTACCCGGCCATGCTGCCGCGCAGCCATCCGTTGGCCGGCGTACGGGACGCCTTCAACGCCGTGTTCGTCGAGGCGGAGGCGGCCGGCTCACTGATGTTTTACGGGCGCGGGGCGGGCGGCGCACCGACCGCGAGCGCTGTGCTCGGTGACGTCGTGGCCGTGGCCCGCAATCGGCGCACTGGTCGTCGGGGGCCGGGCGAGAGTGCGTACGCCGCCCTGCGCGTGCTGCCCATGGGTTCGGTGCGCACGCGCTATCACGTGGCCCTCGATGTGGCCGACCGTCCCGGCGTGCTCGCCGCCGTCGCAGGTGCGTTCGCCGACCAGGGGATCAGCATTCAGACGGTCCGCCAAGAGGGACGCGGGGACGCCGCCACCCTGGTGATCGTCACGCACAGCGCTCCGGACGCGGCGCTCGCCAAGACCGTCGAACACCTCGCCGGCGCCGACTTCATCCGGCGCGGGGCCGGCGTCCTGCGGGTCGAAGGCATCCCCGGTGACTGAGCGAAGTGCCGTGGCGGACGAGCGCACCCGATCATGGCCGGGGGTGATCCGGCGGTACCGGGACCGGCTGCCGGTCACCGACGCCACGCCGGTCGTCACCCTGCTCGAGGGCGGGACGCCGCTGTTGCCGGCGCCCGAGCTCTCGCGCCGGACGGGCTGCGAGGTATACCTCAAGGTCGAGGGCGCCAACCCGACCGGTTCCTTCAAGGACCGCGGCATGACCCTCGCGATCTCCAAGGCGGCCGAGGCAGGAGCGCAGGCGGTGATCTGTGCGTCCACCGGTAACACGTCGGCGAGCGCCGCCGCCTATGCGGTTCGCGCCGGCATGACGTGCGCGGTGCTCGTCCCGCAGGGCAAGATCGCGCTCGGCAAGCTCGCCCAGGCGCTCGCCCACGGCGCCCGACTGCTGCAGATTGACGGCAACTTCGACGACTGCCTGGAGCTCGCCCGCAAGCTCGCCGTCGACTACCCCGTCGCGTTGGTCAACTCGGTGAACCCGGACCGCATCGAGGGCCAGAAGAGTGCCGCGTTCGAGATCTGTGACGTGCTGGGCC
>CAXTNQ010000232.1:0-2302 GCA_964245745.1 uncultured Jatrophihabitantaceae bacterium
GCACAGGCCGAGATCTACGACGTGACCGAGCGGCGCACCAGCGAGGACTTCGTCCACATCGAGACCTTGCTGCAGGGCACGATGGACGAGATCGACCGGATCTCGGCGACCGGTGGCGTAGGCACCGGTATTCCCACGGGGTTCGGTCGCCTGGACGAGATCACGAACGGACTGCACCCGGGTCAGATGGTCACCGTGGCCGGTCGGCCGGGGTCGGGCAAGTCGACGCTGGCCCTCGACATGGCCCGGTCGGCCGCGGTGCGGCACGGCAAGCCGACGGTCGTGTTCTCGCTGGAGATGGGCAAGCTCGAAATCATGATGCGGCTGTTCTCAGCCGAGGCGGTCGTGCCGCTGCGCAACATGCGGTCGGGCCACATGAGCGACCAGGACTGGAGCCGGCTGGCGCGCCGCGCTGGAGGTCTGGCCGCGGCGCCCCTGTTCATCGACGACTCACCGAACCTGACCATGATGGAGATCCGGGCCAAGGCCCGCCGGCTGCGGCAACGGCACGACCTGCAACTGATCGTGATCGACTACCTGCAGCTGATGTCGAGCGGCAAGCGTGTGGAGTCGCGCCAGCAGGAGGTCAGTGAGTTCTCGCGAGCAATCAAGCTATTGGCCAAGGAATTGGACGTCCCGGTCGTCGCCCTCTCCCAACTCAACCGCGGACCCGAGCAGCGCACGGACAAGAAGCCCATGCTCGCTGACCTCCGAGAGAGCGGTTGCCTCACCGCCGATACCCGGCTGCTCCGCGCTGACACCGGCGCGCCGATCAGCCTGCGGCGCCTCATGGACGAGGGTCACCACGGCATTGTGGTCTGGTCGTTCGACGAGGATCGACGCCTGACGCCGGCCCCCGTCACTGCTGTCTTCTCGTCCGGAGTGAAGCCCGTCTTCCGACTTCGGCTGGCGTCCGGTCGGCAGGTGAAGGCCACAGCCAACCATCCCTTCTTGTCCTTTGACGGATGGCGTCCGCTCGGCAACTTGGCCGTCGGTGATCGAGTCGCAATTCCGCGCAGCACCCCCGAGCCGCTGGGAGCTGGGCTGGGCTGGTCGGATCACCGACTTGGCCTCCTGGCTCATCTCATCGGGGACGGGTGCGTACTGCGATCACAATCCGTGCATTACACGTCCAACGACGAGCAGAATCTGACGTTTGTCGAGGCGGCCGCGCAGGCTGAGTTCGGCATTACGCCTCGACGCGTGGCGCAGAAGACGTGGTGGCACACCTACCTACCGGCGCCTCACCGCTGTACGCAGGGGCGAGACAATCCCCTACATAGGTGGTTCCGCGAGCTCGGCATCGAAGATCGACGTCCGTACGAAAAGCAGATACCGGAGCTGCTGTTCGGGGCCACGAACCGCGAACTCGCTACCTTCCTGCACCATCTCTGGGCGACGGACGGCTGTGTGGCTGTGGCTCGCTCAGGATCGACCGGCGCGGACCGGGCGTACTACGCGACCAGCAGCCGGGCCCTCGCCGACGACGTCAGTGCGTTGCTGAGCCGATTCGGCATCGTCGCCCGCATCATCCGTGTGCCGCAGGGCGAGCACCGTCCGAAGTATCACGTCGTCATCGCCGACACCCCCAGCTTGCGGACGTTCTGCTCCGTCATCGGGGTGCACGGCCGGCGAGGCGAGACCGTGACGGAGCTTCACGATCGGCTGGTCACGAGGACGCCGAAAACCAACGTCGACACGCTAACCATCGAAATCTGGCAGGTCGTCACCCGCGACCGAAAGCGGGCGCGGCTGACCGAGCGTCAGTTTCAGGCGGCACTCGGCATGAGCTACTGCGGATCTACCTTGTACAAGTCAGCTCCTTCTCGGGCGCGTCTCGCTCGCTGCGCTGAAATCCTCGATTCTCCGGTGTTGCGCGGCCTGTCGACCGACGATGTCTTCTGGGATCGAGTCGTTGAGATAGCGCCTCTCGGCGAGCAACCGGTGTACGACGCCACCGTGAAGGGCACCCACAACTTCGTCGCCGACGGCGTCGCTGCGCATAACTCCATCGAGCAGGACTCCGACCTCGTGCTGCTCGTGCACCGCGAGGACATGTACGAACGAGAGTCACCCAGGGCCGGCGAAGCCGACATCATCATCGCCAAGCACCGCAACGGTCCGACCGCCACGGTGGCGGTCAGCTTCCAGGGTCACTACAGTCGCTTCGCCGACATGCCCGACTGATCCGACGCACTTTAACTTGGCCATTTCGCGTTGAAGTTGGCCATAGTTGGCAATCGAAGGGCTTGCAGTGGGGTAGTTGGCCTCGCCTTCGGCGCTTGCCGGGCGCGGCCTAACT
>CAXTNQ010000233.1:0-2200 GCA_964245745.1 uncultured Jatrophihabitantaceae bacterium
TCTTCGTCGGCCGGGTTTCCCTCGGCTACGTGATCGTGTCTCTGGGGGCCGTGCTGTTCGTCGATCCGTATCGCTGCGCCGTTCTGGCCAATTGCGGCGTCGACCACCTGCGCTTCCTGACGCCGGTGTATCCGGGCGACGAGTTGACGGTGACGCTCACCGCCAAGCAGATCAGCCCACGCGGCGACGCTGCCCACGGCGAGGTGCGGTGGGACGCCGACATCACCAAGCAGGACGGCTCATCGGTCGCCAAGTACGACGTGTTGACCATGGTCGCCAAGGACTGGTCCGAGTAGGGGATGGCCGGGCGCCCACGGGTCGGGATTTCCGGCTGGCGTTACCCGCCGTGGCGCACCGTCTTCTACCCGCGCGGCCTCCCGCAGCGCGAGGAGCTGCGGTACGCGGCGGAGCGGTTGACCTCCATCGAGATCAACGGCTCGTTCTACGCGCTGCAGCGGCCGGAGAGCTATCAGACGTGGCGTACTCAGACGCCGGACGACTTCGTGTTCGCGGTGAAGGGTGGCCGTTTCATCACGCACATGAAGAAGTTGCGGGACGTGGAGACCGCCCTGGCCAACTTCTTCGCGTCCGGCGTCCTCGCGCTCGGCCCGAAACTCGGTCCGCTGTTGTGGCAACTGCCGCCGAGCCTCGGCTTCGACGCCGAGCGCCTGGCCGCCTTCTTCGCGCTGCTGCCGCGCTCGACCGCGCAGGCGGCGGCCCTGGCCGGTCGGCACGACGAGCGGATGACCGGCCGGTCCTACCTGGCGGCCGTGACGGACCAGCCGCTGCGGCACGCGCTGGAGATCCGGCACGCCACCTACGCGGTACCAGCCTTCGTGCAACTGCTGCGCGAACACGACATAGCGCTGGTCGTCGCTGACACCGCCGGGCGGTGGCCGCTGCTGCGCGACGTGACCAGCAACTTCGTGTACGTGCGACTGCACGGTGACGAGGAGCTCTACACCAGCGGCTACTCGCCGGAAGCACTGGACGCCTGGGCCGCGGCCGTCCGCGCCTGGACCAGGGACGGTTTGGACGTGTACGTGTACTTCGACAACGACGTGAAGGTCCGCGCCCCGTTCGACGCAATGGCCCTCGCCGCTCGACTGGACGCGGAGCCATCCGCGTTGTCGGATGACGGCGAGAGACTCGTTGTCGATCCCGCGGCCGCTCGTTCGTCGGATGGCTGACGGCCCGAATCGCGGGTCGCGTGAGGACGGAGGAACGGCATGCCGCAGTACCTGGTGTTGATCTATGAGAACGAGGCCGGCTGGGCCGAAGCCGACCAGGCGACGTCGGACCGGGTGATGGCCGAGCACGGCGCCTTCGCGCAGGCCGCCGGCGACGCGGTCAAGGGCGGTGAGGCGCTGCAGCCGACATCGACGGCCACGACCGTCCTCAAGGACGGCGCCGGCGGGTTCACGATCACCGACGGGCCGTTCGTGGAGACCAAAGAGGCCCTGGGCGGCTACTACCTGCTCGAAGCCCCTGACCTGGACGCCGCGATCGCGTTGGCCAAGCAGGTCCCGGCGCCGTTCGGTGGGGTCGAGGTCCGTCCCATCATGACGTTCAACTGACCGTCTGCACGGACGCGACCGCCGTCGTCGAGGCGGTCGCCGAGGCGCATCGCCGCGAGTGGGCCTACGTGCTCGCGGCGACGGTCCGCGTCACTCGCGACCTCGACCTGGCCGAAGAGTGCGTCCAGGACGCGTACGCCCGGGCGCTGACCACGTGGTCGCGCGACGGGGTTCCGCGCCAGCCCGCCGCCTGGCTGACCACGGTGGCCCGGCGGCGGGCGCTCGATCTCATCCGGCGGGAGGCGACGCTGCGCGCCAAGCTGCCGCTGCTGATCTGTGACTCCAGTGAGCCGGCCAAACCGGACGACGACGCCGGCTTTCCCGACGACCGGCTGCGCCTGGTGTGCACGTGCTGCCACCCGGCGCTGTCCCAGGAGGCGCAGATCGCGCTCACCCTGCGCCTGGTCTGCGGATTGTCGACCGCCGAGGTGGCCCGCGCGTTCCTGGTGAGCGACGCCACCATGGCCGCTCGCATCACTCGGGCCAAGAAGAAGATCACCGCCGCTGGCATCCCCTACCGCGTGCCGTCCCCGCGCGAGCTGCCAGCTCGTGTCGACGCCGTGCTTGGGGTCGTCCACCTGCTCTACACCACTGGACATACCGCGCCGTCCGGCGACGACCTG
>CAXTNQ010000234.1:0-2182 GCA_964245745.1 uncultured Jatrophihabitantaceae bacterium
CCGGTGCACGACCTGGTCCTTCTTCACCACGAGTTTCAGTATGAAGATCGCTCAGCGCGTCCCGCGCCTGGATCGCTGAGCGGACGCGCACAACGGGGTACCTCGGCGGTCACGCTTCTCGCGCTCGCGGGTGTTCTTAGAAGCCGACTTCGGGCTCGCCTTCGCTACAGGCAGACTTGCCGCCATGCCCAGCCCACGAGCAGAGATGATCGCGCGGACGTCCGACGCGACCAAGCCGTCGGACCACGAACATAAGTCACTCGAACCGTTCGACTGGGACGGCGTTCAGAAACAGCTGAAGGACGGTCCAGGACCGTGCTGGCTGAGCGTGACTGATGACGGCGCCTCCCATGTGCGCCCGGTGTTCGCGGCGTGGACCGGTAAATCCTTCGTCTTCGCCAGCAATCCCTCGGCGAAGAAGACTGCGTGCCTCGAACGCGAGCCGCGGGTGTCCATCGCGATCGGCCTTGCCGATGTGCACCTCGTGATCGAAGGAGAGGCGGCCCGTCTGACGCGTGCTAGCAGCCTTGATCGTGCGTCCCGCGCACTCATGGACGTGTTCGGCTGGCCCACGGAGGTGATAGGCGAGCAGCTCGACGCTAGCTACGCGGCGCCGACGAGCGGCGGCCCGCCGTTCTACGCCTACGAGGTCACACCGACACGCGCGTTCGGGTTCCCGACCGCCGACCAACGCGAACCCACTCGGTGGACCTGGGACACGTAGACACTTGAGTGTCGGCGCGTTTGGCATGGCCCGCGCCTCGATCTGCGAGTGACGCAGGCCAGCCCGCCGGGTCGTTGACGTGAGACGGGTTTCATGCGGCACGCGTGCGCCCCGTTCTGACGGGTCGACCGTGGCGAGATGGAACGATCTTGAGCACGGTCAGCGGTTCGGTGCTGGTCCACCCCCGTTTGTCGGAGCTCAGCGTCCGGGTTGAGACGGCTGGTACGGGGCGCTGGGGAGAATGCGTGCATGGCAGGCACGCGATGATCGTGGTGACCGGCGGATTGGGCGGTGCGTACACCGCTTCGGCGCTGGTGGAGCTCGGTCACGATGTGGTGGTCACTGCGCATCACAGCACCGACGTGCCGTCGTTCCTAGCTGGCCGGGTCACGGTCGACACCCTCGACGTCCGTGACAAACAGGCGTGGCGCGGGCAAACACTGGGACTGCTGCAGGGGTGGGTGACATCTGATCTGTGGAGAGTTTGATCTCCGCTGGAAGGATGTCGACCGTGCCGAAACCGTTTCCCAAGGAGTTCCGCGAGGACGTGATCCGGGTGGCTCATAGCAGCGACGCGCCGGCCGCGCAGATCGCGAAGGACTTCGGAATCTCCGAGTCCTGCTTGCACCGCTGGCTGGCCCTCGATGACGTCGAGCAGGGCAAGCGACCCGGTGTGACGGCGAGCGAGTCCGCCGAGCTGCGGGAGCTGCGCAAGCGCAACCGGCTGTTGGAGCAGGAGAACGAGGTGCTGCGCCGCGCGGCGGCGTATCTGTCGCAGGCGAACTTGCCGGGCAGCCTGGGGAAATGAGGTACCCGCTCGTCCGCGAGCTGGCCGTTGACGGCATCCCCGTGACGGTGACGTGCCGGGTGCTCAAGATCGCTCGTCAGCCCTACTATCGGTGGCTTGCCGACCCCGTGACGGACGCAGAATGGGTGGCGGCGCACCGGGCGAATGCGTTGTTCGACGCCCACCTGGACGATCCGGAGTTCGGCTACCGGTTCCTGGCTGACGAGGCTCGCGACGACGGCCAGGCGATGGCCGACCGGACCGCGTGGCGGATCTGCAGCGCGAACGGCTGGTGGTCGGCCTTCGGCAAGGCCCGCGGCCGCAACGGCAAGAAACGCAAGCCCGGCACGCCCGCCTTCGACGACCTCGTGCGGCGCACCTTCACCGCCGAGGCGCCGAACCTGCTGTGGCTGACCGACGTGACCGAGCATTGGACTGGTGAGGGCAAGCTTTACCTCTGCGCGATCAAGGACTGCTTCAGCAACAAGATCGTCGGCTACTCCATCAGCGAGCGGATGAAGGCCCGACTGGCCGTCCACGCGCTCGAGAACGCCGTCACCCGACGCCAGATCGCGGGCTTCGACGTCACCGGCTGCGTGGTCCACGCGGACAGAGGGTCGCAATTTCGATCGCGGAAATTCCACCAGGCCCTGACCCGTCCCGGACTCGTC
>CAXTNQ010000235.1:0-2123 GCA_964245745.1 uncultured Jatrophihabitantaceae bacterium
CCTATGGCCTGGTCGCTGCGTCACCGAACCCGCCGACGCTGAGCCGACGAGGCGCCATTGGGGTGGCACTCGGCGGGTCGGCGTTGCTAGCCGTCGTCTTTGCCGGCGAATCGATCGGCGGACTTTGGCGGCGCCTATCAGTAATGGCGCCGCGCGCCGCAATACCCGGACGCGGGCCTAACGCCTTCCAGGTCAATCGCACACCATCAGCCGCGGGCATCCGTACATCCGACGTCGGACCGTCCTGGCGGCTCGTCCTGAGCGGTGGACCGCAGGCGGTCGAGTTGGCCCGTGATGAGCTGCTCGGCATGGCGACCACGGACGCGACTTTGCCGATCACCTGCGTCGAGGGTTGGTCGACCACGCAGCGTTGGACTGGGATTCCGTTGGCCACGCTCGCCGAACGAGCGGGCGTTCGCCAGCCGGTGACGGCGCTCGTGTCCTCGGTGGAGCAGGGGGGCGCCTACCGGCAGGCCATACTGGCCCGAGATCAAGTCCTGGACCCACACTCCCTGCTCGCGCTTAAGGTCAACGGCGCTGACCTCTCGCTGGATCACGGGTATCCAGCCCGCGTGATCGTGCCGGCGCTACCCGGCGTCCACAACACCAAGTGGGTGCGCTCGATCGAGTTCCGAGGCGAGTCGTGACGGCCTGGGGACGCCTGCTCGGTTACGTGCGCCGGCCCCTGCCGCTGCTCACCTTGGTCGGCTGCTTTGCCCTGAGCGGCTACGCCGTCTCGTTCCTGTCCGGCCAGCCGCACCTCGTGCGCATCGTCGCCTTCTTCGTTCTCGTCGTCGTGGGCCACGATCTCATCCTCTTCCCGCTGTACTCCTTGGCGGACCGTGGCATCCGGGCGGGTACCGAACGCCGGCCAACTCGGCCGCCCGCCGTGCCAGTGATCAATTACGTCCGGATACCGGTCATGGCGTCCGGGCTGCTACTGCTGGTCTTCCTCCCCACCATCACCCGTCACGGCCAGGCCCTGTACGGCGCTCAGAGCGGACTGTCGCAGTCGCCGTATCTTGCGCGATGGCTGGCGTTGACGGGACTGTTCTTCTTGTCCAGCGCCGTCGTTTACGCCTGGCGGGTCGGCCGCGTGCGTCGTCGGCGCTCGGCGTTAGGACGTGACGTCACGGCCCGAAACGACGGCTGACCGCGTCGGAGATCGTTTGTGCACTTAGGGTCCAGGAGAACCGTTCGGTGACCTCGGTGGCCAGCTTGTCCACGCGTTCGTCAGGCGATGTCGTGAGCGCGCGTCGCAGGGCCGACGTCATGCTGGCGGTCTCGGTCGGGTCGAAGTACTCGGCGTGCGAGCCGCACACCCAGCGGAACACCGGGATGTCCGACAGCGCCAGCGGTACCCGGGCGGCAGCGGCCTCGACGGCCGGTAGTCCGAACCCTTCGTCCAGGCTCGGCAGGACGACGAGCTGTGCGTGCTGATACAGGCTCGCCAGCTCTGCGTCGTTCACGTAGCCCGCTCGGATGATGTGGTCCGCGTCCTCGACGTCGCCGCTACGGAACTGGGGCGCCTGCGCACCGACCAACACGAGCGGATACGCGTGCCGGAGATCGTCAGGAAGGGCGGCGTGCGCCTGGGCGAGACGTCGCAGGTTCTTCCGAGGATCAACGCTGGCCACCGAGAGCACGTAACCCGCCGGCGCGGACGTCCCGTTGCCTATGCGCGCTCGGGCGATGACGGACTGGGCCAGACCGGCCGACGCCGCGGCCGTGAACAGTGAGCTGGGCGCGTTCGGCGCGACGACGATGTCCGCGTCTGGGCGAGCGAGGGGGCGGACCTGTTCAGCTACCGGCGCGCTGACACAGACGAGGACGGGCGCGCTGCGCAGGTGACGCCGCAGCAACGGACGGTGCACCGCGAGATAGGAGCGGGAGTACCACTCGGGGTGCGTCAACGGGAAAAGGTCGTGCACGGTCACGACGTGTCGCCGCGCCACGATGGGCGCCCGGCTCGTCAACGACACGAGCACTTCGTCCCGTGCTGCGACCGGCAGCGCGAGTTGCGTCCAGGCCCATGCGGCGGCCTTGCTCGGCCGGGGCGGTCGCAGCTCACGCACCCCTGTCCTGGTCAGTAGCCGCGTCGCGATCTCGGTGGCGTACCGCTG
>CAXTNQ010000236.1:0-2035 GCA_964245745.1 uncultured Jatrophihabitantaceae bacterium
TCCCCGTATCAACCCCATAACGCCCAGGCAAGCACACCCAGCCGGGACGTCAGCAGGCGCCCCCGTCAGGTGGGCTGCGCGGCCGCCTGTGCTTCGCGCGCGTGCCGCTCGGCGAGGCGTTGCGCCGGATGGGTGTCGGGGTTGTAGCCGTGGCACTGGCAACGGCCTTCGCCCCCGACGCAGGACCCTGGGACGGCTTGGTGATCGGCTTGGCTGTGGCTGCACACCAGGCAGTCGCCATTCATCGTGGGCATAACTGTCCTCCTCGCGGTCGTCCGCGGTTGTGGTCAGTGCGGGACGCGCCGTCCGCGACCAAATCACGTCGGCGCGTCGGTTGTCGGCGTGCCGAACGGCGCCGCCATGACGGGTTGCCAAGGACCGCCGTCGTAGCGCCACAGCTGCAGCCCCTCTGCGCTCGCCGTGATCGCGACGAAGTCACTACGCAGTAGGGCAAGGGTCTGCCGAGCGGTGTCGGGATCGACCTTGTTCTGCACGGTGATGTGCGGACGGTAGGGCTGGCGATCCTGCGGCGACAGCTCGTCCCACCACCGCTGCTGGATCGTCCGGTGCAGGTCGAGCAGTTCGGGTGCGTCGAGCCGGTAGGCCACGCCGCGACCCAGTCCGACGACGCCGGTCACCCGCAAGGGAAACGGCCGACGATCGGCGGCGGCGACCACCGTGGCGGCGACTTCCTCGACGTGTTCGCCCGGTAGCGCGTGGAACAACGTGACGTGCGCGCCGATTACGGTGCGGCCGGCCGGAAACAGCGCTGCCCGTTCGCGATCGAAGCGGCGTTGCGTCGGCTCGTCCAGCTGCAGGGTGAGGACGAGCGGACGCTCGTCCGCGAAGGTCAACGCGGCAGGTGCGGTCCGAGCAGGGGAAGGTCGGCGTCGCCCAGCCGGTCGGCCGCCGTCTTGGCCTGGTGCCAGTGCGGATAGCTCAGCGGCTGCGCGCTCACGTCGTCCAGCCGAGACATCTCGTCAGCGCTCAGTACCAGGTCGGCCGCGGCGAGGTTGTCGGCCAGCTGGTCCTCGTTGCGCGCCCCGACGATGAGCGACGTGACGGCCGGCTTGGCCATCAGGTACCCGAGAGCGACCTGTGCCGCGGACACCCCGTGGTCCTGGCCGACCGCGACCAGCGCATCAATGGTGTCGTAAAGCTTGTCCTCGTCGGGGACGGGTGGCTCGTCCCATTCGCTGAGGTGCCGGCTGCCCGCCGGCGCCTGGACGCCCCGCCGGTACTTGCCTGACAACAGGCCGCCCGCCAGCGGACTCCACACCAGGATGCCGAGGCCCTGGTCGATAGCGACGGGGACCAGCTCACTTTCGGCGTCCCGCGCCTGCAGCGAGTAGTAGATCTGCTGGCTGACGAATCGGACGAGGCCCAGCCGCTCCGACACGCCAAGCGCCTTCATGAGCTGCCACCCGGCGTAGTTCGACGCCCCGACGTAGCGGATCTTGCCCGACTGCACCAGGGTGTCCAGCGCGCTCAGCGTCTCCTCGAGGGGGGTGCGCCCGTCCCACTCGTGCACCTGGTAGAGGTCGATCCGGTCGGTGTTCAGGCGACGTAGGCTGGCCTCGGCGCCGCGCAGGATGTGATGACGCGACAGGCCGGCGTCATTCGGGCCGTCGCCCATCGGCATGCGCACCTTCGTAGCCAGCAGCACATCGTCCCGGTCGCTGCCCAGCGCTTCGCCCACGATCTGCTCGGACAGGCCGTTCGAGTAGACGTCGGCCGTGTCGATCAGGTTGACGCCGGCGTCCCGGGCCAGCCCGATCTGCTTACGTGCGCCCTCGACGTCGACGTGGCCGACGGCACTGGCCCACCCCGTGCCCCCGAAGCCCATGGTGCCCAGCGTGAGCGTCGAGACGCGCGGGCCGGACCGTCCTAGCTGTCGATACTCCATGCTCCGAGCGTATGCGGTGTCTCTCAATTCGCCCGGTCGCGGCTCTCGCCGCGAACTCGCGCCCGTGTGCGAGGCGGGCGACTGGGCGAGACGCCGCCCCCTCAGGCGTGCAGGATGCGCAGACCGTCC